>CAYVGE010000088.1:0-10880 GCA_964450395.1 uncultured Actinomycetota bacterium
GGTCGCCGGACGAGGTGGAGCAGGTCCCAATGGTGTGGTCGGGTGGCTGCGACGGCGTCATTACCCCCCACGCGACGGTGTTCGCCCGGACCGACGGGACCGGGCCCGACGACGAGGCCCGCCTGGCCGTCGGCATCGCGATGAGCGACGTGATCCTGCCCGAGGACATCGGCCGGCCCGCCATGGTGTCCAAGGTCGCCGACGGCGTACGCAACGCCATGCAGATCGCCGGCATCACCGACCCGGCTGAGGTCCACTACGTCCAGACCAAGACGCCGCTGCTGACGATGGAGACCATCAACGAGGCGAAGTCGCGCGGTGAGACGGTGTTCAGCGAGGACATCCACCAGTCGATGGACATGTCCAACGGCACCACGGGCCTCGGGATCGCCGTCGGGCTCGGCGAGATCGAGATGCCCGACGCGGCCGCGATCGGACACGACCTGGAGCTGTACTCCTCGGTGGCCTCCTGCTCGTCGGGCGTCGAGCTCGACCGCGCCCAGATCGTGCTGGTGGGCAACGCGCCCGGCGCCGGCGGCGACCTGCGCATCGGCCACGCGGTGATGCGCGACGCGCTCGACTTCGACGGCATCTACGACGCCATCCGCTCGGCGGGGCTCGACCTGCCGGAGCGCCCGCACCCCGACGACCTGGGCGACCGGCTGGTCAACGTGTTCCTCAAGTGCGAAGCCGCCCCGGACGCCAGGCTCCGGGGCCGCCGCCAGATCATGCTCGACGACAGCGACGTGCACTGGCACCGCCACAGCAAGGGCGCGGTCGGCGGCGTGACCGCCGCCGCGGTCGGCGACCCGGCCGTGTTCGTCTCGGTCGGCGCACAGCACCAGGGACCCCCCGGCGGCGGACCGGTCGCCGCCATCGTCGACGTGAGCTGAGGAGCCCCGGACCCTGCAGGACGCGATCGCCACCCCCGACCCCGGCGGGCACCGCCGACGGCCCGGCACGGGTCCCCGTCGCCTGGAGCGGCAGCGATGACCGCCCACGACCTGGTGATCCGCGAGGCGCGGCTGCGGAGGGGCGTCGAGCGCCCGTTGACGGGGGACGTGCGGTCGATCGGCGTCAGCGACGGCCGGATCGCCGCCATCAGCGAGGCGCCGCTCGACGGCCGTGAGGTGCTCGAGGCCGACGGCGACCTGGTGCTGCCGTCGTTCGTCGACGCGCACCTGCACCTCGACAAGGTGCACACGTGGCGGGCGACCTCCGGTGCCGCGAGGGCGGCCTACGCCGCCGGCGGGATGGGCGGGGCGGCCGGCGCCATCGAGCTGGCGTCGGCGGTCAAGGACACGTACGACGAGGCGACGATCACGGGGCGTGCGCGCGGCGTCCTGCTCGACGGCCTGCGGCACGGCGTGACCCACGTCCGGGCCTTCGCCGACACCGACACGCGGGCGGGCCTGCGGGGCGTGCGGCCGCTGCTGGCGCTGCGCGACGAGCTGCGCGGCCTGGTCGACGTCCAGGTCGTCGCGTTCCCCCAGGACGGCGTGCTGCGCGATCGCGGCGCCGCGGAGGTGGTGGAGGAGGCCCTCCGGCTCGGGGCCGACGTGGTCGGCGGGATCCCGTGGATCGAGGACACCGACGCCGAGGCACGCGCGCACGTCGACGCCATGCTCGCGCTGGCGGCACGGTACGACCGCGACGTCGCCATGCTCACCGACGACGCCGGCGACGCCGGGCTGCAGACGACCGCGATGCTGGCCGTCGCCGCGGTCGAGGTGGGCTGGACCGGCAGGGTCACGGCCTGCCACGCGCGGGCCATCGGCCTGTACCCCCGCCCACGGGTCGAGCGCCTCGTCCGCCTGGCCCGCCGTGCCGGCGTGGCGTTCGTGACCAACCCCCACACCGGGCCGCTGGCGCTGCCGGTCGTGACGCTGCTCGACGCGGGGCTGCCGGTGGCGCTCGGCCAGGACGACGTCGCCGACGCCTACTACCCGTTCGGGCGCCACGACCTGCTGGAGGTCGCCATGCTGGCGGCCCACGCCCTGGACCTGACGACACCGGCGGGCATGGAGCGCCTGCTCGACATGATCACCGCCCACCCGGCCCGGGCGCTCGGGCTGGGTGGACGCGCCGTGGCCGTGGGGGCGCCCGCCGACCTGGTGGTGCTCGACGGCGCCGACGCCCACGAGGTGCTCACCCGGCACCGCCCGCCGCGGCACGTGCTGCGCGACGGCGGACGGGTCGCGACCACCACCATCACCTCCGAGATCCTCGTTCCCGAGCCGATCCCCGCGACCGCCACCGGCGGTCGCCGTCCCAACTGATCCGCGCACGCGGAGGAGGCAGGCATGGCAACGACGCCCGCTGACCAGATGGACCTGGCCTACGGCCTGGACGACGTCCCGAGGCCGTTCCCGAAGGCGCTCGGGCTCGGACTCCAGCACGTCCTCACGATGTTCGGCGCGACCATCGCGGTCCCGCTGCTGCTCGGGCCGGCGATGGGGATGGACACCACCGAGATCGCCATCCTGATCAGCGCGGTGTTCATCGCGTCGGGGATCGCGACGATCCTGCAGGTCGTGATCGGCTCGCGCCTGCCGATCGTGCAGGGGGTGTCGTTCGCGTTCCTCGGGCCGTTCTTCGCGATCATCGGTGCCAACGAGGGCATCACGGCCATGCCCTACATCGCCGGCGCGATCCTGGTCGGGGCGGTGATCGAGGCCGCGGTCGGCTTCAGCGGGGTGTTCGGCGTGATCCGCCGCTTCATCTCGCCCATCGTCATCGGCCCCGTGATCGCCCTGATCGGGTTGTCGCTGTTCAACGCCGCGACGCTGCAGGTCAACACGCAGTTCGCTGACGACGGCTCGGTGGCTGCCGCGGGCAACTGGTGGATCGCGCTGGTCACCGTCGGGCTGATCTTCCTGTTCTCGCTGGTGCTGTCACGCAGCTCGCGGCTCATCGCGGTCTTCCCGATCCTGCTGGCCGTCGTCTGCACGTACGTGATCGCGCTGCTCCTCAGCGAGCTCGGCGTGATCACCGAGGCCAACCGGGCGTACGTCAGCTTCGCCGCCATCGGCGACGCCTTCGCGGGCGCACCGTGGCTCCGGTCGGTGGTGGGGGAGCGGTCCCTGTTCCTCCCGTGGGGCGCCCCGGTCTTCGACGTCGGCTTCACGATCGCGGTGCTCGCCGCCTACCTCGCCTCGATGATCGAGTCGTTCGGTGACTACCACGCGATCGCGCGCGTCACCGGCCTGGGCGAGCCGACCCGCAGGCAGATCAACCGCGGCATCGGCAGCGAGGGCCTGGGCTGCTTCGTCACCGGCCTCGTCGGCGGGTTCGCATCGACGTCGTACACCGAGAACATCGGGCTGATCGGGCTGACCCGGGTCGCCAGTCGGGCCGTGGTCCTCATCGGCGCCGGCGCGCTGATCGTCTTGGGCTTCATCACCAAGTTCGGTGCGATCATCGCGACCATCCCGACGCCGGTCGTCGGCGGGGTGTACCTCGCGCTGTTCGGGCTCATCGCGGCCGTCGGCCTGACCAACCTGCAGCGCGCGGACATGACGTCGCAGCGCAACCTGCTGATCGCCGGCTTCATCCTGTTCATGGGCCTGGTCGTGCCCGACTTCATGAGCCAGCTGCCGCCCGACTGGACGTTCCTCGGCGCGACGTGGACCACCAACCTGGCGCGCAGCATCTTCGGCAGCGGCATCTCGGTGGCGGCGATCCTGGGGCTGTTCCTCGACAACGTGATCCCGGGCAGCGACGCCGAGCGGGGCCTGTCGGGCCCCGACCCGCTGCTGGACCCCGAGGGTCCTCCGCCCGGCGAGGCGGCGTGAGCCGACCGCGACCGGCGACGGCGGCGCGCGACCCTGACGGTCGCGGGCGGCAGCGCACCGTGATCGCGCTGGGCGGCAACGCCATCGCGCCCGCCGGGACCGGCGGCACCGCAGAGGAGCAGACACGCAACATCCGCCGCGCGATGGACCTGATCGCCGACCTCATCGTGGAGGGCAGGGAGGTGGTGATCACCCACGGCAACGGGCCGCAGGTGGGCAACCTGCTCCTGAAGAACGAGCTGGCGGCCGACGTCGTCCCGCCCATGCCGCTGGACTGGTGCGTCGCCCAGACCCAGGCCACCATCGGCTACCAGATGATCGTGGCGCTGGAGCACGCGCTGGAGGTCCGGGGCGACCTGTCGACCGTGGTGCCGGTGATCTCGCGGGTCGAGGTGGCCGAGGACGACCCGGCGTGGGCGTCGCCGAGCAAGCCGATCGGGCCGTGGGTGACCGACGCGACCGAGGTGAAGCGCCGCGAGCGCGACCACGACCAGCGGTTCGTGCACGTCGAGGGGCGGGGGTGGCGGCGCGTCGTGCCGTCACCGGAGCCGGTCGCCCTGCTCGAGTCGATGACGATCAACCTGCTGCTGGACGCGGGCGCGATCGTCGTGGCGAACGGGGGTGGCGGCATCCCGATGGTGCGCCGCGGCGCCAACACCCTGATCGGTGTGGAGGCGGTCGTCGACAAGGACCTGGCCGGGGCGCTGCTGGCCCGGGCGCTGCGCGCCGACGAGCTCGTCATCCTCACCGATGTCGAGGCCGTCGCCGTCGACTGGGGGACCCCGCACCAGCGGTGGCTGTCGGAGGTCACGGCCGACGAGTTGCGTGGGCTCGCGGCGGCCGGCCAGTTCGCCCGGGGCTCGATGGGACCGAAGGTCGAGGCGGCGCTGCGGTTCGTCACCCAGCGGGGCAGGCCGGCAGCGATCGGCGCGCTCGACGACGCGCCGGCGGTCGTGCGCGGCGCCACCGGCACCCGGGTCGTGCCCGGCGCCGCCGACCACCGGATGGTGCACCGGTGACCGTGGTGTCGCCGGTCACCGCACCGCCGGTCGGCGCCCGGCCGGCGCCGCCGACGGCCGGCATGGCCGCGAGCACGTGGCTGCGGCCGGTGCTGGTGGGGCCCGACCGCCCGGTCCGCATCGTCGCGGCCGGCCCCCGGGCCGCCTACGGCGACCTCGGCGACGGCACCGCGGTGGCGATCGAAGCGGCCGGCGGGGCCGGGCTGCCCAACGCCGTGCGCGTCGCCGCGCTGCCGCGGCTGGACGGGCAGGTCGGCACGATCGGAGCGGGGATGCTGCAGGTGGGCCCCTGGCGGGCCCGCGTCGGTCGGTGGTGGGACGCCCGTCCCCGCGTGCCACGCCTCGACCGACCGCCGCCAGCGGCGCTGCGCCGGAACCGCGCGGCGCTGCCGGACCCCGACCGGGCGCACATCGTCCGGTACGGGCTGGCCGGCCCGGTGGCCGCGTTGCGTGCCGCGGCGGTCACGCGCGACGCCGGCGCGCTCGGTGCCGTGCTCGACGACCTGATCGGCCGGGGCCCCGGCTCCACCCCGTCCGGCGACGATGTGGTGGCGGGCCTGCTGGCCACCCTGGTCACGCTGGGACCGGCCGACGGCCCGGTCGCGGCGTTCGCGGAGCGGCTGGCCGACGGCTCGGAGGACCGCAGCGGGCGGACGACGTCGCTGTCAGCGACCCTGCTACGGTGCGCGGCGGATGGCGCCGTTGCCGCGGCGGCCGGCCGGGTGCTGTCGCTGCTGGCGGCACCGTGCGGTCGGCCGGCATGGCCGTCGGCCGTCACGGCGCTCGCCTCGCTGGGCCACACGTCGGGGCGCGACCTGCTGGCCGGCATCGCCGTCGGGGTCGACGCACTGCTCGCGGAAGGAGACCAGGCGTGACCACCCATGTCGACGTCCGTCGTGGCAGCTACCACGACTCGGTGACCCTGCTGCAGGTGTCGCGCGACGTGGCCGCGCTCGACGGCGTCACCGACGCGCTGGTCGCGATGGCGACCGACCTGAACCTGTCGATCCTCGACGACCTGGGCTTCACCCGGCCGGAGGCCACGCCCAACGATCTGGTGATCGCCGTGCGGGCGGCCGACGAGGAGGCGGTCGGCGCGGCGGTGGCGGCGGTCGATCACGCGCTCGCGGCGTCCGGTGGAGGCTCGCCCGGCGACGGCTTCGAGGCGCCGCCGCCGCGCACGATGGCCGCTGCGGCGCGCCGCGCCGACGCTGATCTGGCGCTCGTGTCGGTCCCCGGTGAGCACGCGTTCGTCGAAGCCATGGACGCGCTGCGGGCGGGCCTGCACGTCATGGTGTTCAGCGACAACGTCCCCGTCGACCAGGAGGTGGCGCTGAAGGCCGAGGGCCGTCGCCGTGGACTGCTGGTCATGGGGCCCGACTGCGGCACCGCGGTGGTCGCCGGCGTGGGTCTGGGCTTCGCGAACGTCGTCCGCCCCGGCCCCGTCGGTGTGGTCGCGGCGTCGGGCACCGGCGCACAGCAGTTGTGCTGCCTGCTCGACGCCGCCGACGTCGGCGTCTCGCACGTCCTCGGCGTCGGCGGCCGCGACCTGTCGGCCGCCGTCGGTGGGGTGGCGACGCACCAGGCGCTGGCGGCGCTCGACGCCGATCCCGCGACCGGCCTGATCGTGGTCCTGTCCAAGCCCCCCGACCCGGAGGTCGCCGATGCGGTCCGGGGGGCGGCCGACGCGTGCGCGACACCGGTGGAGATCGGCTTCGTGGGCCCGGGCGAGCGGGACCTCACCGCCGTGGCCGACGCCGTCGCGGCGCAGCTCGGCCACCCCACGGGCGCGCAGCGTCGCTGGGATCCCGCCGAGCCGCCGGCGCCGGTCGCGGGCGAGCTGCGGGGGCTGTTCAGCGGCGGGACGTTGTGCGACGAGGCGATGGTGATCGCCGCCACCGAGCTGGGCCCCATCCGCTCGAACATCCCGCTGCAGCCCAGCTGGGCGCTCGACGGCGACGACGCCGACGGGCACCTGCTGCTCGACCTGGGCGAGGACGAGTGGACGCGCGGGCGGCCGCACCCCATGATCGACCACAGCCTGCGGGTCGCCCGCATCGCGCGCGAGTCCGAGCGCCCCGGCAGCGCCACCCTGCTGCTCGACGTCGTGCTGGGCCACGGGGCCGACGCCGACCCCGCGGCGGTGCTGGCGCCCGCGATCTCCGACGCCCGTGGCACCGCGGCCGCCCGGGGCGACCGCCTTGCGGTGGTGGTGTCGCTGTGCGGTACCCGCGACGATCCGCAGGGCCTCGAGCGCCAGGCCGAGGCGCTCGTCGCCGCTGGCGTCGTGGTCCGCCAGTCCAACGCCGAGGCCGCACGCGAGGCCGTGCGGCTGGTGGGAGGAGCACCGTGACCGCCGAACCCGTGGACGCATCCGTGACCGACGGCCCGCTCGCGGCGCTGCTGCGCGACGAGCCGGCGATCGTCGCCGCCGGTGCCGGCCTGCTGGCCGACGCGCTCGAGGCACAGGGCGTCGCGCCGGTCCGCGTCGACTGGCGCCCGCCGGTCGACGGCGGGGACGCGCTCGCGCGCATCGCCGCCGACGGTCGCGTCACCGAGGCCAACGCCACCGCGGTCGACCGGTTGCAGTCGGCGCGCCCGCACCTGGTCGACGTCCGCCCGGCCCGCGAGGTCATCGACGGCTTCGAGGATGGGATGCTGCTGCACGCCGGGCCGCCGATCACGTGGGCCGACGCGTCCGGACCTCTGCGCGGCGCGATCATCGGCGCGGCGCTGTACGAGGGCTGGGCCGACGACCCCGACACCGCGGCGGCGCGCGCCGAGCGCGGCGACCTCGCCCTGGCGCCGTGCCACGGCCACCGCGCCGTCGGGCCCATGGCCGGCGTCGTCAGCCCGTCGATGCCGATGTACGTCCTGGAGGACGACGAGCACGGCGGCACCGCGTACTGCACGCAGAACGAGGGGCTGGGCAAGGTGCTGCGCTACGGCGCCTACGGGCCGGAGGTCGTCGCACGCCTGCACTGGATGCAACGGGTGCTGGCGCCGTTGACGCGCGCCGCGCTGCAGGCCCACGGTCCGCTGGACGTGCGGTCGCTGATCGTCCAGGCCCTGCAGATGGGCGATGAGGGCCACAACCGCAACCGGGCAGGCTCGTCGCTGTTCCTGCGTGAGATCGCCGGTGACCTCGTGGAGGTCGACGCCCCCGCGGGCGACATCGCCGACGTGCTGCGCTTCGTCAACGGCAACGACCACTTCTTCCTCAACCTGGTCATGCCCGCCGCGAAGGCGGCCGCCGACGCCGCCCGCGACATCCCCGGCTCGACGATGGTCGTGGCGATGGCACGCAACGGCACCGAGTTCGGTGTCCAGTGCTCGGGGACCGGCGACGCGTGGTTCACGGCACCGGCCGGGACCCCCGACGGCCTGTTCCTGTCCGGCTACGGCCCCGAGGACGCCAACCCCGACATCGGCGACTCGACGATCACCGAGACGGCCGGCATCGGCGGATTCGCCATGGCGGCGGCACCCGCGATCGTGCGCTTCGTCGGCGGCGAGGTCACCGACGCGCTCGCGTTCACCCTGGCGATGTACGAGATCTCGCTGGCCGAGCACGCCGTGTTCCAGATCCCGATCCTCGGCTTCCGGGGGACGCCCGTCGGCATCGATGCCACGCAGGTCGTCCGGACCGGCATCGTCCCGGCGGTCAACACCGGCATGGCCGGGCGGGAGGCCGGCACCGGCCAGGTCGGCGCTGGACTGGTCGAGCCGCCGATGGCCTGCTTCGTCGCGGCGGTGCGGGCCCTGGCCGAGCGGGCCGCGGCATGAAGCCGCCACCGTTCACCTACCACGCGCCGGCGTCGCCCGACGAGGCGCTGGAGGTACTCGCCGACCTGGGCGACGACGGCAAGGTGCTGGCGGGCGGCCAGAGCCTCATCCCGCTGCTGAACATGCGGCTGGCCGCCCCCGCGCACCTCGTCGACATCAGCAGGATCGCCGCGCTGGACCACGTCGACGTGACGGACGACGCGGTGACGGTCGGCGCCGCGGTCCGCCACACCACGCTGGAGCACCACGGCGCCGCCGGCGACGCGCTGCCGCTGCTGCGTCAGGCGCTTCGGCACGTCGCGCACCCGGTCATCCGCAACCGGGGGACGGTGTGCGGCAGCATCGCCCACGCCGACCCGGCCGGTGAGCTGACGGCCGTGCTGGCCCTGCTGGGCGGCACCGTGCGCGTCGCCCGGTACGGCGCCGACGACCGCGACGTCGAGGCGTCCGACTTCTTCGTCGCGCCGCTCGAGAGCAACCTTCGGGCGGGCGACCTGGTGACGTCGGTGCGCTTCCCCCGGACGGCGCCCGGCACGGGCAGCGCGTTCGTCGAGCTGTCCCGCCGCCACGGCGACTACGCGCTGTGCGGGATCGCCGCGACGGTGGCGCTCGACGACGACGGCGCGGTCGCCCGGGCACGGGTCGGCGCGATCAGCATCCACCCGACCCCGCTGGTGGTCGACTGCACCGACGCCCTCTCGGGCCGTCCACCCGACCCCGACGCGTCGGCCGCGGCCGGTGACCTGGTCGACGCCGCCAGCGATCCGGCCCCCGATCTGCATGCGACCGTCGCCTACCGCCGGCAGCTCACCCGGGTGCTGACCGGACGGGCGATCGCGGCTGCCGCGGCGCATGCCGCCGAGCGCCGCGGGAACGGAGGCCCCCATGGCTGAACCCACCCACGACGTCGTGCTGCGGGTCAACGGCGCCGCCCGGCGGATCAGCGTCCCGGCGCGTCGCCTGCTGAGCGACGCGCTGCGTCACGACCTGCGCCTCACGGGCACGCACGTGGGGTGCGAGCACGGCGTCTGCGGCTGCTGCACCGTGCTGCTCGACGGCGCGCCGGTGCGCAGCTGCCTGACGTTCGCGGTCAGCGTCGACGGGCGCGAGATCACGACGGTCGAGGGGCTGTCGCCCGGCGAGGTCGACGAGCTGCACCCGATCCAGCGCGCGTTCCAGGAGTGCCACGGCCTGCAGTGCGGCTTCTGCACCCCGGGCTTCATCATGAGCACCGCAGGGCTGCTCGCCGAGGACCCCGACCCCGACGACGACCGGATCCTCGAGGGACTGTCGGGCAACCTGTGCCGGTGCACGGGCTACCGCAACATCCTGCGGTCCGTGCGCCGTGCGGCCGAGCTGCTGGCCGAGGAGCCCGGCGTCGACCACGTCCGACGTGCCGACGTGGTTGCGGGACACCAGCACCCGGAGCACGAGCGGCCACCCGCGCCGTACAGCCCGGCCGGCGGTGGCGTGCCCGCGACCCCCGACGACCGGGGAGCCGACCGGTGACGACGCAGCTGTTCGGCGAGGCCGTCGCCCGGCGCGAGGACCCGCGCCTGCTGCGCGGCGAGGGCCGCTACCTCGACGACCTCGGGCACGACGCGTACGAGGTCGCGTTCGTGCGCAGCCCCCACGCGCACGCCCGGATCGCCGGCATCGACGTCGACGCCGCGCTCGACGTCGACGGGCTGGTCGCCATCTACACCCACGACGACCTGCCCGAGCGGGTCGCCCAGCCGCTGCCCCTGCTGATCCCGCACCCCAGCCTGACCGAGCCGCGGACCGGTCACGCGCTCGCGGCCGACGTGGTCCACCACGTCGGCGAGGCCGTCGTGATGGTCGTCGCCGTCGACCGGTACGTCGCCGAGGACGTCGTCGACCGGATCGTGGTCGACTTCGAGCCGCTGCCGCCGGTGGTCGGGGTGAAGCGCGCCGCCGCAGGCGACGTCGTGGTGCACGACGGCATGGCCGACAACGTCGCGGCGCACCTGGTGCAGGAGGTCGGCGACGTCACGTCGGCGTTGGCGGGCGCACCACACCGGTTGGACCTCCGCTGGGAGATCGAGCGCAGCGCATCGACCCCGCTCGAGGGCCGCGGCGTGTACGCCCGCTGGGACGCCGACGACGGCCGGCTGCGGGTCTACTCGTCGACCCAGACGTCGACCAGCGTCCGCGCGGCGATCGCCGCGGCGTTCGATCTGGCCGACGCCCACGAGGAGGCCGGCGCGCCGCACGTCGGCGGGGGGTTCGGGGTCAACAACAAGCACCCCTGGCCCGAGGA
>CAYVGE010000088.1:10890-14845 GCA_964450395.1 uncultured Actinomycetota bacterium
CGAGGACCGCCGCGAGCACTTCGTGGCCAGCGCGCACGAGCGGGGGCAGGTGCACGAGGTGGCCGTCGGCTTCGACGACGACGGGCGGATCCTCGGCCTCGACGTCCGCTTCCTGCACGACAACGGCGCCTACACCCCCTACGGCGTCATCGTGCCGATCATCACGTCGACGCAGCTGCCCGGTCCCTACCGCCTGCCGCACTACCGGGTCGAGTTCACCAGCCTCTACACGACGACGGTCATCGTGACGCCGTACCGCGGTGCCGGCCGTCCGCAGGCCGTGTTCTCGATGGAGCGGACCATCGACGCCATCGCCGCCGAGCTCGGGCTGGACCGCGCCGACGTGCGCTCGACCAACTTCATCCAGCCCGACGAGATGCCCTTCGATGTGGGCCTGATCTTCCAGGACGGGCGCCCCGCGATCTACGACTCTGGTGACTTCCCGGCCTCGCTGGCCATGCTGCGCGAGCTCATCGACTGGGACGGCGTCGCCGCCCGTCGGGAGGCGGCGCGGGCCGAGGGGCGGATGCTCGGCGTCGGCCTGGCCTGCTACGTCGAGGGCACCGGCGTGGGGCCGTACGAGGGCGGCCACGTCCACGTCGAGACCAGCGGCCGGGTGCTCGTCTCCACCGGGCTGACCACCCAGGGCCAGGGCCACGAGACGGTGTTCGCCCAGATCGTCGCGACCGAGCTCGGCGTGCCGATGGAGCAGGTGCAGGTCACGACCGGCGACACGCGCCGGTTCGGCTACGCCGTCGGCACCTTCGCGTCGCGCGCGGCGGTCATGAGCGGCAACGCCATCGCGCTGGCGGCGCGGGCGGTCAACGGCAAGGCCCGCAGGGTGGCCGCCAGGGCGCTGGAGGCCAACCCCGACGACATGGAGATCGTCGAGGGCGTCGTGCGCGTCAAGGGCAGCCCCACGGCGGGCATCCCGCTCAACCAGGTCGCCGTGCTGTCGAACCCGCTGCGGTACTCGTTCAGCGAGGCGGCGCAGGCCGCGACCCAGTTCACGCTGCCGGCCGACGCCGACGCGCCGCCGGTCGCCGAGGGTGAGGAGCCCGGGCTCGAGGGCAGGGCGTACTACTCGCCGCCGCGCTCGACGTTCGCCAACGGCATGCACGCCGCGGTCGTCGAGGTCGACCCCGACACCGCCGAGGTGACGGTCGTCGACTACGCCGTCGTCCACGACTGCGGCAACCTGATCAACCCGACGATCGTCGAGGGCCAGATCCACGGCGGCGTCGCGCAGGGCATCGGCGGGGCGCTGTACGAGCGCATGGCCTACGACGAGCACGGCCAGCTGCTCAACGCGTCGTTCATGGACTTCCTGATGCCCTACGCCAGCGAGATCCCGACGGTGCGCACCGACCACCTCGAGACGCCGTCGCCGCTGAACCCGCTGGGCATCAAGGGCGCGGGGGAGGCCGGCGTGATCCCCGGGGCCGCGGTGATCGCGGCGGCGATCGAGGACGCGACGGGTGTGGCGGTCACGCGGATGCCACTGGCCCCCGACGAGCTGTTCAGGCTGCTGCGCTCCGGCGGGGACGCGGCGCTGGCCCCGGTCGGGGCGCTGGGCACGAGCATCGACGAACAGGACGGGACATGACCTCACGTAGCGAAGCGGTAGGGCACCTGACATGAAGGTCAACGGCAGCCACGTGGTCCACGCGTCGCGGCAGGCGGTGTGGGACGCGCTGCAGGACCCGGCGGTGCTCGTGCAGACGATCCCCGGCTGCCACGAGCTGCGGGAGGTCGGTGAGGACCGCTACGAGGCACGGGTCCATGCCGGCATCGCCTCGATCACGGGCACCTACGACGGCTGGGTCGAGCTGTCCGACCAGGACCCGCCGAGCTCGTACACCCTGAAGGCGGCCGGCAGTGGGGGACCGGGCACCATCGAGGCGACCGCACGGGTGTCGCTGGCCGAGACCGACGAGGGGACCGAGGTGTCCTACGACGCCGACGCGGTCGTGGGCGGCGCGATCGCCGGTGTGGGTCAGCGGGTGGTGGCGGGCGTCGCCAAGCGCAACGCGGCGACGTTCTTCGAGGCCGTCGACATCCACCTCGCCGGGTACCCCGAGGAGGCGGGTGAGGCCGCGCCGGACGTGGCCGGCGAGCCCGAGCAGGCGCCTGCGCAGCCGCCGCGCGAGACCACCGGCGTCGTCCACCAGCGCCCCGCCGGCCCGCCCACGGCCCCCCGACCGGCGCTCCAGCTGCTGGCGGCCGCGGCGCTGGGCGCGGCGATCGCCCTGGCCGGCGTGCTGGTCGGCCAGCGCCGTCGGAGCTGACCCGGTGCCGGAGCCCGGCCCCGGCGCGGCGGACCTCACGGCCACCGCCGCAGCCGCCGCCATCCGCGCTGGAGAGCTGACGTCCGAGCAGCTGGTGTCCGCGTGCCTGGACCGCATCGCCGCCCGCGACGACGTGGTGCACGCGTGGGCGCACCTCGACCCGGAGGCGGCGCTGGCGGCGGCGCGCCGGGCAGACGCCGCACCGCCGAGTGGACCGCTCCACGGCGTGCCGGTCGGCGTCAAGGACCTCCTCGACACCGCCGACGCGCCGACGGCGTACGGCTCGCCGGTCCACGCCGGCAACCGGCCCGGACGTGACGCGGCAGCCGTCGCCAACCTGCGCGTCGCGGGGGCGGTCGTGCTCGGCAAGACCGTCACCACCGAGTTCGCGCTGTTCCACCCCGGCCCGACCACCAACCCGCACGACCCGGGGCGCACGCCGGGCGGGTCGTCCAGCGGATCCGCGGCGGCGGTCGCGGACCGCATGGTCCCCGTGGCGCTGGGCACCCAGACCGCCGGGTCGATCGTGCGCCCGGCCGCGTTCTGCGGCACCTACGGGTGCAAGCCCACCTTCGGCGTCGTCCCCACCACGGGGTGCCGGCCGATCGGCCCCAGCCTGGACACCATCGGCCCGCTCGCCCGGTCGGTCGACGACCTCGCGCTGGTGACCGGGGTGCTGGCGGGCGCCGCGGACCGGTACGCCGGCCACCGCGACCGCACGCCGTCGGTCGCGTTCGCGCGGACCCATGAGTGGGAGCACGCCGACGACACCACCCGCGACGCCATCACCACCCTGGCCGCGGACCTCGCGCTGCCCGAGGTCGTGCTGCCCGCCGACTTCGCCGGCCTGGTCGCCGCGCAGGGGGCGATCATGGACGCCGAGGCGGCCGTCGCGCTCGACGACGTGTGGCGGAACCACCCCGACGAGCTGAGCGCCGAGCTGCGCGGGCTGCTGGCCCGCGGGCGCGCCACACCGGAGGCCGACGTCGCCGCGGCCCACCTGCTGGTGGCGGCCTGTCGTGCGGCGCTGCCCGCGGCGTTCGCGGGGCACGACGTCCTGCTGGTGCCCGCCGCCGTGGGCGAGGCGCCGGAGGGCCTGACGGCCACGGGCGACCCGGTGTTCTGCCGGATCTGGACGGCACTCGGGGCGCCCGCCGTCGCGGTCCCGGGCCTCAGGGGGCCGCACGGCCTGCCGCTGGGCGTCCAGGTCGTCGCCGTGCCCGGCCACGACGTCGAGGCGCTGGCCGCGGCCGCGATGGTCGGCCGCCACCTTGCCGGAGGCACCGCGTGACGGCGCTCGACGGCCCGGTGGGCCTGCGCATCGGCGTCGACACCGGCGGCACCTTCACCGATGTCGTCGCGTTCGACGCCGCGTCGGGTGCCGTCACCGTCACCAAGACGCCGTCGACCCCGGACGACCCGGCTCGTGGCTTCCTGGCCGGCGTCGAGCGGATCCTCGCCGACGTCGGCCGGACCGGTGCCGACGTCGCGTCGATCAGCCACGGCACGACCGTGGCCACCAACGCCCTGCTGACCGATGACTACGCGGGCCTGGGCTTCGTCACGACCGGCGGCTTCCGCCACCTGCTCGAGATCGCGCGCCAGAGCGTCCCCGACGGCTACGGCAACTCCTGGTTCTGGATCAAGCCGCCCCGGATCGTCCCGCT
>CAYVGE010000089.1:0-14828 GCA_964450395.1 uncultured Actinomycetota bacterium
AGCCGTCCTCGCGCTCGTCGACGCCGGTCATGAAGTCGAAGAAGTCGAACGCCAGCCGCGGGTCGTCGCGGCACAGCTGCACGGCGATCGGCACGGCCCGGGGGGCGACCGTGATCGTCAGCTGACCGTAGGCGACCTCGTGGCCGACGACCCGCTCCTCCAGGCGGTCGCGCAGGTAGGTCGCCAGGTCGTCCGGCGACATGGCGGTCGGCTCGACGTCGGTGGTGGTCACGCGGTCCGCTCCGCTACATCGGGTCGTCGGCGGGATGGCGCGTCGGGTCGCCCCCACCCACGACGATCGGCCGGCGGGCGTCGCGGGCGGCGTAGCGCTCCTTGAGCGACTCCTGCCCGATCATCTCCTGCAGCTTGATGATGCCCTCGAGCAGTGCCTCGGGCCGCGGGGGGCAGCCGGGCACGTAGACGTCGACCGGCACGATCTGGTCGACGCCCTTGGTGACCGAGTAGCTGTCCCAGTAGGGGCCGCCACAGTTCGAGCAGGACCCGAACGAGATGACGTACTTGGGCTCGGGCATCTGGTCGTACAGCCGCTTGATCGCCGGCGCCATCTTGTCGGTCAGCGTGCCGGCGACGACCATCAGGTCGGCCTGGCGCGGGCCGTGGGCGAAGGGGATGACGCCCAACCGGATGAAGTCGTGCCGCGCCGCCGAGGTGGCGATGAACTCGATCGCGCAGCACGCCAGTCCGAAGTTCATGACCCACAGGCTGTAGCGCCGCCCCCAGTTCAGGACGAACTTCAGTGGCTGGGGTGTCTCGACCTGATCTATGAGACCCACTTCAGCACCCCCTTCTTGTACTCGTACGGCAGCGTGATGGTGACGAAGAACAGGAACACCAGCATCACCCCCAGCATGAAGCCCGGCACCGGGTTGTCCGCGCGGCCCAGCACCGTCGCCCACGGGAAGATGAACAGCGTCTCCACGTCGAACACGACGAACATGAACGCGAACATGTAGTACCGGATGTGCGTCTGGGACCAGCCCTGGCCGACCGGGTCGATGCCGCACTCGTAGGTGGTGAGCTTGTACCCGTACTTGCGGTCGGGGCTCACCAGGCGGTTGATGACGAACGCGGCGCCCACGAGCAGCACGCCGGCGGCGATCAGCGCGACGACCGTGCCGTACTGCTGGAAGTAGATCGCGTCGTCGACGGTGACTGGCTCCATCGGCTCCTCGTCTGCGGACAGGCTGCGCTCCGGCCGTGGGGACTGCTGCCGGGGCCGCCAGTGTACGCGGCGACACCCGGCCGCAGCCAACGGCACGGGGCTGCCCGGCGCGCTACGGTGCTGCAACAACACCGGTGAGACACCCGGAGGGTGCGTGGACCGCTGGCCTGCCTGGATGATCCGGGTGTCGGCCTTCGTCCGCAAGGACGTCGTCGAGATCATCCGCCAGCCGCAGCTGCTGCTCGGCGTGGTCCTCGGGCCCTTCATCCTGCTGCTGGTCTTCGGCGCGAGCCTGGGCGACCTGGCGCCCGAGCTGCGGACCGTCGTGGTCGCCCAGCGCGGCAGCGCGATGGGCAACCTGTTCCAGCAGTTCCGCTTCGACCCGACGAGTCGCTTCGAGATCGCCGAGATCACGCCAGACCGCGAGGACGCCCTGCAACGCCTCCGCGACGGCAGCATCGACATCGTCCTGGTCCTGCCCAACGAGCCGCAGCAGACGATCCGCCGGGGCGAGCCCGCCCAGGCGATCCTGTACCACAACTTCATCGATCCACTGGAGGCGCGGGCCATCGGCACCGCGACCCAGCTGTCGGTCGGCGAGCTCAACGAGTCGTTCGTCGCCGCACTGCTGCGCGACGCGCAGGGCACGGCCGTCGAGGGCCGCCAGCGGCTCGAGCAGACCCAGGCCGCCGTCCGGGATCTGCGGGCAGCGCTCGCCGACGACGATGTCGTGGCCGCGCGCCGAGCGGTGCCCCGTGTGCGGCGGAACCTCGCCGCCGCCCGGTCGGTGCTGGGGCCTGCGGCCTCGGCGGCCGCGGACAGCGATCCCGACGACGCCGGCACGCCGCTCAGCGAGCTGGACCGCGCGCTGGTGACGCTGGACCGCATCACCGCGGTCGCCGATCTGTCCACCACGGACACGGCCCGCCTCGCCCAGGTCGAAGCCGACCTCGAGCGGGCGATCGACGACATCGACACCTTCACCAGCCTGTCGCCCGAGGTCGCGATCAGCCCGCTGTCCAGCAGGGTCGAGCGGGTGCAGGGTGGCACGGTCGCGCTGCCGGCGTTCTACGCGCCGGCGGTGCTGGTCCTGCTCGGCCAGCACCTGGTCATCACGACCGTCGCCCTCGCCACCGTCCAGGAGCAGCAGTACGGCACGACCGAGCTGTTCGCCGTCGCGCCGCTGACCCCCGGTGAGCGGCTGCTCGGCCGCTACGGCGGCGCACTGGCACTGTCGCTGCCCACCATGGCGCTGATGGTCGCGTTGCTGGTCGGCGGGCTGGGCGTACCGATGCTCGGCTCGTGGCTGCTGCTGGCCTTCGTGGTCGTCGCCGTCCTGGGGGCGTCGGTCGGCATCGGATTCCTGATCGCCGAGCTGTCGACCTCGACCACCCAGGCCGTCCAGGCGGCGATGGCCGTGCTGCTGGCCAGCGTGTTCTTCAGCGGGTTCGTGCTGAGCACCCAGTTCTTCGTGGGCGTCGGACGGATCGTCGGCCTGCTGCTGCCGGCGACCTATGCGATCCAGGCGCTGCGCGACATCATGCTCCGCGGCGAGATCCTGCGCACGGCGCCGTACTCCGTGCTGCCGGTCGTCGCCGTGGTCCTGTTCGCGCTCAACTGGCTGCTGCTGCGCCGTCCGGACGACCGGCCGCTGGTCCCCGGCGTGGTGGCGGCCCTGCCGGGCCACGTGCGGTCGGCGGCCCTGACCGGCGGCCGCCACGTCGAGCGGGCGCTCGACTGGGGCCGCCGCGCGGGGACGCCACGGGAGCGCGGCGAGGACTGACGGCGGTCGGCGTCACCGCTCCAGATCGGGGTTGTCGGGCACCGACGCCCGGCCCCGGTTGTCGGCCAGCTCCTGCTCGTCGACCGTGCGGGTCGCGGTGGGCACGGCACGCAGGCGCTCGTCGGGGATCGGCTCGCCGCTGACCTCCGACAGGCCGTAGGTGCCCTCGTCGACCCGCGCCAGCGCCGCGTCGACCTCCTGCAGGTGCACGTGCACCTGCCGCAGCTCCGAGCGCTCGAGCTCACGGTCGACGACGTCCTTGGCGGCGTCGGCGCCACCCGCGTCCCGGTCGGCGGCGTCCTGCTGCTCGGCGACGTCCCGGGCACTGTCGTGCAGCAGCGCCGTCAGGCGGTCCCGCTCGGCGTGCAGCAGGCGGCGGGCTTCGTCATCGTCCACGGTGGCAGTCCCAACTGGTCGGCGGTGTCTGGCATCTGTACCACGGGTGGGGGCCACCCACGCACGACGGTGCGACCTGCGGGTCAGCGTTCGCCGAGCCGTGCGGTCACCGCGTCGCCGTCGTGCACCGGCAACGGGCCGCCGGCGTCACGCTCGAGGCGCCCGAGCAGCCGCCTGACGACCTGCGGGTTGTCCGCCGCGACGTCGCGCGTGAAGCCGGGGTCCGCCGCCGTGTCGAACAGCCGGCGGGTGCCACCGTCCGACGTGGTCGTCAGCGCCCACCGGTCGGTGCGGATCATGGCGTGCCCGGCGTAGCCCATCGTCAGGTGGTCGCGACGGGCCACCCGTCGCGGGCGCCCGGCGAGGATGGGCGTGAGGTCCAGCCCGGGCAGCTCGAACGGCGGCGCGATGCCCAACGCGCCCAGGATCGTCGGCACGACGTCGTGGGTCGAGACGAAGCGGTCGTCGGTGCGCTCCCGCGCGTGCTCCGGGTGGCGGACCAGCAGCGGGACGTCGGTGATCTCGGGCCACAGCGACTCCGACACCGGCTTGCCGACCAGGTTGTGCTCGCCGAGCAGCACGCCGTGGTCGGACAGGAAGACCACCAGGGTGTCGTCGAGCAGCCGTCGCCGGTCGATCTCCTCGATGAACCGCCCGAACCACGCGTCGACCATCGACAGCTCGGCGCGGTACAGCAGGCGCATCCGCCGCAGCTGCGCCTCGGTCAGGTAGTCCGCCCAGCCGTACGCGGGGGCCGACGGCTCCGGACCGGCGAAGTCCCGGTCGCCGTACTCGGCCACCCACGACGCCGGGGGGTCCCAGGGCTCGTGCGGGTCGTAGGAGTCGACGACCATGAGGAACGGCCCGAGCCGCCTGGCCTCATCCAGCAGGTCCATCGCGGCGGTGAACACGCGGGGCGCGGCGTGGTCCTGTTCGCTGCGGCGCGGCACGGCGCCGCCCCTGAAGCCGTCGGCCGGCTGCCCCCGGACGAGGTTCCAGTGCTGGAAGCCGCGGTGGAAGTTCATCGACGGCTTGAACAGGTGCGGCGTGTCGGTGATGAACGACGTGAAGTAGCCGGCGGCCGCCAGGATCTCGGCCAGCGTCACCTGCTCCTCGGGGATGGGCTGCCAGCCGGGCATCCGCACGCTGTCGCCCTTCCGGGGCCACCAGTTGCGCGTGGGGAAGGTGCGCGTCCCGGTGTGCACGCAGCGGCGCACCTGCACGGTCGGCATCGCCTCGGGGCGCGCCTGCGTGAAGCGCGTCGACGACCGCGCAAGCTCGTCGATCGCCGGGGTGCGCGTGTCGCGGCTGCCGTAGACGCCGAGGTGGTCCCGGCGCACCGAGTCGACGACCACCAGGAGCACGTTCATCCCGTTGCCCGCGCCGCGGCGTGGCAGCCGGACCTCCGGCAGCTGCATGAACTGCCGGTGCATGGCGGGCGAGCCCGTCGTCGACCGCACGGGCGCCGGCGACGGCTCGGGGCCGGTCGGCGCGGCCGACGTGGGTGCCGCGTCCGACGGCGGCGCGGCCGGCGACGGCTCGACCGCGGCCGATCCGATCTCGCCGGGACCGCTGCCGGCCGGCGTGCAGCCGAGGACGCCCGCCAGCGGCAGCGCCGCGGCGCCCACGCCGGCCGAGCGCAGCAGCGAGCGCCGCGAGACCGTGCGGGCCGGCGGCGGTTGCGGATCGACGGTGCCGGGGTCGTCCGGCCGGTCGTCTGCCACGGTCAGCCGGCCCGGTCCGCCGCGTACTCGGCGAGGAACGCCAGGCCCTCGAGCGCCGGGGGGTGGGCGAGTCCGGCGGCGACGGCGTCGAGCTCGCCGTGGGCCGCCTGCGCCTCGAGCCGCGCGGCGTCACGGGCCAGGCCGATGGCGTCGTGGGCGCCGAGGATCTCCAGCGCGCGGGCGACGGCGGCGCTGCTCGGCTGGTCCAGCAGGCGCGCCAGCTCGGAGTCCGGCCCGTCCTGCTCGAGCGCCAGCAGGACCGGCAGCGTCAGCACGCCGTCGCGCAGGTCGGTGCCCGGCTCCTTGCCGGACTCGGTCGCCTCCCCCACCACGTCGAGCAGGTCGTCGGCGAGCTGGAAGCTCATGCCCAGGTGCCAGCCGAAGGACGTGAAGCGCTCGATCGCGGCGGTGTCCTGCCCACTGAGCAGCGCCCCCAGGCGGCACGACGACGCGATGAGCGACGCGGTCTTCTCGCCGATCGTGGTCAGGTAGTGCTCCCGCGTCGGGCTGACGGTCGGGATGTCGTGCCTGGCGGCCGCCGGGGTGCCCTGCACCTCGCGGATCTGGCCCTGGCACAGCGTGGCGATGGTCCGCGACATGATGCGCGTGACCTCGACGCCCAGCGCGGCCGACAGCTCGGACGCGCGCGCCAGCAGGAAGTCACCCGTCAGCACCGAGACGGTGGCGGTCCACCGCCGGTGCGCCGGCGGCCGGCCCCGCCGCAGCGGCGGGTCGTCCATCACGTCGTCGTGGTACAGCGTCGACACGTGCACCAGCTCGACGATGGCGCCGGCGTCCACGAGGGGCGGGTCCGTCACGGACGAGCCGCCGGCCATCCCGGTGAGCAGCACCAGCATGGGACGGAACCGCTTGCCGCCCGCGTCCAGCAGGTACCGCGACAGCGTGTCGAGGAACGGCAGGCCCGAGTTGGTGACCAGTTCGTCGAGCCGCTGCTCGACCGCGGCCATGCCGGGCCGCAGATCGATGCCGCGCTCCGCCCCCTTGGCGGAGAGGTCATCGATGACGTCCTGTGAGAGCGGCACCTAGGGCACCAGTGACGCGGCGCGTCCGCTCAGGTCGACGACGACGCCGGGGATGACACCCAGCAGGACGACGAAGGCAGCGGTGACGGCCAGCCCCGTCTGCGCGCCGAGCGTCAGCGCCGCCGGCGGCTCGTCGACGAGGTCCTCGGGCTCGTCCTCGATGATCATGGCCACGATGACCCGCAGGTAGAAGAACGCGGCGATCACGCTGGAGATGACGGCCACGACCACCAGGAACACCTGCCCGGCCTCGAGGCCGGCGCGGAACACGGCCAGCTTGGCCATGAACCCGGCCGTGCCGGGGATGCCCGCCAGCGAGAACAGGAACAGCGCGAACAGGACCGTGGGCACCGGGTTGCGTCGCCACAGCCCACGCAGGTCGGAGATCTGCACCGCGCGCCGCTGCCGGCGCTCGACGAGGCTGAGCACGCCGAACGAGCCGACGCTCATCATCGCGTAGACCAGCAGGTAGAACATCGTGCCGGACACGCCCGACGCGTTGACGCTCACCAGGCCGATCAGCGCGTAGCCGGCGTGGGCGATCGCCGAGTAGCCGAGCATGCGCTTCACATCGGTCTGGACCACGGCCAGCACGGCGCCGGCGAGCATCGTGATGATCGCCAGCGTCCAGATGACCGGCAGCCACGACCACTCCAGCGGCGCGAAGGCGCCGACGAAGACGCGGAGGAACGCGGCGAACGCGGCGGCCTTGGTGCCGGCGGCCATGAACCCGGTCACGGGCGTCGGGGCGCCCTGGTAGACGTCGGGCGTCCACATGTGGAACGGCACCAGCGCCGTCTTGAACGCGAAGCCGACCAGCATCAGGCCCATCGCCGCCAGCGTCAGCGCGTCACCACCCGCCAGCGTCAGCGCGCGCCCGGCCTCGGCGATGTTGGTCGACCCGGTGATCCCGTAGGTCAGCGCGATGCCGTACAGCAGGATGGCGCTCGAGAACGCGCCCAGCAGGAAGTACTTGAAGGCCGACTCCTGCGAGGTCAGGTCGCGGGTGGCGAAGCCCGACAGCACGTACAGGCCGAGCGACAGGATCTCGATCGAGATGAAGACCATGATCAGGTCGGCCGACGCCGCCAGGAGGTTCATGCCGACCGCTGCGAAGATCAGCAGCGGGTAGTACTCCGCCCGGTGGAGGCGGCGGTCCTCCAGGTACATCCACCCCAGCGGGATCGAGACCAGGCCCGCCAGGCAGACGATCACGCGCGTGAACAGCGCCACGCCGTCGACGGCGACCATGTCGCCCAGCACGCCCTGCGGTTGGATCAGCCCGCCCTCGCTGCTGGCGACCCACTGCCACGCCACGACGCCGATCGTGGCCAGGAAGCCCAGCGCGGCCAGCAGCGCCGACAGCACGCGGGGACGCCGCTGCCAGACGTAGGTCAGGGCGAGCTGCGTCAGCGCGGCGAGGATCACCAGCGCGGGCAGGAGCACCTCATCGAGGCGCACGACGGCCAGCAGGGCGCCTGCCGACAGCACCCCGGCGGCGATCGCCGACGACAGGACCCGCTTGTCGTCCGCGGTCTCCAGCAGCAGCACGAGGATGCCGACCGCGAACAGCACCAGCTCCGGGCTGATCGCGGCCCATGGGATCTCGGGGATCGCCTGCGCGAGCACGGTCATCGGCTGTCGGTCCTTGCGTCAGGGGTGCGGGCGACGGCGGACGCAGCACGTGACCCGCCGCTGTCGCTGTACGAGGTCATCGGCCGATCAGGGTCCCGCCGAGGAACAGCGCCGAGATCAGCAGGGTCCCGAACAGCACGGCCAGCGCGTAGCTGCGCACGAAGCCGGTCTGCACGCGGCGGCCGATCTGAGCGAGGCGCTGGGTGCCGCGGCCGAGGCCGTTGACGAAGCCGTCGATGCCGCGCTCGTCGAACGTCGCCATGCCGTCGGCCATCAGCGAGCCGGGCAGCACGACGGTCTGCTCGTACAGCTCGTCGACGTAGAACTTGCGCAGCATCGCCTGGTACAGGAAGCCGAGGCGCGCACGGACCGCCACGATGTCGACCGGCCGCAGGTACAGGGCCCAGGCGGCGGCGATGCCGGCGGCCGACATGGTCAGCACGAGGAAGCCGGCGGCGATCTCGCTGAACCAGGCCTCCTCGCCGACGAACGACTGCACCGCCGGCGCGAGCCACCCGAACAGCCAGCCGTGCTCCAGCTCCCAGAAGCGCAGGTAGCTGCCCGGCGTCACGCCGATGACCGCGCCACCGATCGAGGCCACCGCCAGCACCGACAGCACCGACGTCATCGACAGGGGCGACTCGTGCGGGTGGATGCCCTCGGCGACCCGCGACTCCCCCAGGAAGATCAGGAAGAACCAGCGGCTCATGTAGAAGGCGGTCAGCCCGGCGACCACCGCACCGAGCACCCAGATCAGCTCGGCCCCCGGCGTCTCGATCGCGGCCGCCAGCACCTCCTCCTTGGAGTAGAACCCGGCGAAGAACGGCACCCCGGCGATCGCCAGCGTCGCGACCGCCGAGGTCGCGAACGTGACGGGCATGTGCCGGCGCAGCCCGCCCATCTTCCAGACGTCGGTCTCCTCGTGCATGGCGTGCATCACCGAGCCCGCGGCCAGAAACAGCAGCGCCTTGAAGAAGCCGTGGGTCAGCAGGTGGAAGATGCCGGCGGCCAGGCTGCCGAGCCCGACACCGATGAACATGTACCCCAACTGGCTGATGGTCGAGTAGGCGAGGATCTTCTTGAGGTCGTTCTGCGCGCAGGCGATCAGCGCCGCCAGCAGCGCCGTGAGCACGCCGATCCAGGCGACCAGCATGCCGACGTCGAACACGCCGGCGTCGTGGATGGCGGCGTACAGCGGCGACATCCGCGCCACCAGGTAGACCCCGGCGGTCACCATCGTCGCGGCGTGGATCAGCGCGCTGACCGGGGTCGGGCCAGCCATCGCGTCGGGCAGCCAGACGAACAGCGGGATCTGGGCGCTCTTGCCGGTCGCGCCGACCAGCAGCAGCGCCCCGATGGCGATGGCCGCGCCCGGCACCAGGTCACCGGCGTGCGGGAGGATCTCCGGGAACGACAGCGACCCCAGGTACGCGAACGTCACGAACATGGCGATCATGAAGCCGACGTCACCGACGCGGTTGACGATGAACGCCTTCTTGGCCGCGGTCGCGTTGGCGCGCTCGGTGAACCAGAAGCCGATCAGCAGGTAGCTCGACAGCCCCACGAGCTCCCAGCCCACGAACAGCACCAGCAGGTTCTCGCCGAGCACGAGCACGAGCATCGAGGCGACGAACAGGTTGAGGTAGGCGAAGAAGCGGGTGTAGTGCTCGTCGCCCTGCATGTAGCCCAGCGAGTAGATGTGGATCAGCAACCCGACCCACGTCACCAGCAGCAGCATGACGCCCGACAGCGGGTCGATCAGCATCGCCCAGTCGACCCGGAAGTCGCCGATGGCCAGCCACTCGGCGACCGCGCGCACGATGCTGCGCTCGGCCTCCGGGGCCGCCAGCAGCTGGGCGAACACCATGGTCGACAGCGTCGCGCTGAACCCGACCGCGGTGATGGCGATCGCGGCCGACACCTTGCCGATGCGGCGGCCGAAGATCAGCAGCACGGCCGCCGACACGGCCGGCACCACCGGGATCAGCCAGGCCCAGTCGGCCGGCGAGCCGACCGCGGCCTGCACGTACTCCCCGCTGAACCCGCCCTCGGCCGCTGCGAGCACCCCGATCATCTGTGCTGCTCCTGTCACGCGCGGAGGCGGTCGGCGGCGTCGGCGTCGGTCGAGCCAAGCAACCGGAACATGTTGACGATCAGCGCCAGCCCCACCGTCACCTCGGCCGCGGCGACCACGATCACGAAGAACGACAGCACCTGGCCGTCGAGGTTGCCGTGCACCCGCGAGAACGTGATGAGCGCGAGGTTGACGCTGTTGAGCATCAGCTCGATGCACATGAACATGATGATCACGCTCCGGCGCACCAGCACGCCCACCAGGCCCGTGGTGAACAGCATCGCGGACAGGGCGATGTACCAGCCGACGGGGACCCCGCTCATGTCTGCTCCTCCTCGCGGCCGGTGGCCACCAGCTCGCCGCGGGCCGGTCCCTCCGGCTCGTCGAGCTCGACGGGCTCCCCGTCGACGACCGGCAGATCGGTGACGTCCTCGTCCGGGTGGCGCTTGCCCAGCACGATCGCGCCGATCGCGGTGATGACCAGCAGCACGCTGGTGACCTCGAACGGCCACATGTAGGTGGTGAACAGCAGCCGGCCGACCGCCGCGACGTTGCTGCCGGCGTTGGCCGCCAGGCCCGTGCACAGGTCGCCGGTGCCGCCCTCGACGGGGCAGATCGCGTCGGCGCCCAGGTAGGGCCCGGCGCCCGCGCCGACCAGCACGACGAGCAGGGCGATGCCCAGCAGCACGGCGGCCGTGCGCTGCCCGCGGACCCGGTCGGAGAACCGCGTCTCGCTGGTGATGCCGAGCAGCATCAGCACGAACAGGAACAGCACCATGATCGCGCCGGCGTAGACGATGATCTGGACGACCGCGAGGAACTGCGCCTCGAGCGCGGCGTACAGGACCGCGATCGCGAAGAAGTTCAGGACCAGCATGAGCGCCGCGTGGACGGCGTTGCGCAGGATCACGACCGACAGGGCGGTACCCAGGGCCAGCACCGCGGCGATGCAGAACACCCAGAACTCGGCGGTGCTGCCGACCACCTGGGTCGGCGCCGCCTGCGCCAGCATGCTCATCTACCGCTCTCCATGGGTTGGTGGCTCGGTGCCGGCCTCGCCGAGGTCGACCGTGGCGGGCCCCACCGGCTCCTCGCGGGTGCCGGTCGGGAAGCCCTCCGGGTCGGGCCACGCCGGCGCGGGCGTGCCCGCGACCGGCTTCTGCGCAGCCGGGCCCGGATAGTAGGTCAATCCGCGCGCGACCACCTGAGCGTCGGTGTGCGGGGTGGGCTCGGCGCCCTCGGGCAGCGGCGCCATCAGCATGTCCTTGGTGAAGATCATCGCCTCGCGGCTGTCGCTGGACAGCTCGTACTCGTGGCTCATGGTCAGCGACCGCGTGGGGCACGCCTCGATGCACAGCCCGCAGAAGATGCAGCGCAGGTAGTTGATCTGGTAGTCGGCACCATAGCGCTCACCGGGCGAGTAGCGCGCCTCCGGCGTGTTGTCGGCGCCCTGCACGTAGATCGCATCGGCGGGGCAGGCCCAGGCGCACAGCTCGCAGCCGATGCACTTCTCGAGCCCGTCCTCGTAGCGGTTCAGGATGTGCCGGCCGTGGAACCGCGGCTGCGGCTCCCGCTTGACCTCCGGGTACTGGGTGGTGACCGGACGACGGAACATCGTCTTGCCGGTCAGGCCGAAGCCCTTGCGCAGGGCGTTGAACATGGCGGGGCTCCAGAGCTCAAGTAGCGTAGCGGGAGGTCACAGGTTGTCAGGACTCGACGGTGTGCCGGTCGGGGGTGCGCTCGTCGATGACGTCGCGCAGGTCGGTCATGGTCGGGACCTGCTCGGCCGGTTCGGCCGGCTCGCCCAACTGGCGCTCGGTGACGTGCTCGCGGCGCCGGCGGTCGAACAGCGGCAGCACCAGCACGATCGCGACCAGGACGGCCGCCGCGACGAACACGCCACGCAGCAGGTCGGACCGCACCAGCGACTCCTGGGCGACCACGATCGTGGCGGTGGCCATCACCCACAGCAGCCCGACGGGCAGCAGCACCTTCCAGCCCAGGTCCATCAGACGGTCGTACTTCAGGCGCGGCAGCGTCCCGCGCAGCCACACGAAGACGAACATGAACACGAAGACCTTGATGGCGAAGTACAGGAACCCGAGCAGCGCGCCGAAGATCGTGCCGTCGAGGCCGAACAGCGGGCCGCTGGGGCCGCCGAGGAACAGCGTGACGGTGATCGCCGACATCGTGATGACCGCCATGAACTCGGCCAGGAAGAACATGGCGAACTTGGCGCCGGAGTACTCGGTGTTGAAGCCGCCGACCAGCTCGCCCTCGCCCTCGGGCAGGTCGAACGGCGGGCGCTCCGCCTCGGCGACCGCCGCGATGAAGAACAGCACGAACGCCGGCAGCTGCGGCACGATGTTCCACGCCGGCAGCGTGACCGGGCCCAGCTGCAGCACCCGGGCCTGCGCCGCGACGATCTCCGACGCCTGCAGCGTGCCGTTCCAGACGAACACCGCCGCCAGCCCCAGGCCCAGCGCCAGCTCGTAGGAGATCATCTGCGCCGTCGAGCGCACGCCGCCCAGCAGGGAGTACTTCGAGCCCGACGCCCACCCGCCCAGCGTGATGCCGTACACGGCGATCGAGCTGGTGGCAAGGATCCACAGCATGCCGATCTCGGGGTCCCAGATCTGCAGCGAGATCTCCCGTGCCCCGACCGTGAAGGTGCCGCCGAATGGGATGACCGCGAAGGTGATCAGCGCCACGATCGCCGACACGGCCGGCGCGAGGAAGTACACGACCGGGTCGATCCCCGCGGGCCGGATGTCCTCCTTGAAGAACAGCTTCGCGCCGTCGGCGATGGTCTGGAGCACGCCGAACGGACCCAGGCGGTTCGGGCCGATGCGCGACTGCATCTTGGCCACGATGCGCCGCTCGCCCCAGATGAACACCGCGGTCGACAGCAGCCACACGGCGAACCCGGCGACGACGACGCCGACGGTGATCCCGAAGTCGATCAGATCCATGGCGGCCTCCTAGGCGTCCGCGCCGGCAGGGAGGTCCGCACCCTCCGGCTCGCTGCGCCCGCCCTCACCCCGCGCCTCCACCCGCACCCGCAGCGGGGCGTCGAGGGCGGCGTCGGGATCGACGAGCACGCCGAGCGGCGTGTCGAGGCTGTTGCGGGGCACCCGCACGCAACCCTCCGCGACGTCGGTGGTCACGTGGACGGGCAGCTCGAGGCGCGCGTCTCCGGCGGTCAGCGCGACACGGTCGCCGGTGGACACCCCGGCGCGGTCGGCGTCCGCGGGATTGACCCACGCCTGCGGCGGCCGCGCCGTGGCGTTCAGCGCGTCGGCGCCGCGCAGCATGCTGCCGCGGCCCAGCAGGGCGGGCACGGCCTCGACGGTCAGGTCGCCGCCCCCCGCGCCCTGCTCCACACCCTCCCCGCCGTCCGGGGCGTCGCCCCGCTCACCGGAGGCGATCGTCGCCAGGCGGTCGGTGACCGACCGCTCGGCGGCCATCAGGGGCGCCGCCTCGCGGCGGACGTCCATGGCCGTCTCCCAGCCCAGGTCGGTGCCCAGGGCGCGGGAGACCTGTCGCAGGATGTCCCAGTCCTCCATGCACCGCAGCGGCGGCGGCACCACCTGGGCGAACGCCTGGCGGCGGCCCTCCCACGTGGTGAACGAGCCGACCCGCTCCTGGGCGGCGGCGGCCGGCAGCACGACGTCGGCGTACCGCGTGGTCTCGGTCTCGAGCAGGTCCTGCACGATGACCGTGTCGACGGCTTCCAGCGCGCGGCGGGCCAGACCCGGGTCCTCGAAGTCGCGGGCGGGGTCGACGCCGATCAGGTACAGCGCATCGAGCTCGCCGGTGGCCGCGGCTTCGAGCATGGCCCGGGCGTCCCTGCCCGTGCGCTCGGGCAGGCGCGACCACACGTCGGCGACGGCACCGGGCTCGTCGAGCACGCGGCCGCCCGGCAGCAGGCCCGGGACCAGCCCCGCGTCGACGGCGCCGCGGGCGCCGGCCTTGCGGGGCACCCACGCGAACGCGCGTCCGCTGCCCGCCGACGCCAGCTCCGCGGCGGCGGCGAGGCCGCCCGGGCTGGTGGCCAGCCGCTCGCCAGCCAGCACCACGACGCCGGGACCGTCGCCCTCGGCGTCGTCGGCCTCGGCGAGCGCGTCGGCCACGGCGGCCAGGTCGCTGCCCTCGCGGGGCGTGTCACCGGTGCCCGCAAGGGCCCGCAGGATGCGCGCCTCGTCGCCGGGCGCCGTGCGCACCCAGCGCCACGCGATGTCGCCGACGGCGCCGAGCGCCGCGCCCACCGCGACCACGCGCTGGCCGTGCTGGCGCATGGCCTTGCGCAGCCGCAGGTGCAGGATCGGCGACTCCTCCTCGGTGTCGATCCCCGCGACCACGACGACGCCCGCGTGCTCGACGTCGTCGTAGCTGGGCCCCGGGGCGCCGGCGACCGCCTGCAGCACGTCGCGCTCGTCGGTGGTGCGCACGGTGCGGCGGAAGTCGACGTCGTCGGTGCCCAGCACGTCCCGGGCGAACCGGCTGACCGCGTAGGCGTCCTCGTCGGTCAGGTTGCCGCCGGTCAGCACGCCGACACCTCCGCCGTCGCGGGCTGCGGTCAGGCGCTCGGCGGCGGCGCGGACGGCGCCCGTCCAGGTGGTCTGCGTGACCGAGCCGAGCTCGTCCCGGGCGGCCGGTTCGGTCAACCGCGTGGGGTGCGCGACGTACTCGAAGCCGAAGCGGCCCTTGTCGCAGCTCCACATCTCGTTGACGGCCATGTTGGTCTTGGCCAGCTGCCGCTCGATGCGCCCCGATCGCGTGTCGACGCGCAGGTTGCACCCGTCGGCGCACTGGTTGCACACGCTGTCGACGGCGCGCACGTCGAACGGGCGCGCCGCGAAGCGGTAGCTCGTGGCCGTCAGCGCGCCGACCGGGCAGATCTGGACGACGTTGCCGGAGTAGTAGCTGTGGTACGGCTCGTCCTCGTAGATCGCGACCTGCTCCAGCGCGCCGCGCTCGAACAGCTCGA
>CAYVGE010000090.1:0-14728 GCA_964450395.1 uncultured Actinomycetota bacterium
CGGGAGCGCGAGGCGGCCGACGTCGCCGCCGCCGTGGACGCGGCGCTCGCGCGGCTGGTCGCCGACGCCGCCGCCGACGACGGCGAGTGCTGGCGGCCGGCGCGACTGGGTGACATCACGATCCTGCTGCCGGCCCGGACGTCGCTGCCGGCGCTCGAGCGGGCGCTCGAGCAGCGCGGCATCCCGTACCGGGCCGAGACCAGCTCGCTCGTCTACTCGACCCGCGAGGTCCGTGACCTGCTGGCGTGCGTCCGGGCGCTGGCCGACCCCACCGACCAGCTCGCACTGGTCACCGCGCTGCGGTCGCCGCTGTTCGCGTGCAGCGACGACGACCTGGTCACCTACCGTCTGGAGCACCGCGGCGCCTTCACCTTCCGGGCGCCGGAGCGCGACGACCTGCCCGCCGACCACCCGGTCGTCGGCGCGCTGGCGTACCTGCGCGACCTGCACGCGCGGCAGGCCTGGCTGACGCCGTCGGAGGTGCTCGACCGGCTCGTCCGCGACCGCCGCCTGTTCGAGCTCGGCTTCGCGCACGGCCGTCCCCGCGACCTGTGGCGCCGGCTGCGCTTCGTGATCGACCAGGCCCGGGCGTGGAGCGCCGCCGAGGCCGGGACGCTGCGCCAGTACGTCGAGTGGGCCCACCTGCAGGCCTCCGAGACCACCCGGGTGGCCGAGACCGTCCTGCCGGAGACCGACGACGACTCGGTCCGGATCATGACGATCCACGCGTCGAAGGGGCTGGAGTTCCCCATCGCGGTCCTGTCCGGCATGACCACCGCCTCGCGCACCAACACCGCCCGGGTGCAGGTGTCGTTCCCGCCGGGCGAGGCGATGGGCCTGCGCATCGGCAGCGGCCTGGCCACACCCGAGTTCGAGGACTTCAAGCCCGTCGACGAGCAGATGGACGTCGACGAGCGCCTGCGCCTGCTGTACGTCGCCGCGACCCGGGCGCGCGACCACCTCGTGGTGTCGGTGCACCGCCGGGCGCGCAGCCGGCCGACGGACGAGCTGCGCAGGCTGACCAACGCCGAGCTGATCGCGCGGGCGGCGGCGGACCTCGAGCGCGCGTCCATCACCGACGGGACCGGCCCGCGGGCCGTCGCCGACCCGCCACCGGCGTCGCCGCCGCTGCCGTCGTTCGCCGAGTGGCGGGCCGAGCGCGACCGGGCCCTGGCGACCAGTGCGCGCCGCCGCAGCGTCGGCGCCACCGACGTCGCCCTGCTGACGGCCGCCGCGGCCGACCTCGACGACGAGACGGCGGCCGGCGCCGACAAGCGGCCGCGGGACCTCGACCTCGCGCCGTGGCTGAAGGGCCGGTACGGGTCCGCGGTCGGCCGTGCCGTGCACGGCGTGCTGCAGACCGTCGACCTGACCACCGGCGCCGGGCTGGAGGCCGCGGCCGCGGCCCAGGCCGCCGCCGAGGGGGTCATCGGACGGGAGGGCGACATCGCGCACCTGGCCCGCGCGGCGCTGGCCGCGCCGTCGGTCCGCGAGGCCGTCACCTGCCGCCGGTGGCGGGAGACGTTCGTGGCGACCGAGGTGGGTGGCCGCACGCTCGAGGGCTACATCGACCTGCTGTACCGGACCGACGCGGGGCTGGTCGTCGTCGACTACAAGACCGCGTCGTCGTCGGCGGACCTCGACGCGAGGCTGGCGCGGTACCGCCCGCAGGGCGGGGCCTACGCGCTCGCGGTGCAGCAGGCGACGGGCGAGCCGGTCGCCCGGGTGGTGTTCGTGTTCCTGACCCCGGAGGGGGCCGTCGAGCGCGAGCTCACCGACCTGGCCGCGTGCGTCGCCGAGGTGCGCGGCGCCGTCGCCGCGGGATGACCCGGACCCGGGTCACGCCGCGCACCCGCCGCCGGCGCCGCGCCAGGCGTGCCCGCCAGCGCCGCGAGCGGCTGCTCGGCGTCGGCGCGCAGGTGGTCGTGGCGGTCGCGGGGCTCGCGGTGCTGGCCGGCATCCTCTCCGGCGGCCGGTGGCCCTGGGTGATCGCGACCTACCTGCGCTGGCCACAGACCGTGGCGGCGGTCATCGCCGCCGGCGTGCTGCTGCACCTGCGCTGGTGGCGGACCGGCCTGCTGGCGGTCCTCGTGTGCGCCGGGCTGATCACCAGCATCGTCGCGCCGCTGACGGCGCTGGCGACGGTCGACGCGCCGCGCGACGAGACGCTGCGCATCGCCGTGCACAACACGGGCCACACGTCCGGCGACGTGGACGCGTTCGCGGCGTCGATCGACGAGGCGGACGCCGACCTGGTCATCCTGCTCGAGAGCGAGGACATCGCCGGGGAGATCGACGGGCGCCTGACCGGCCACCGGCAGCTGCCGACCCCCGGCCCGGCGGGCCCGGACACGGCGCCCCCGGTCGTGCTGGCGCGCCGCGACTGGCCGACGCGGACCGTCCCGCTCGACGGGCAGCGGCCGGCCGTCATCGTGGAGGCGGAGGTGGCGGGCAGCCCCGTCGATGTCGTCGCGGTCCACCCGCTGCCGCCCGCGACCAGGTCGTGGTCCGCCAGCCACGAGCGGTCCCTGTCGGCGCTGGTCGGCGACGTGCTGCCGCGCGACCAGCCCTTCGTGGTCGCCTGCGACTGCAACACCACGCCCTGGTCGCCGTCGATGCGCCGGCTGCTCGAGACGGGGCTGCGCGGCCCGACCGCGCTGCCGACGTTCTGGGCGCCGGTGCTGGGCATCCCGCTCGACCACATCCTGCTGAGCGACGGCGTGGCCGCGGTGTCGCGCGAGCTGGGCCCGTTCAACGGCTCGGACCACCGCCTGATCGTGACCGGCATCACCACCCGCCGCCGGTAGGCGGTGGCCGCCCCGCCGTCAGCCGCCCGCGTGGGGCGCGTCGGCCCGTGCCTGCTCCAGCACCCGTCGGAGCACGTCGGCCGGTTGCGCGCCCGACACGCCCAGCCGGCGGTCGACGACGAAGAACGGCACGCCACGGATGCCGTAGGCCATGGCCTGGCGCTCGTCGTCGCGCACGGCCCCGGCGTACGCGTCGCCGTCGAGGACGCCGCGGACCTCACCGGCGTCGAGGCCGGCATCGACCGCCAGGGCGCGCAGCGCGTCGGCCGTGCCGATCGCGGCGCCCTCGGCCAGGTAGCCGCGCAGCAGACGCTCCTTCAGCTCGGGTTGGAGGTCCCGGTCGGCCGCCAGGTGCAGCAACCGGTGGGCATCGAACGTGTTGCCCGGCCGGGCGCGGTCGAAGTCGAACGTCAACCCCTCGGCGGCCGCCTGCGCGGTCATCCGGTCGATCATCGCCTGCGCCTCGTCGACGGTCGTCCCGTACTTGCCGGCGAGCCGGTCGACATAGGGGCCGTCCACCTGCTCGGGCGCCGTCGGATCGAGTTCGAAGCTGCGGTACCGGACCGTCAGGTCCACTGGGCGGCCGAGCGCCTCGACCGCATGCAGGAACCTGGCACGCCCGATCGCGCACCACGGGCACACCACATCCGACCAGATCTCCACCAGCACCATGGTCCTCCCTGCTCGCTCCACCGGTACAACGCCGGCCGGGGGCACGCTGTTCCCCCCGGGGCCGGCGACGGTCCGGTCGGCGATCGCTTGGTCCCCGGCGCGCCGCCCGCGCGTATCGGCCGCCGGGTCCGGCCTGGTCAGGCCGCCGGCTCGCAGGCCGACGCGTCCCGCCAGTCGGCGACGGCGCGGTCGAAGCCGCGCATCTCGCCGGGCGCGTCGGCGACCATCCGATCCCACATGCGCAGGTACTCGTCGGTGCTGTACCGGTCCTTCGCTGCCATCAGGTGCAGGTGGTCGCGCCAGCCCTGCAGCGGCTCCTGCGCAGCGTCGAGCGCTCTCGTCGCCAGGTCGCTGCGCGCCACACACGCCTCGATCCCGTCCGCCGTCGCGCCCGTGACCGCACCGTCGTCGGCGAGCCTGGCGCACGGCGTCCCCGAGCCGATCGCCTCGGTCGCGGCGGCCAGCGCGTCGAGGTTGCGCTGCGCGGGTTCCTTCGACGCGGTCCACCGACGCGCCGCCTCGTCGCTGGAGATCTCGCCTCGTTCGAAGGCCAACTGGGCGCCATAGTGGGTCTTCCAGTTGTCCAGCGCCGCCTGGGAGGCGCGGACGGCCTCGTCACGCCGTGCCGTCACGTCCGCGCAGAGGGGGACCAGGGCGGCGACCGTCGCATCGGCGCCCGCGTCGGCGGACGGGGCATCGGACGCCTCCGTCGTCCCCGCGTCGGTGGGCGCGGACCCGCCCTCACCGGCGGGCTCGGACCCGGGCGGCGTGACGCCTGCGCTCGGGGCGCCCGCGTTCGACGGCGCGGTGGCCGTCTCGGAGCCGCCGCCCATCGCGGTCAGCACGGCCTGGTCCTGTCGGGCCGACCTGGTGGTCATGACGATGAGCACGCCGGCGGCGACGCCGATGAGCACCGCGACGGCGCCGATCACGACGGTCCTGCCGGTGATGGTCGAACACACGACAGCTCCCGACTGTCCGCATCCCGCGTGTGCGTGTGACGCACATTGTCGGGGATGTTCAGGATCGTGCAACCGTCTTGCCCACCCCTCGACGGTCGTCCGCGGTCCGCACGCACCCCCGCGTCGGGGGTCGTTGGTTTCGCGGTGCGCAGTCGCTAGGGTCCGCCGCGGACCGGCCGTCGGCGCCGCCGACCACGGCAGCGGTGGGTCCATTCGGTGATGGCGGTGTCTCCGCGACGTGGCGGTGACGGGGGTGGGATTGCGTGCCCGAGGAAGCTGAGCAGGCGGGCGGAACCGGGCAGGTGCTGCTGTCGCGGCGGCAGATCCTGACCGGAACGACCTACGCCATAGGCGCCACCCTGCTGTTCCGTCACGCCGCGGTCCGCGACCAGACGCCCGAGGCCGACCTCGAGGCGGTGACGCCGCCCCCTGCACCGCCCGCGCGTCCGGAGGGTGGCCGCGCCGGTGAGCGCACCGCCGTCGCGGATGTGCCGGCCCCGGCGCCCGCCCCCGCCCGTGCGGCGCCGGAGGCCGGCCGCCGCGCCGTTCACCGCGCCCAGCTGTCCGAACGCGGCCAGCCGAACTCGGTCTGCCGGGGCGTCCACGGGGTGCTGGTGGTCGGGATGTCGGCCGACCGCGAGCCCATGGGCTGGCTCACCGAGGACGGCTCGACGTGGATCGAGCACACGCTGGCCACGCCGCAGCACGCCAGCGCCGAGGTGTGGGGCGTCGCCGCCCACCGCGACGAGTTCGTGGCCGTCGGCTCGACGACCGAACGACGCACGCGCCACATCGGCGCCAGCGGCATCGTCCCGGGTGCGGACAACCAGGTCACGTTCCTCGACCAGCGCGACTCGCCGACCATCTGGCGGACGGCCGACTGCCGCCGGTGGGATGGGCGCACGCTGGACCACATCGTCGGTCCGCACGCGCAGCTGATCGCGGTCGCATCCGACGGGGACCAGTTGGTCGCCGTCGGCAGCGCCACCGATGTGGCCACCGCCCGGGGCACCGAGGGCCTCGCGGTGGTCTCCGACGACGGCGGCTCGTGGCGCCGGGCCAGCGTGGAGGGGGGCGGTCGGCTGGCCGAGGGCACGTTCACCGGAGTGACGCGGGCGGGCGGCAGGTGGTTCGCCAGCAGCGTGACCATCGACGGCGGTGCCGTGTGGACGTCCGAGGACGGCCGACGGTGGTCGATGGTCCCGGGTTCGGCCGACATGTTCCGCGGCATCGCCCTGCAGGGGATCGGCGGTGACCGGAGACGCCTCCTGGTCGCTGCGACCTCCGTCGTCGATCCCCGGCCCCAGTACTTCGCCTCGCGTGACGGCGGCCGCACGTGGCGGCCGACCTCGCTCGACGTGGCGATGCTCGCCGGTCGCGACGCGCAGGTCGGGGACCTCGCGGTGATCTCCGGCGATGTCGTGGTCGTGGGCACCCACCGAGGCGTCCCGGTGCTCGAAGGTGGTGAGCTCGATGCCCCCAACTGAGCGGGCCTACAAGACGATCGGCGGCATCCCGCTGCGCTACGTGCGCATCCAGCCGCCGGTCCGGCCGTACTACGCGCGCTCGACGTCGCAGTTCGAGGACAAGCTCGACAACTTCGCTCGCGACCTCGCCCGGGCGGCACCCGGCTGGTACGGCGACCTGAAGTGGATCGGCACCGCCGGGGCCTACGTCAACAAGCCCGGCTTCCACGGCATGGGCCGGGCGTTCGACCTCGACGTCGTGCGGTGGCAGGGCACGGCGTGCCGGCCGCTGCACTGGCACCACCAGAGCCGCTACCTGGCGCGACGGCGGCGCTACATCGCCGTCGACGCGCTCGCCCGGCGCTGGTTCCACTACGTGCTCGACGCCTGGTACAACGCCGACCACCGGGATCACATCCACGTCGACGACGGTGGCGGCGCGCTGATCTTCAACCGCGGCTACCGTTCGGACACGGTGTTCATCCAGCGGACGGCCAACATCATGATGAACGCCAACCTGCGGATCGACGGCAGGTACGGCCCGGTCACCGATGCGGTGTTCCACCGCATGAAGAACAAGGTCGACGTGCCGCACCGGGTCGCCTACAACCCCCGGATCTACCGTAGGTTCCTCTGGCGGCTGGCCGTCCTGGCCTTGCGCAACAAGTCCCTGTGAGCCGAGGAGCGGAGACCCGAACGCACATGCGAGCCACCAGGCGGACAGGGCGGCGCGGGCGCTGGTGCGCGGCGGTCGCCGTCGTGCTCGCGCTGACCGCCTGCGGCGAGGCGGCCCCGAGCCACCAGCAGGCGGCGGCCGATCCGGCGGCGAGTGCGCCGGCTGCGGCCACCGGCCCGGCGGACGCCGCGACCCCGGGCGGGGTGGCCGAGGCGTCGGATCCAGTGAGCGGCGCGTCGGATCCGGCGACGGGCGCCTCGTCGGTGTCCGCCACGGGCCTCGACGGCGCCACGCTGCACGGCGTGGCCGGTGGGGCCGGGGGTCCGCTGGTGGCCGTCGGGTCCGACGGGACGTCGGCCGCGGCGTGGACCGCCGCGGACGAAGGCTGGCAGCGCGGCGACGTCGAGGACGCCGATGAGATCGACCGGCTGCGCGCGGTCGCCTCCGGCGCCGGCGGGTTCGTCACCTTCGGCGGCGGCGACGACCAGCCGTCGACGGGGTGGACGTCCGACGACGGCACCGTGTGGACGCCGGCAGAGGCCACGGGGGTCGACGTCCGGGTCAACGCGGTCGCCGCGGACGGCGACGGCTGGATCGCCGTCGGGGACCGCATCGCGCCGGAGGGTGGCGGCACCGAGGCCGGCGTCATGCTCACCTCCGCCGACGGGGTCACGTGGGAGCTCGCGACCGACCGGCTGCGCGTGGGCGACGGCACGGTCAGCGACGTGGCGGTCGGTGACGACGGCACGGTCGTGGTGGTGGGCTTCGACACGGCCGGCGGCCGCATCTGGCGGAACCCGGCGTCGCGCCGACGGCCGGTCGACGCTGACGCCGCGGGGACCACGATCCAGGGTGTCGCGGTGGCGACCGACGGCTTCGTGGCCCTCGGGCGTGCGGTGGGCGACCTGCACCCGGTCGTGTGGACGTCCGCCGACGGGCGCACCTGGGAGCGCCGGGACCTCGACACCGACGTCTTCCCGCCGACCGACGAGGTCAACGACCTGACCGGCACCGACGCGGGGCTCGTCGCGGCCGGCGGCGCGCCCGGCGGTGGGGTGCTCTGGACGTCGACCGACGGGCTGGAGTGGACGCGCTCGGGTCCGTGACCGGTTGACCGCCGGGCGTCGCCGGGCCGTTCCCCGGATCTCAGCCGCGCTCGGCGACCAGCGTTGCGAAGACGACCAGGTTGTCGCGGTAGCTGCCCCGCTCGCGGTCGAAGGCGCCGCCGCAGGTGACGAGGCGCAGCGTCGGCTCGGCCGTCGGGAAGTACACCTCGGCGGAGGGGAAGCGGGTCTTGCGGTGCTGCTCGAGGCGGTCGATCTCGAACACGGCCACCGACCCGTCCGCGCGCCGGACCCGGACGCGGGCGCCGGGCTGCACGTCGCGCAGCCGGTAGAAGACCGCCGGTCCCGTTGTCGAGTCGACGTGGCCGAGGATCACCGCCGCGCCCTGCTGGCCGGGCCGTGTGCTGCGCCGGTACCAGCCGGCGGACTGCCAGGCCTGCGGGGTCTCGATCGCGCCGTCCCCGTCGAGGCCCAGGCGCTCCAGCCGGCTGCTGATGCCCACCGACGGGATCTCGACCGCGGTCGGCGCCGGGACGGCCCGGTGCTCCCGCTCGGCGGCGAACCCACGCATGCCGGTCGCGACGGGGGTCGCCGCCGGCTCCTGCGCCGCCTCGCGCTGCTCGGCCCAGCGGTCGAAGTAGCCCACGGTCCGGTCGAACACCGTCGCGGGCACGTCCCGGGCGCCACCGCAGCCGCTCAGCAGCACCGCGGCCAGCAGGAGCAGTGGTGCGCACCGCCGTGCGCACCGTCCCCCGCCCACCGCACGGTCGGCGCGCGGGCGCCGTCCGCGCCCGCCACGCTCGCGCGCACCCGGAGCGTTCGGCAGGCGTCGGCGCGCTCGGCAGCTCATGCGCCGGCGGCGGCCATTCCGCCGCCGCCGGTGGCGGCGCCGCCCTGCGGCAGGCCCGACTCGATGGCCCGCCCGAGCGCCCGGCCGATCCTGTGCGCGGTCCGGTTCATGTGGTCGTAGGCGTCGTAGGCGGTGTCGTGGGCGCGCTGGTAGTCGGTCGCGACGTAGGCCGAGACGTGGTCGATCATCGCGAACTCGTGCGCCGTCATGGCGTTGGCGACCATCCGGCGGCTGACCCGCCCGCCCGTGGCCTTCGCCAGCGCGGGCCCGAAGCCGCGCATCGTGTCGTCCAGCTTGCGCTGCAGCGTGGTGCGGGCCGTCAGGTCGTCCTCGGCGACCGCCACCGTGTAGCGCATCAGCAGGTCGATGTGGCGGGCCCACCGCTGGTTGAAGGCGCGGGCGCGCTTCGCGCCCAGCAGGGTGACCATCGTGCGGCGCAGGTCGGCGGTGTTGGCGTCGAGGGTCGCCGCGGCCGCGGCGAACTCCGGCGCGCCGCTGGTGCCGGCCCGCAGTGTGTCGATCGACAGCTCGACGTGCTCGTCGAGCAGCAGCGCCAGCGTCGAGGCGATCTCCTCCCGCGGTGACGTGCCCGTCGCCGCAGGGTCGCGGCCGGTCGCCGCGGCGGCGACGGCCGCGCCCAGCGGGTACATGTTGGCGAACGCCTCGCGCTCCAGCTGGTAGGCCTGGGTGTAGTCGTGACCGTCGTAGGCGTCGATCTGGAACAGCAGCAGGTCGGTCTGCATCTGCAGCTTCGTCCTGGCGAGGTCGACGCCCAGCTGGCCGCCGGTGGCCTCCGACAGCACCTCGGCGAGCGTCGCGACGCTCCGGTCGAGCTCGTCGCGGGCCCGCTGCTGCGCCGCCTCGTCGTCATCGCGCAGGGCCTTGGCGTAGGCGAAGAGCTGCTCGGTGGTGGTGGACCACTGCCCGGCGAACCGCTCCGCCCGGTCCCCGCCGATCGCCGGCTCCAGCGTCGTCCGCAGCTCGTCGACGTTGCGCACGAGCACATCGGTCGCGGCGTCCACGAAGCCGGGATCGCCCGAGACGGTGGCGCGCATGAAGCGGATGCTCAGGGTCGCGTGGTGGGCGAGCTGCGCCTGGAGCTGCGAGCGCAGCTGCCGGCGCTGCTTCGGGGTCGCGCCGTCGCGGGCGAAGACCACGTTGGCCTCCGCCCAGTCGTCGCCCGCCAGTCCCCGGCCTGGGAGCCGGTCGAGCAGGTCGGTGCCGCCCGTCGCGAGCGCGATGACGGCGAGGATGCAGACGACGATCAGGACGAGTCGGATGAGCGCGGTGACGGTGCTCAGGACGCTGGTCGTCCTGGTCCTGTCCATCGTCACTGCGCGCCCCCGCGGCTCGTCCATGTACCCGACCGTAGTCAGCGGGCGAGGAGCCTTGATCCCCGAGATTGGGTAACTTCGCCATGGGTCGGCGGCTCGTCGACGCATGGCGCACCGGGGCCGTCGTGGGCGGCCGTCGCGCGGATCCTGCGTCCGCGCCGGCTCAGCCGGCGGTGCAGGGCCGGGCGCGCTGACGCAGCGCCAGCACCCGGCCGACCGCCTCGTCCAGCCGCGCCTCCGGCAGCCGGCCGGCGCGGACCGCGGCGACCAGCCGGCGGCGCATCCGACGGGCCTGGCGCCCGTCGGTCGCGAGCACGGCGTCGGCGCCCGCCCGGATCGCCTGCTCGGCGGCGGCGGGGAAGTCCCAGCGCCGGTGCACGGCTCCCATGCCGATCGAGTCGGTGATCGCCACGCCGTCGAAGCCGGTCGAGCGCAGCAACCGGTAGGCCCGTGGCGACATGCTCGCCGGCAGACCGCCGCCCAGCGCCCGGTAGGTCACGTGGTTGAGCATGACCACAGGCACCCCGGCGTCGATCGCCCGCTGGAACGGCGGCAGGTGGCGCCGGCGCAGCTCGGCCATCGACACGGTCGACGGCACCGACTTCGCGTGCGGATCGATGTCGGGGGGCACGGCGCCGTGGCCGGGGAAGTGCTTGACCGTCGGCAGCACCCCCGCCTGCCGCGTGCCGGCGGCGAACGCGCGGGCGTAGCGACCCGCCGCCCCGGGCTCCCCCGAGAACGCCCGGTCGCCGATCACGCCACCGGACGGGCCCGCGTCGACATCGGCGAGCGGCGCGAAGTTCCAGTCGACGCCGAGGTCGGCGAGGGCCTGTCCGAGCGCACGGGCCTCGCCCCGCACCTGCGCCGGGGTGCGGGTCGCCGCGATCGTCCGCGGGCTCGAGGTCGGACCGAGCAGGGCCCGCAAGCTCGACACCCGGCCCCACTCCTCGTCCGTGGTGATCAGCGGACGCGGTCCCCTGCCGTCGTCCAGCGCCGCGACGAGGTCGGTGAACTGCCGCCGGCCGGCGACGTTGTAGCCGGTGAGGAACACGCCGCCGACGCCGAGGTCGGTCAGCTCGTCGACCAGGGGGTGCTCCGCAGAGACGACGTCGGGCATGCCGACCACGAGCACCAGCGCCGCGCGCCGAGGCAGCGGCAACCGCTCGCAGCCAGGCGGCAGCGCGGCAGCCGGGGGAGCGGCCGACGCCCCGGTGCCGCCCGCCGACGGCCGGGGCGTGGCTGCAGGCGTGCCGCCGCCCGCCGCGGGAGAGGACGGCGGGGGCGCGGCGCTCGACCCGTCCGCAGCGCTGCGGGCGGCGGGGTCACAGCCGGCCGCCGCGGCGAGGCACGCGACGAGCAGCGCGACCAGGAGGCGATGGGGGAGCTGGCGCACGGGCCCCACGGTACGACGCCACACCCCGCCGTCGCGTGCGGGGCCGCCGGGGCAGGGTGCGTGAGGTGCCGGGTGTCAGACGAGGCGGCCGGCGGTCGCGAGCCGCAGCTCGGCCGGGCCGTGGGGCCGCGTCTGGTGGGCAGTCTCGATCCGCAGGTGGACGGCACCGTTGCCCACGTCCAACGTCGCGACGTGGTTGGCGAACAGCGGCTCGCCCACGCGGTCCCAGGTCACCGGCGATGGCCGCATGCCGGCGAGCCGCACCAGCGCACGGCCGATCAGCCGGCCCGGCAGCCCGACCCCGAGGCGGTACCCCTTGCGCACCGCGGGTGGGACCGACTGGCGCATCGGCGAGGCGACGACCTGGTGCACGGGCGTCCCGACGCCGTCGAGCGCGAGGCGTGACACGTAGCCGTGGTGGACGTCGCCCGACAGCACGGTGATCGACTCCGGCGGGGTGTCGCTGCGTGCGACGTCGGTGATCAGGCCGACCATCCGCGCGAACCCACGGGGGAACGCCGACCAGTGCTCCAGGTCGTACTCCTGGCGGATCTGCTCGGCCCAGCCGCTGATCCGCCTGCCCCACGCACCACCGACCAGCCGCTGGTTCCAGCGCTCCAGGTCGTGGAGGCTGCGGGGCATGAGCACCGGCAGCGAGGTCCCGATCAGCAGGTGCCGGCACGGCTCGGCCATCCGCTCGGCCAGCCACCGCCACTCGACCTCGTCGAGCATGTCGCGGTCGCCCTCGGTCAGCACCCGGGCGGCACGGCTGTCGACGACCAGCAGGTGGGTGTCGCCGAGCTGCCGCTCGAAGCTCCACCGCACGGTCTCGGGGTCGCGGTCCGCCTCGTGGGCGAACGCGTCGAGCTGGTCGCCCGCGTCGTCGAGCCTCTTGATCTTCTGGTACAGCTCGTTCTCGGTCAGCGCCCGGGGGCTGAGGTTGCCGAGGTGCTGATAGATCCAGTAGCTGACCAGCGCCCCGATGATCCGAGGGTGCCACCAGTCGGTCCGCCGGATGTCGTCGAGCCACTGCTGGGAGATGTTCCAGTCGTCGATGACGTCGTGGTCGTCGAAGATCATCGCGACCGGCACGGTCGACAGCAGCCAGCGCACCAGCGGCGCCGACCAGCTCTCGCGGTACAGCTGGGTGTACTCCTCGAAGTCGGCGATCTCCTCGCCCGGCGGCCTGCTGGTGTCGCGCCGCTCGCGGATGAACGCACGCGTCTCCGGCGAGGCGTCGTCGGCGTAGACCTGATCGCCGAGCAGCAGGAGCAGGTCGGGCCACTCGTGGCGCGGGGCGTCGACCATCCGCGCGGCGTAGGCGGTCAGTGCGTCCGGTCCGAGGCCGCGTTCGTCCTCGTCGGGCTCCAGCGTCCACGGCGGCTCCAGCGGCGCGGCACCCCGGCACGAGCCGAAGGTCAGGCGGGCGCCCTGTCGCGACCGCGTGCGGATGACCGGCTGCGGCAGCTCGTAGTCGGCCGGTGGCCAGACCCGCTCGCCGTCGAGGTGGACCTCGTAGGGGTGCGTCGTGTCGGGATCGAGCCGCTCGACCTCGACCAGCGCGTAGTGGTGGCCGTGCACCTGGAACGTGCGCGCCGACTGGCCCAGCACCGTGACCTCGCAGGGCCCATCGGTCTCGACCCAGACGGTCGCGCACGACTCGTCGGCGTACCGCTGCAGCGGTCCGAGCGCCAGTCCGGCCATGCACTGTCCCTTCCCGCTCGACGAGGACGACCCTCGAACCCTAACGCGCCCGCGAGGCCGTGCTGTCGGCGGCGTCCTGCGCGGCGTCGTGGTCGGGGGTCGACCGGGTCGGCCACAGCTTCTCGATCTCGGCATTGAGCTCGGCGCCCAGCAGCACCGCGAACGCCGAGACGTACAGCCACAGCAGCAGCACCAGGGGACCGGCGAGCGGGGTGAACACCGCCTCGGCGACGACCGACCTGTCTACGTACACCCGCAACCCGGCGCTGCCGGCCAGCCACAGCGCCATCGCCAGCACGGCGCCGGGCAGGTCGCGGCGCCACGGCGTGGTCCACGGCGCCGCGAAGTGGTACAGCGACGCGATCAACACGGTGGCCACCACGACCGCCGTGGGCCAGTACCCGACGCGCCAGATGAAGTCGACGGCGGATCCGCCGACCACCTGGCTGCCCAGCTGGCGGCCGAAGCCCGGTCCGAGCACCAGGAGGGGCACGGTCACGACACCGAGGATCAGCCCGATCACCGTGAGGCCGAGGCCCCACAGGCGGTCCTTCCACGATGGGCGGGTCTCGGGTTGGTCGTAGGCGATCGTCAGCGCGACCACGACCACCCGAAGGGCCCGCGATGCCGAGTAGACGGTCAGCACCACGCCCAGCGAGGCGATGTCGGCCCGGCCGTCGGTGAGCAGCTGTTCGATGACCGGTTCGAGCAGTGCGACCGTGTCCTCGGTCAGCGCCGTCCCGGCGAGCGACAGGAGCCGGTCGGCCGCGTTGGTCGCGATCGACGGCGCCGCCTGCCCCAGGTACCCGACGGATCCCAGGACGAGCAGCAGCAGCGGCGGCAGCGACAGCAGGACGAAGAAGGCCACCTCGGCCGCCAGGCCCGGTACCCGATCATCACGGGTGTCGGTGATCGTGCGCAGGAGCAGCGTGACCGCGGGACGCGCCCGCGCGGGCGTGCCCGCGATGGCCCGCTCGGCCAGATCGTCGAGGCTAGGCACCGGTCGGCGTGCTCGGGTCCGTGGTCATGCCACCCGATCCTCGCACGCGCGGCCGGCGGCCTCCTTCCGGTGGACGGCCGACGACGCGGGCGGGGTGCCGGACCGGACGGACGCGGTACCCGACGGGGGCACCGCATCCGCAGCGTGATCCGCGCGCTCCACGCCGGGCTCCACGCCCGGACGGACCGGGCGCGGACGCGACGGTCAGGTTTCGAGGACCGCCATGGCGCCCTCGGGGTAGCGGGTGCCGGCCGCTGAGCCCACCGGGGCGATCTCGTCGAGCCGGCGCAGGTCCTCGTCGGTCAGCTCGACGTCGAGCGCGCCGACGTTCTCCTCGACACGGTGCGGTCTGGTCGTCCCCGGGATCGGCACGATGCCCGGGTCCTGGGCCAGCACCCACGCCAGCGCGAGCTGCGCCGGCGTGACGCCCTTGTGGTCGGCCATCCCGCGGATCGCTTCGACGAGGTCCAGGTTGTGCTGGAAGTTCTCTCCCTGGAACCGCGGGTTGTTCCTCCGCCAGTCGTCCTCGTCGAGGTCGTCGGGGCTGGTGATCTGGCCGGTGAGGAAGCCGCGGCCCAGGGGGCTGTAGGCGACCAGGCCGATGCCCAGCTCGCGCAGCGTCGGCAGCACCTGCGCCTCGACGTCGCGCGTCCACAGCGAGTACTCCGTCTGCACGGCGGTGATCGGATGCGTGTCGTGCGCGCGGCTGATCGTGTCCGGACCCGCCTCCGACAGCCCGAGGAAGCGGATCTCGCCGGCGTCGACCAGCTCGGCCATGGCGCCGACGGTCTCCTCGATCG
>CAYVGE010000091.1:0-6857 GCA_964450395.1 uncultured Actinomycetota bacterium
CACGCGCCGCGCGCTGGTGTTCCCCGGCGACGACGGGCTCGACGAGCTGACCATCACGGGGCCGTCTCGCATCTGGGAGGTCCGGGACGGTGCGGTCGAGACCTACCCGTTCGACCCGGCCACGCTGGGGATCCCCACCGCCGACGCCGACGATCTGGTCGGTGGCGGGGTCGAGACCAACCGCGCGATGGCCGACGCCGTGCTGGAGGGCAAGCCCGGGCCGACCAGGGACGTGGTGGTGCTCGGCGCTGCCGCGGCGCTGTACGCCGCCGACCGCGTCGACAGCCTGCAGGCCGGTGCCCAGGCCGCCGGTGAGTCGATCGACACCGGCGCGGCGCGGCGCACGCTGGACCGCTGGGTGACGCTGTCCCAGCAGCTCGCGACCTGACGCCGAGGCCTCCACCGGGCGTCCAGCGCCTCCACCGGCGTCCAGCCTCGTCGCGGACCGGCGGACAGCCGGACCAGGCCCCGGAACGGGGGCAGCGTCCCGCTACCATCGCCCGATGGCCGGTGACGAGTCGACGGAGCCGCGGCGCTACGGCACCTTCGAGGGTGTCTTCGTCCCAACGCTGCTCACCATCCTGGGCGTCATCCTCTACCTGCGCACCGGGTGGGTCGTCGGCAACGCGGGGCTCGCCGGCGCGATCGCGATCATCGTGCTGGCCTACGCCATCACCGGCATCACCGGGCTGTCGATCGCGTCGATCGCGACGAACACGCCACTTGCCGGTGGTGGCGCCTACGCCATCATCTCGCGCTCGCTGGGGCTGGAGGCCGGTGGCGCGATCGGCGTGCCGCTGTACCTGTCCCAGACGCTGGCGATCGTCCTGTACATCTTCGGCTTCCGCGGCGGCTGGAAGTTCGTCTTCCCGACCCACCCCGACCTGGTCGTCGACCTCGTCACGTTCGCCTCGCTCGCGGCCATCGCGTCGATCAGCGCCCGCTTCGCGTTCCGCGTGCAGTACCTGATCCTCGCGACGGTCGGCCTGTCGCTGGTCGTCATCGCGCTGGCGGCCATCCAGGGGTCGATGACCGTCCCGCCTACCTGGTGGGGCACCTACCCGGGGGCGCCCGAGGACGGCTTCGCCGGCACCGACTTCTGGGGCGTGTTCGCCGTCTACTTCCCGGCCACCACCGGGATCATGGCGGGCGTCAACATCTCCGGGGAGCTGCGCGACTCGCGGCGCAGCATCCCGCTGGGCACGCTGAGCGCGATCGCGTTGAGCCTGGTGATCTACCTGGCGACGGCGGCCTGGCTCGCGCTGTCGGTGCCCATGGAGACCCTGGTCTCGGACTACCTCGTGATCCTGGAGCGCTCGGCGTGGGGCCCGGGCGTCGTCGCGGGCCTGCTCGGCGCGACCTTCTCCTCGGGTCTGGCGTCGATCGTCGGCGCCCCGCGGATCCTGCAGGCGCTCGGCGAAGCCGACCTGCTGCCCGCCTCGGCGTTCTTCGCGCAGCGCACCGCCGGCGGCGAGCCCCGCAACGCGCTGCTGGTCACCGGCGCCATCGCGCTGGGGGCGATCCTGCTCCGCGACCTCAACGTGCTCGCGCCGATCATCACCCTGTTCTTCCTCATCACCTACGGGACGATCAACCTGGTCGTGCTGGTGGAGGAGACCCTGGACCTCCCGACGTTCCGGCCGACGCTGCGCTTCCCCCGCGTCGTCCCGTTGATCGGGACCGTGGGGTGCATCGTCGCCATGATCGTGGTCAACGTCGTGTTCGCCGTCGTCGCTGTCGCCGTCGTCGTCGGGTTCCTCGTCGTGCTGCTGCGCCGGCAGCTCGACAGCCCCTTCAGCGACGTCCGCAGCGACATGTTCGCGGCGATCGCCGACTGGGCGTCGCGACGTGCCGTCGCGTCCCGCCAGTCGGCCGAGCGGGGGTGGCGCCCGCGCGTGCTCGCGCCGGTCGAGGACCTGCGCCAGCTCCGCGCGGCGACATCGTTCCTGCGCGACGTCACCTTCCCCAAGGGCAGCGTCAAGGTCGTCGTCGTCCGCGACGGGGGCGCCGACCGGGTGCTGTCGGACGCGCTGACGACCGTGAGCCGGCAGCTGCGTGCCGAGCAGATCTCAACGTCCTGGTCGATCATCGACCAGGAGACCTACGAGCAGGGCTTCATCGCCTCGATGCGCGCGTCCGGCAACGGCGTCGGCCGCTCGAACATCGTCTTCCTGCCGTTCCCGACGTCCTCCGGGCACGAGCGCCACGCCCTGCAGGTGCTCGACGAGGCCTCCCTGCACGGGCTGGGCGTGCTGATGGCGTCGACCGCCCACGCCGGGCGGCTGGGCGGGCGGGGCGTGATCAACCTGTGGATCCGGGAGCAGGGACCGGACTGGACGGTCAGCACCGAGCTGCAGCACTCCCACCTGGCCATCCTCATGGCCTACAAGCTGCGGGCGAACTGGGGCGGCGACCTCAACCTCGTCACCGCGGTGTCCGACCCCGACCAGCTGGCCCCGGCCGACCAGTACCTCCACGCGCTCGCGGACCTCGCGCGGCTGCCCGGCCCACCGGGTGTCCACGTGCTCAACGCCGGCTTCCTCGATGCGCTGCCGGCCGCGCCCTTCGCCGACCTCAGCATCTTCGCCCTGTCGCCCGACGTCGACTTCGAGGTGCTCCGCCGCGTCATCGACGCCGCCCACACCCCCTGCGTGTTCGTCCGCGACTCCGGTGAGGAGAGCGCCTTCATCTGAGGCCACCGGGTCGCCCGCAGGCGCGGGGGACGCCTCACGCCGGCAGCCGTCGACGCAGGCGCTTGTCGTGCAGCTCGTCGGCGGCCCGGTCGGTGGCCGTGTGCCGGCGACGGATGCGGCGCAGCGAGTCGCCGAGCAGCCGGGCGCCGGCGACCGGCTGGGCGTAGCCGCCCTCGGCCCACAGCAGGCGGGTGCCGCCCGACGCGAGCCAGCGGTCGAGCAGCTCGCGCTCGGCGACGTCGACGAACGGGTCGTCGACCGCCGGCGCGGTGTCGGGCAGGCGTCGCGCGACCGCGCGGACCTCAGCCTCGGCACACCGCGCGCTGCCCGTCAGCCGCCCGTCGGCCAGCCGCACGATCGTCGCCATGCCGTCGCCCGCCGGCCGCCACGCGGCCAGCGCCACGCCCGCCAGCGCGTCGGCGGTCCGCTGGCGCTGCACCGCCTCGCCCAGCGCGCGCAGGCGGTCGCGGCGCCACCGTGCCTCGTGGTAGCGCTCGACGTCGCTCAGCTGCTCCATGCGGTCGACCAGCCACGACGCGGTCGTCCCGCCGCCGTGGTCCAGCGCGGCCCGGGCCTGCTCCGCCACGGGGGCGTAGACCTCCGCCGGCACGCTGCCGGTGCACGGTGCGGGGCAGCGCCCGATCTCGGCCAGCGCGCAGGCCGGCGCCTCGGTCCGGCGGGTGATCGCCATCGTGCAGCGCCGCAGTGGCAGGGCGTCGTGCAGGGCGTCGCGGATCTGCTCGGCCTCCTTCGACGACCGCAGCGGCCCGAGGTAGGTGCCGCCGTCGTCGCGCCGGGTCCGCACGATCGACAGCCGGGGGAACCGCTCGGCGGTCAGCTTGAGCCACACCGCCGTACGCGGCGGCTTGGACCGGCGGTTGAAGCGCGGCCGGTGGCGGGCGATCGCCCGCAGCTCCCGCACCTCGGCCTCGACCTCCGTGGGGCACACGCGGTGGTCGATGCGCGTGGTCTCGCGCAGCAGCCCGCGGACCATCCGGCGCTGGTCGCTGCCGAAGTAGGTTCGCACGCGGGCGCGCAGGTCGACGGCCTTGCCGACGTAGAGCACCTCGCCGGCCGGCGAGCGGAACGCGTAGACGCCCGGGTCGGTCGGCAGCCCGTCGGCCAGGCGGTGGCGGCGCGTCACGGCGCCCAGGTCGCGACGCCGGCACACCTCCAGCAGCTCCTCGAGCGTCGACACGCCCATGCCCGACGCCCGCTCGAGCAGCGCGTGCAGCAGCTCGACGGTCGCGCGCGCGTCGGGCAGGGCGCGGTGGGTCGGCTCGTGGTGCGTGCGGAAGTGCCGGCACAGCGTCGCCAGCCTGCAGTTGCGGACCTCCTCGCGCACCAGCCGGCGCGCCAGCGTCGCGGTGCACACCACGGGCAGGTCGATCTCGGGGTAGTCGTGGCGCCGCAGCGCCACGTTGAGGAACGACGTGTCGAAGCGGGCGTTGTGCGCGACCAGCACCGAACCGCGCCACAGCTCCAGCAGCATCGGCAGCACGGCGGTGATGCGTGGTGCGTCGGCGACCAGGCGGTTGTCGATGCCCGTCAGCCGGCTGATCTGGCGGGGGATCGCCATGCCCGGGTGCACCAGCGTCGCGAGCTCGCCCTCGCGCTCCCCGCCGCAGACGCGCACGGCTCCGACCTCGGTGATGGCGCAGGTCTCCGGTGCGCCACCGGTGGTCTCGAGGTCGACGACCGTGAACGACACCGCGTGCAGCGGCGTGTCGCCGTCCAGGGTGCCGGAGCGGGGAAGCGTGGTCGGCATCGGCGGCAGCGTACCGAACAGTTGTTCGCCACGCCAGTGGCTGCCGGCTCCCGATGGGGCGTCAGTCGCCCCGTGCGGTGGCCGCCTGGGCGCTCCGGGCCCACAGGCTCGGCGCGGCCCCCCGCGCGGTCACCGGCTCCCGCTGTCGCGGGAGGCGCGGACCTGCCGGTCCCGCTGGCCGTCGGCCTGCCGGCCGGCCCCGTCGGGATCCGCGCCGTCACGGCCACGGTCCTCGTCGGCCGTGCCGCCCACGGCGTCCCCCGGCGCGCCGTCACCGTCGCCGTCCGACGTGGCCACCGGTTCGAGCGCCGGCTGCAGGTAGATGTCGGGGACCTGCTCGGGGTTGCTGGGGTCGACCGGGTACACGAGCACCGGCACCGGCGACTCGCGCACCACCCGCTGGCTGATGAGCCCCCACCGGGTGGGCTCCAGCAGCGTCGTCCGCGCAGGCTCGCCCATCACGATGAGGTCGGCCCGCGCGGTCATCGCCACGTCGACGATCGCGCTGGCGACCGCCTCGGTGCGGCGGTGCACGACCTCGCAGCCGATCGCGCGGTCCTGGGCGACCTGGCGGAACAGCGTGAGGACCTCGGGCTCGGCGTCGTCGTCACGTTCCACCGACGGGTTCGACACGTGCACGGCGACGACCTCGGCGTCCAGGCTCCCGACCAGGTCGAGCAGGAACGGCAGGCGTGGGACCAGCACCGTCATGTTGCTCAGCGGGATCAGCACGCGGCGCAGGGTCCGCTTGGCGGCGATCTCCATCTCGGCGTCGCCGGAGGAGCCGGCCTGGCCGGCGTTGCCGGTGGACCGCAGCACGCGGCGGGTGATCAGGGGTCCCGAGAGCTCGAACACGACGATCGAGCCGAGCACGATGGGTGACACCTGGGCGCCGAGCTCGGGCGTGAACTCCGACACGAACGCCGCCAGGGCGATGGCCATGCCGGCGTGGGGCAGCAGCGACAGGCCGATCTGTGCGCCCAGCCGAGCCTGGTCGAGCCCGCCGCCCGCCAGCGCGCCGACGGTCGATCCGCCCACCTTGCCGAACGTGCGGACGACGACGTAGACGAGGCCGATCAGCCCGACGCTGGCGAGCTCATCGAGGTGGATGTCGGCGCCGGCCACGATGAAGAAGATCAGGTAGATCGGCGCCTCCATCGTGCGTACGGCGGCGAAGAAGCGCTCGGCAAGCCACGGCGTCGCGTTGGCGACGTACAGGCCGGCGACGAGCGCCGTGACGACGACCGAACCCTCGACGGCGATCGTGGCTCCGGTCATGCCGGTCAGCACGAGCACCAGGAACAGCAGCAGCTCGCCGGACGACTCGATGGTCGGCCCGTAGGTCTTGAGCAGGAGCCCGCCCGCCACGCCGATGGCACCTGACGCCACGACGATCTGCGCGAACACGCGCACGGTGTCGGCCGTGCTGCTCGCCTCGCCCGAGGTCGCCAGGATGATGGGGAACGCCAGCCCGAACAGCGCGGCGACCGCGACGTTGGTCAGCGCCACGCTGGACAGGAGGACGTCGGTCAGCCGCCCGGCGGCGTGCTCCTCCTTGATGGTGGCGGTGACCGTCAGCACGCCGGTCTCGGCGGAGATCAGGCCGAGGATCGCCGCCACCTGCCAGTCGATCCCGAGCAGGCGCATCGCCAGGAACACCAGCACGGCGGTGACCGAGAGCTGCACCAGGTTGAGCGGCAGCAGCAGCCGCTTGAGGTTGCGCAGGTCGTCGATGCGCAACCGGTCGCCCATCAGGAAGATGATGGCGGCGAGGGCGATCTCGGTGAGCAGGTTGAGCTGATCGATGTTCGTGTCGTTGATCAGCGCGAACGGACCGTCGGGGCCGATCAGCACACCGATCGCCAGGAACACGACGATCTCGGGCACGAACCGGCGCACCACCTTCGACACACCGATCGCCAGGCCTCCCAGGCCCGCGATGATGAGCAAGCTGTACGCCGGCACGGCACGCATCCTCTGGGTCGGTCGACGACAGGTCGAGGGTGGTTGGTCGGTGGAGCTCGGCTCGCTGGAGCACGGCAGTGGCGCGTCGCGACAAGACTAGCCCGATGCGCGGTCGGCGCTGGCGCGCCAGGTTGTCCGACCCGCCGCGCGTCGTGCCGGGCGCCCCTCACCCGCGGTGGCGGCCGAACCAGTCGAGTGCCCGCCGGCGCGCCTCGCGGTGCTCGACCAGCGGCTGCGGGTAGTCCTCGCCGACCGTGACGCCGCACCCCTGCGCGACCTCGTCCGGCATGTCCCACGGATGGTGGATGTACCGCGTCGGGACATCGGCCAGCTCGGGCACCCACCGGCGGACGTAGTCGCCGTCGGGGTCGAAGCGCTCCGCCTGCCGCAGCGGGCTGAGCACCCGGTTCGGCCGCGAGTGGGTGCCGGTG
>CAYVGE010000091.1:6867-14625 GCA_964450395.1 uncultured Actinomycetota bacterium
CGGGTTGAAGATGCGGAAGTAGGGCTGCGCGTCCGTGCCGGTCCCGGCCGCCCACTGCCAGCCGCCGTTGTTGCTGGCCAGGTCGCCGTCGATCAGGTGCTCGAGGAAGTGCGTCTCGCCCAGCCGCCAGTCGATCAGCAGGTCCTTGCACAGGAAGCTCGCGACGATCATGCGCGCGCGGTTGTGCATCCATCCGATGCTGCGCAGCTGGCGCATGCCGGCATCGACGACCGGATAGCCCGTCATGCCGTCGCGCCAGGCGCGCAGCGCCTCCTCGTCGTCGTGCCATGGCAGGCCGCGGTACCGCTCGTCGAACTCCGAGGTGAGCACCTCGGGCCACTCGCCCAGGACGTGGAGGTAGAAGTCGCGCCACGCCAACTCGGTCGCGAAGGCCTTGTGGCCACCGTTGCGCAGGTCGAGGCGGTCGTGGACCCGGCGAACCGACAGGCAGCCGAGGTGCAGGTCGGCCGACAGCCGGCTGGTCCCGTCGGCAGCCAGCACGTCCCGCTGGTCGTCGTAGTCGCCGGCACGGTCGTCCAGGAAGCGCTCGAGCCGCTCGCGTGCGGCCCGCTCGCCGCCGGTCTGGCGCTCGTCGATCTCGGCGAGGTCCAGCGATGCGGTCGTCGGCAGGTCGTCCCCGGCCACGCTGCCGTGCCCCGGGACGGCGTCCGGCGCGTCGAGCGGGACGCCGATCTCCAGCTGGCGCCACTGGCGGTGGAAGGGTGTGAACACCCGGTAGGCGTCACCGCTGGCCGTTCGCACGGAGCCGGGGTCGTGCATGGCCACGCCCGGATGGTCGCCGACCTCGGGTGGCGCGTCGAGATCGGCGAGCGCGGAGCGCACCGCATCGTCGCGCCGGCGGGCGTAGGGCGTGCAGTCGCGGGTCCAGTGCACCGCCGCCGCACGGACCTCCGTGGCGACGGCCGGCACGACCTCGACCGGATCGCCGTGGCGCAGCACCAGCCGCGCACCCCGGTCGCGCAGTGACGCATCGAGGTCCGCGAGCGCCTCGCACAGGTAGGCCAGCCGCGCCGGGCTGACGCGGCCGCGCTCGGTGATCGCCGGGTCCCACACGAACAGCGGCACGACGCGGGTGTCGCCGTCAGCGTCGGCGAGCGCGGCGTGCAGCGCGGGGTGGTCGTCGAGCCGCAGGTCGCGGCGGAACCAGACGATGCGGGTGTCCATGCGGGCCCTCGGAGAGATGTCCGGGCAACGGTAGCGGGAGGTCCGTGGCCTGTGCTACGGTTCACCGAACGTGTGTTCGTCTGCCGTGGAGGGTGCGCGATGCGAATCGACTGCAACGACTGCGCCATGCAGCACACGACGGCGTGTGACGACTGCATCGTGACCGCGCTGCTCGACCGCGACGACGAGGCGGTCGTGCTCGATCTCGAGGAGGCGCGGGCGGTCCGAGCCCTGCAGCGGGCGGGGTTGGCGCCGCGCACCCGCTTCCTGCCCGTGCACCGCGCCGCCGGACGGTGACGGGCGCCCACCGCTGACGGGCGCCTGCCGCCGACGGTCCCCAGGTCGCCGATGGAGGCGCTGCCGTGCCCGCCGACGACGGGCACGCTGGCCAAGTGACCACCGACGTCCGGCAGCATCCGACACCAGCGCGGGACCGGCTGCCCGGCGGCACGCCGCCGTGGCTGCTGGCGACCGCGGCCGTGGTCGTCGCCGGCGCCGCCGCCGTGCTCGTCCGGCCGCTCGCGCCCGACCTGGGCGTGCCACCGCCGGCGGCCAGGTGGTTCGGCCCCGACCTGCTGGCCCGCATCGCCGCCTACCGCACACCGCTGCGCTGGGTCGCGGTGGCCGGCCTGGTGCTCGAGGTGGCCGTGCCGGTGTTGCTGGCAGCCACGCCAGCCGGCCGGCGGCTGGTCGCGTCGATCGTCGCCCGCGTGGGGGCCCACCGCCCCGTCCGCGCGGCGACCGCCGTCGCGGTCGTCGTCGTGCTCGCCGGCGCCGTCGTGCAGCTCCCGCTCGGTCTCTGGGCGCACCTGCACGCGAGGGGGTTCGGCCTGAGCGCGCAGCCGGTGACCGGGTGGGCGGCGGACCAGGCGATCGAGGCCGCCATCGCCGTCGTGTCGACCGCGATCGTGGTCGCTGTCGCCTACGCGGTGATCGGGCGGTGGCCGCGGCGGTGGGTGCTGCTGGCCGCGCCCACCGGCCTGGTGCTGGTGGCCGTCGCCACCATGGGGGCGCCGTTGGTCGTCGAGCCGCTGCGCTTCGACCTCGTCCCCCTGCGCGACGGACCGGTGCGCGAGGCCCTCGACCCGGTCCTCGACGCGGCCGGCGCGCCCGACGCGACCGTGCTGGTGGCCGACGCCAGCCGGCGCACGGTGCGCCAGAACGCCTACGTCTCCGGCCTGTGGGGCAGTCGCCGCATCGTGCTGTACGACACACTCCTGGAGCGCTCGCCGTCGCAGGTCGCGCTGGTCGTCGCCCACGAGCTGGCGCACCAGCGCCACCGGGACATCCCGCGGGGCGTGCTGGCCGCCGCGGCCGGCCTGACCGTGGTCGCCGCCGTGATCGACGCAGTCCTGCGCCGTCGGGTCCGTGCGGGGCGCCAGGCGACGCCCGGCGATCCCCACGGTGCCGCGGTCGTCGTCGCCACGGCGGTGGTCGTGCTCGTGCTGAGCATGCCGGTCGCCGCGTGGACCAGCCGGCGTGTCGAGGCGTCCGCCGACCTCGGAGCGCTGCAGCTGTCGGGCGCCGTCGCGGACTACTGCGCGACCCAGCGGGGGCTCGTCGAGCGCAACCTGTCGGATCCGGCGCCACCGACGTGGGAGCGGCTGTGGTGGTGGAGCCACCCGCCGGCGTCCGCGCGCCTGGCGCTGGCCGAACGCGTCGCGCCCGACGCCGGCTGCTGACGCGCCGGCTCACCGCCCCCGCGCTGCCAGCCCGCGCAGGTCGTCGGCGAAGCCGGTGACGATCGCGTCCCACGACCAGTGCCGCTCGACCCACGCCCGTGCGGCGGCGCCCATTCGGGCCGCGGCGGGGCGGTCGGCCAGCAGCCGCACCAGCGCGTCGGCGATGGCAGCGGTGTCGCGGCCATCGACCAGCAGCCCGGTGCGCCCGTCGACCAGCGCCTCGGGACTGCCGCCGCTGCGCCCCGCGACGACCGGCACACCGCACCCCTGGGCCTCGAGGAACACGACGCCGAAGCCCTCCTGCTCGAGCCCGCCCCAGCGGCTGCGGTTGGGGTGCGCGAACACGTCGGCGGCGCGGTGGAACGCGGGCAGCTCGGACCAGTCGACCCGGCCGGTGAAGCTGACGCCGCCGTCGCCGACGCGTGCCGCCAGCCGCGCCAGCCGGGCGCGGTCGCGGCCGTCACCGACGACCAGCAGCCGTGCGCCGGGCACGTGGCGGCGGACCCGGGGGAGTGCGGCGATCAGCCGGTCCTGGCCCTTGCGCGGCACCAGCCGCCCGATGGTCACCACCGTCGGGGCGTCGCCCAGGCCGTAGCGCCGGCGCACCGGCGAGGCGTCGACGGCAGGCGTGAACCGCTCGACGTCCACCCCGTTGCGCAGCAGGTCGACCGGTGGGCCGGTAGGGCCCACCAGGCCGCGCAGCACGGCGCCGGTGTAGTCGCTGACCGCGAACAGGTGGTCGGCGCGTCGCAGCACCGACGCGAACACGCGGCGGCTGCCCGGCAGGCGGGCCGGCAGGACCAGCTCGGCGCCGTGCGTGCACACCGCCCAGGGCCGGCCGAGGTGCGGACCGAGCGGCGTCAGCGGTGCCGGCGCCATGAAGACCACCACCGACGCGTGGTGCGCGGCGATGGCGCGGCGTACCGCCCGCAGCGTCGTCCCGGTCGGCCACAGGTAGCGCGCCGGCCCGCGGTACACGGGGTAGCCCAGCGCGGCGTCGTCGGCCGCGGGGTTGGCCGGGGCGACCACACCGACGCCCTCGAGGCGCGCGGCGATCTGCGCGACGTACTGCTGGATCCCGCCGACGTCGGGCAGGAAGTCGTTGGTGACCAGCAGGGGGCGCAGCACGCTCGGACCTTCGTCGCAGGAGCCGGTCACCCTACCGCCGGCGCCTGGCGGCCGGGTTCGACCGGCCGCGGGCCCGGGCAGGCTCCGCGCGAGCCGGTGAGTCGACCCGAGAGTGTGGATCCATGGCAGACGTGCCCGAGCAGTTCGCGGCCTTCACGGCCACCAGGGACGGTGACGAGGTGCGCCGCGAGGTCACGACGTGGCGGCGCGACGACCTCGGTGACGGCGAGGTCACGATCCGGGTGGCCTGGTCGAGCGTCAACTACAAGGACGCGCTCGCCACGATCCCCAAGGGCCAGGTCGCGCGCGTCTCCCCGCTGATCCCGGGCATCGACCTCGCGGGCACGGTGGTCGCGTCGTCGACCCCCGACGTCGCCGAGGGCGATGAGGTGCTCGCCCACGGGTACGCCATCGGCGTGGCCCACCACGGCGGCTACGCCGAGTACGCCCGCGTGCCGGCCGACTGGGTCGTCGCCCTGCCCGACGGCATGACGGCGCGCGACGCGATGACGATCGGCACCGCCGGGTACACCGCGGCCATGTCGGTCGCGCGCATCCAGGAGCACGGCGTGACGCCCGACGACGGCCAGGTACTGGTGACCGGCGCCAGCGGCGGGGTCGGCAGCGTCGGGGTCGACCTGCTCGGCCAGCTCGGCTACGAGGTCGTCGCCAGCACCGGCGACGCGGATGCGCACGACTGGCTGCGTGACCGCGGCGCCGCCGAGATCATCGACCGGCTCCACACCGCCGACAACCGGCCGCCCGCCCGGCAGCGGGGGGCGGCGGCCGTCGACTGCCTCGGCGGGGCGCCACTCGCCAGGATCCTGTCGGAGACGGGCATCGGGGGCATCGTCGCAGCCAGCGGCAACACCGCGGGCCTGGCGCTGCACACGTCGGTCGCGCCGTTCATCCTGCGTGGCGTGACGCTGGCGGGCATCGACTCGGCGAACCACCCGATCGCCGACCGGCGCGCGCTGTGGGCACGCCTGGCGGACGACCTGCGCCCCTCGCACCTGGAGGCCAGCGACGAGGTGGACCTCGACGGCCTGGAGCAGACGCTCGACGCCATCCTGCAGGGTCGGACCCGGGGCCGGGTGCTGGTCCGCGCCGGCGGCTGACGGACGACGGGTGCCCCGTTGCGTGGAGCGGGCGCGTCACAGCGACCGGGTCACTCCCCGGTGACGGCGTCGCCGGGCTCGGGGGCGCTGTCCTCGAGCTCCTGGCCGACCGTCTCGGGGAACCAGCGGTAGCCGATCGCCGTTGCCCCGGCGATGACGCACACCGTCAGGGCCGCCGTGGTGTACGAGCCGGTGACGTCGCTGAGCGTCCCGAACAGCAGCAGCCCCACGACCGCGCCGAGGACGCCGGACGCGGCGACCCAACCCTGGGTGGTGGCCCGCATGCTGGTCGGGAAGACCTCGGTCGACAGCGCGCCGAACGGCGGACCGTAGGCGCCCTGGGCGAACACGCCCAGCCAGAACCCGGTGAACAACAGCGGCACCGAGCCGCTGTAGGCGACCACGACCGACGCCGCCATCAGCAGGTGCAAGGTGACGGCCGCCGGTCGACGGCCGACGCGGTCCGACACGAAGCGGCCCACCAGCAACCCGCACAGGCCCAGGACCCCGGACACGACGATCGCGCCTGCCATGCCGGCGCGGGTGATCCCCAGCTCGCCCTCGGCGTAGAAGAAGATGTAGGTGTTGTGCGGCCCGGTCGCGAGGTTGAAGGTGAAGGTGACCGCGTTGAGCAGCAGCAGCCGGCCGCGCAGCGACGGGTGCACCGCGGTCCAGGCCCGCAGGCGTGGCGTCGTAGCGGCGGCCCCCTCCCGCCGGGCGCGCAGCGCGGCGAACCGGTCCGGTTCGCGCAGCATCGGGGCGAGCAGGGGCAGGGTGGCAAGCAGCAGCAGCGCGACGGCGAACACGCCCCGGAAGTCGAGCCCGAGCAGGTCGTTGATCGGCACCCGCACGACCGACACCAGCCCGGTGCCGAGGCCGTAGCCGGCGGCGGCCAGCGCCACGGCCTTGGCGCGGTCGGCGCTGCGCGTCTCCTCGCTCGCCACCACCGAGCCCACGGCCGTCGTCGCCGAGAACAGCGGCCGGCTGACCGCGACGATCGCGACGAACGCCCAGAACGACGGGCTCAGTGCCGCGACAGCCGTCAGCGCGAGCCCGACGCCGACGCACCACAGCAGCACCCGCCGGCGGCCCAGCTGGTCGGCGATGCTCGCGATCGGCAGCGCACCGAGGCTGGCGAAGCGGATGACGGCCAGGCCCAGCCCGACCGTCGTGCCCGACAGCCCCACCTGCGCGGCGCGTGACCCCGACTCGCCGAACGCCGTCGCCACGTCGGCAAGCGACGCGGTCGGCGCGTACTGCGCGAAGCCGGTGGCGACCCCCAGCAGAGCGATGGCCACGATCGACGGATCCCGCCAGCCGTGCAGCCGCAGTGCGGCCGCCGGTCGTGATCGCATCAAGGTCAGCCCCGACGGGTGGTCGCGGATCGGCGGCGAGCGTGGGACCCCGGCAGCCGATAGGTTGGAGGGTTCCGCTACTCTATGCACTCGCGCGGATGCACACGCCAGTGCCCTCGCGGCTGCACCGTGTGGCTCGTGTCGGGGTACACCAGAGCCGGCGGAGACCCTGACGTCGACGGGAGCCCGAGTCCATGAACCTCTGGCCCGGCAAGCCCTACCCGCTGGGTGCCCACTGGGACGGCACCGGCACCAACTTCGCGCTGTTCAGTGAGCACGCCGAGGCGGTCCAGCTGTGCCTGTTCGACCGCGAGGGGCACGAGACCTGCGTCGACCTGTCCGAGCCCACCGCCTTCATCTGGCACGGCTTCCTGCCCAACGTCGGTCCGGGGCAGCGGTACGGCTACCGCGTGCACGGCCCCTACGACCCGGCGAACGGCCACCGCTTCAACCCGGCGAAGCTGGTGATCGACCCCTACGCCAAGGCGGTCGAGGGCCGGGTCGACTGGCACCCCTCGGTCTTCGGCTACGACATGGACGCCGACGACACGGTGCCCGACGGTCGCGACTCGGCACCGCACGTGCCCAAGGGCATCGTGACCAACCCGTTCTTCGACTGGGGCGCCGACCGCCACCCCAACACGCCGTGGTTCGAGACGACGATCTACGAGACCCACGTGCGTGGGCTGACCATGCACCATCCGGGTGTGCCGCCGGAGCTGCGCGGCACCTACGCCGGCCTGGGGTCGCCCGCGATCGTCGACTACCTGAGCGACCTGGGCGTCACCGCCGTCGAGCTGCAGCCGGTCCACCGCTTCATCCACGACCACTTCCTGGTCAAGAAGGGCCTGCGCAACTACTGGGGGTACAACTCGGTCGGCTTCTTCGCGCCGCACGACGAGTACGCGGCCCGCAGCGGCGAGAGCCGGGGCATCTACGAGTTCAAGGGGATGGTCAAGGCGCTCCACGAGGCCGGGCTCGAGGTCATCCTCGACGTCGTCTACAACCACACCGCCGAGGGCAACCACCTCGGCCCCACGCTGTCGCTGCGCGGCATCGACAACGCGTCGTACTACCGGCTGGTCGACGACGACCGCCGGTACTACATGGACTACACCGGCACCGGCAACTCGCTGAACGCCCGCCACCCGCACGTGCTCCAGCTCATCATGGACTCGCTGCGGTACTGGGTGCTCGAGATGCGCGTCGACGGCTTCCGCTTCGATCTCGCGTCGACGCTGGCGCGTGAGCTGCACGATGTCGACCGTCTGAGCGCGTTCTTCGACATCA
>CAYVGE010000092.1:0-3240 GCA_964450395.1 uncultured Actinomycetota bacterium
GTTGTCCTGGAACGAGTCCTCGATCTCGACCTTCGTGTTCGTCGAGTTGTCGGTCAGCGAGTTGTCCGTCGTGGAGTTGTCGCTGTTGTCCTGGAACGAGTCGTCGATGTCGACCTCGGTCTTGGTGTTGAACGAGTCCTTGACCGAGTTGTCGGTGTTGAACGAGTCGTCCACGTCGACGTCGAGGTGCGTCGAGTTGTCGGTGTTGAACGAGTCGTCGTACCGGACCGAGTTGTCGACGGAGTTGTCGACCCCGGCCGAGCCCGAGCCGAAGTTCACCGCGGACCCTTCGTCGGCGTCGACGTTGTACTGCGTCCCACCGACGTTGACGTCCTCGGTCGCCACGTAGGCGCCGCTCGCGGCTGCCACCCCGGCGTTGCCCGTCACGACGTTGGCGCCGCTGTCGACCTTGCCGGTCACGTTGCCGTCGCCGGTGACGTGGTAGACCTCGGCGTCCTCGACGTCGTCGCCCGCGATGATGCCCGAGTTGGTGCCGGTGTTGACGCCCTCGACGTCGCCGCCGGCCGCCACGCCGCCGTTGGTGGCGACGTTCTGGTCGAAGTCGACGTCACCGAGCGCGGTGATCGTCGTGCTGACGTCGCCGCTGTCGTCGATGTAGCTGAAGTTGGTCTCGCTGACGTTCTGGATGTTGTAGATGTGGCGCACGACCTCGTCGAGGTCGGACTCGCCACCCGATCCGCTGTGGTCGCCGCCGGAGCCCTGGGTGCCGGTGGCCCCGCCGCCGCCCTGGTTGACCTCGAAGTACCCGCTGTTGTCGACGTTCGACTCGGCGTTCAGGTACTCGTAGATGCTCTCCTGATACGACAGCGGCAGCTCCTCGGCGACCAGCGGCAGGCACGCCTTCAGGGTGTCGGCGTCGACGTCCTCGAAGTCGTGGTCCTGGAGGGCGTTCTCGAGGTCGCCCTCGTAGTGGTCGCGGAAGCCCGCATCCGTCAGCCACTTGACCAGGAAGTCGTGGAGCGTGTCGATCACGTCGTTCATGCTCATGGGTGCACTCCGGTGCAGTTGGTAGGTTCGGCGTCGCGGGCCCGCTGCCCGACGACTGGCACGACGGTAGGCGGCGGTCACCCCCGCCGCGTCGGGGAAGTGCCCCCTGTGGGCAGCCGCCGCCGGGGGTCGGCATCAGGGGGCGGCTAGGGGGCCGCGCTGCGCATTAGGGGGTCGATTAGGGGGCTGCGTGAAACAGGCATCGACAAAGTTGACGATGCGTACCGATCGGCGGGCGACGACCCTCGGTACTTCGGACACGTGGCGCGTCGAAGGCGCTTCGGACGCACGCAACGCGGGGTGGGGCGGCACGCTATGAGCAGCGCAGACAGCTACCAGCTGGGCGTCGATCTCGGCACGACCTGGACGGCTGCGGCCGTCGCGCGCGGGGGCCAGGTGCGGATGGTCGGCCTGGGCAACCGGTCGGCGGCGATCCCGTCGGTGGTCCACCTGGGCGCCGACGGTGCGGTGCTGGTCGGCGACGCCGCGGAGCGCCGGGCCGTCGCCGAGCCGGAGCGCGTCGCCCGTGAGTTCAAGCGCCGCCTGGGCGACCCGACCCCGCTGCGCCTGGGTGGGACCGCCTGCACACCCGACACGTTGCTGGGCACGCTGCTCGACGCCGTGGTCGCGCGCGTCACCGAGCTGGAGGGCGGCCCACCGAGCCACCTGGTCGCCACCCACCCCGCGAACTGGGGCGGCTACAAGCAGGACCTGTTCGACGAGTGCGTGACCTCGTCGCACGTGGCGCACTCGTGGACCGTGAGCGAGCCCGAGGCGGCCGCGATCGCCTATGCGGCGAACGAGCGGGTGAGCCCCGGGGCACTGATCGCCGTGTACGACCTGGGCGGCGGCACCTTCGACGTGGCGATCATGCGCAAGACGTCCGACGGCTTCTCGATCCTCGGGCGGCCCGAGGGCGTCGAGCGGCTCGGCGGCATCGACGTCGACGAGGCCGTGGTCAGCCATGTGCGCACGGCGCTGGGTGACGCCCTCGACGCCCTCGACGTGGACGACCCCGCCACGATCGCGGCGCTGACGCGGCTGCGGCGGGACTGCGTCGAGGCGAAGGAGGCACTGTCCACGGACACCGAGGCGACGATCCCGGTGCTGCTGCCGGGCATCCAGACCGAGGTCCGGCTGACCCGCGTCGAGCTCGAACGGGCCATCCGCCCGACGCTCGAGTTGTCGATCGCCGCCATGCACCGGGCGCTGGCGGCGGCGGCCATCATGCCCGAGCACCTGAGCACGGTCCTGCTGGTCGGCGGATCCTCGCGCATCCCCCTGGTCGCCGAACTCGTGACGGAGGCGTTCGGCCGCCCGGTGGCGCTCGATGCCCACCCCAAGCACGCCGTCGCGACCGGCGCGGCGCTGGTCGGAGCCATGGAGGCCCGCTCGGCCCCCGGCTCCCATGACGCCCGCGTGATCCCGTTCGCCACGACCGCGGCGACGGGTGCCTACGACGACCAGACCAGTGAGCTGGCCACCGGCGCCGGCCCTGACGAGGGGACCACGACCGCGCCGCGGAGCGCGCTGCCGGCGGCGGGTGCCGGCGCGGATCCGGCCGGGCCCGGTGATCCCGTCCCCGACGACGTCCCGGACTGGCTGGCCGAGGCGCGCGACGACGCCAGGCCGTCGAAGACGCGGCGGATCCTCGCCGGGGTCGTGGCCGTCATCGCGCTCACGGTCATCGCCGCCGGAGCGGGAGCCCTGTCGGCGCGTTCGGGTCCGGACCAGCCGCCTGCGGACAGCGTCGCCCAGCCCGGGTCGGAGGGCAGCGAGCCGGCCCGCGGGCACGCCAGCGAGGCCGTCGCCGGGGCCGGCACCGACGACCGCTCCACGACCGACCAGCAGCAGGCGGCGCCGGTGCATGAGGACACCGGGACGTCGGCCGTGGCCGACGATGACCGTGCCGGTGAGCAGGACGGCGACGATCAGACCGATCCGTCGACGTCATCGGCCGGTGGCCCGGGCGCCACGACCCCGAGCCCGAGCCCGTCACCCGACACGCAGGGCGGCGGCGGGGCGGCGCCATCGCCCTCACCGAGCCCCACTCCCGGCTCTGGTGGCGGCGGTGGTGGGCCCGATGGCGGCGCGACGCCGACGCCCTCACCAGGCCCCACCGCCGGGTCCGGCGGCGGCCCGGGTGACGACTCGGGCGACGGCTCCGGCCCGGACGACGGCACGGGCGACGGGTCCGGCACGGGCGACGGGGGCGGCACGGGCGACGGGGGC
>CAYVGE010000092.1:3340-14623 GCA_964450395.1 uncultured Actinomycetota bacterium
CGGCACGGGCGACGGGTCCGGCACGGGCGACGGGGGCGGCACGGGCGACGGGGGCGGCACCACACCCGGCGCCGACACCGACGGCCCCGCCGGCGGTGCGGCGGTCCCGGTCGCCCAGGGCTGACTCCGCCGAGCGTCAGATCTCGGCGGCGTAGGGCGGCGCCGGGTCGTACTGGATCCAGCGCTGCGTCGCGCGTGCGTGCTTCCGGTCGTGCAGCTGGCCGACCAGCCACAGTGCCATGTCGATGCCCGCCGAGACGCCCTGGCTGGTGACCAGCCGCCCGTCGCGCACCCAGCGGGCGTCGCGGACGATGCGCACGTTGCCCTTGCGCTCGAACTCGGTCTCGAACGCGTGGTGCGTGGCCACCCGTCGGTTCTTCGCCAGCCCGCTGCCCCACAGCAGCAGGGAGCCGGTGCACACGCTGGTCACCCAGGCGGCGTCGACGCCGACGGCCGCCAGCCACGCCAGCAGCTCGGGGTTGTCGATCTCCCGCCGCGTGCCCTGACCACCCGGCACGAGCACGACGTCCAGCCGTGGGTGCTCGTCGATCGTGTGGTCGGCGAGCACCCGCAGACCCTTGCCGCAGTGGATGGGATCCGAGGACTGCGCGATCGTGACGACCGTGTCGGGCTCGCGACCAGACCGCTCGAGCAGCGACGACGATGCCGTGAAGACCTCCCAGGGACCGACGAAGTCGAGCTCCTCGGCACCGTCGAACAGCAGGATGCCGATGGTGGGCACGGCGCTCCTCCTTCACTGCGCACGGCTCCGGGCCGGTCTGGCCCTCCGGGGATCCGGTCGGTCACCGTGGCGCAGGCTACAGCGCGACCTGCTCGGCCCCTCGGCGCCGTGCGACCCCCGCCCGTGGGGCACGTGGCGCACGGCGCCATGCCGACGTCGTCTGTTCCGCGCACGCAGCCACTGTCGGGTCCTCGGGAGGGAGCCGGTCCACCCTGTGGCCGCCAGCTCAGCTCGACGACGTTTTTGCGTCGGACGGCCCGGCCACGATCCCGGCAAGCCGACCAGGTCCGGCCGACTGTGCGGTTGCCGGGCTGTCACGACGGAGGAGGATCCCACGATGCCGCCACAGATCACCCGGTCGCCGTTGCTCGCACAGGCACCGGACCAGTTCGACCTCGCGATCGTCGACTACACGATCGTGATCGTCTACTTCATCGCTGTGTTGTTCCATGGCTGGTGGATCAGCCGCGGTGGCCAGGAGGACAGCGAGGACTACTTCCTGGCCGGCAAGACGTTGCCCTGGTACCTCATCGGGTTCAGCCTGTACGCGTCGAACATGTCCGGCTCCAGCTTTGTCGGCCTCATGGGCGCCGCCTACAACAACGGCCTCGCGGTCTTCAACTACGAGTGGACCGCGACCGTCGTGCTGATCTTCTTCGCGCTGTTCATGCTGCCGTACTTCCTGCGGGCCGGGCTGTTCACCATCCCGGAGTACCTCGAGACCCGCTTCGACAAGCGCTCGCGGTACGCGTTCAGCGCCTTCACGATCCTCGCGATCATCTTCATCGACACCGCCGGTGCCCTGTACGCCGGCGGTCTGGTGATCACGCGCGTGTTCCCGATCGACCTGTGGCTGGCCGTCGCGATCCTTGCCTTCGTGGCCGGCGCCTACACGATCCTCGGCGGGCTGTCGGCGGTCGTGGTGACCGACACCGTGCAGGCCATCCTGCTGATCATCGGCGGCATCGCCATCTTCGTGCTGGCGCTGGGCGAGGTCGGTGGGTGGACGGAGTTCGTGAACCAGGCGACCCAGCAGCAGCCGAACGCGATGCAGCTGTACCGGCCGGCGAGCGCCGACTTCACCCCCTGGCTGGGGCTGCCGGGCGTCATCCTGCTCGGCTTCTACTACTGGACGCTCAACCAGTTCATCGTCCAGCGCACGCTGGGCGCCGACAACCTCGACCAGGGACGCAAGGGCGCGCTGTGGGCCGGCTTCCTCAAGCTGCCGAACATCTTCATCATGATCGTCCCGGGCGTCATCGCGCTCCTCCTCTACCCGAACCTGGACAACCCGGACCTCGTGTTCCCGACGCTGGCCTTCGACCTGCTCCCCATCGGCCTGCGCGGCCTGGTCATGGCGGCCCTGATCGCCGCGATCATGTCCAGCCTCGACTCCGCGCTCAACGCCGCGTCCTCGTTGGTCACGATGGACTTCATCAAGGGGCTGCGTCCCGACACCGGGCAGCAGGCGCTGGTACGCATCGGCCGGATCACGACGGGCGTGATCATGATCATCGGAGCGATCTACGCACCGAGCATCGCCGGCTTCGAGTCGCTGTTCAGCTACTTCCAGTCGGCGCTGTCGTTCGTGACGCCACCGATCATCGCGGTCTACATCGCCGGGCTGTTCGTCAAGCGGCTGAACGCCACGGCGGCGTTCTACACGATCCTGGCCGGCCTGGTGATCGGCATCCCGCTGTTCATCATGACCCAGATCACCAGCATCTGGACCGACACCTTCGGGCTGCCGAGCTTCCAGTACCTGTACTTCAACATGGGGATGTTCGTGCTCGGCTTCATCGCGATGATCGTCATCAGCGCCATCGGCGAGACGCCGGACCGGGAAGCGATGCGCGAGATCACGTTCACCCGTGAGGACTTCCGTCGCGACATCGCGCAGACCGATCAGGAAGCGCCGTGGTACCGCGACTTCCGCGTGCAGACGGGCATCCTGCTCGTGCTGACCGTCGGCGTCGTCAGCTACTTCTGGATCTGATGTGCGATCTGTGAGCACCAGTACCGACGGGACCTCACCGACGAGACAGCGAGGTGTGCGATGACCTTCGATCCTTCCAACAACGACGACCGGCCGATCATCATCGCGGTCAACGGGTTCGCCGTCGCCGCCCTGGTCCTCGGGGTGGTGGGCATCGTCGTGGCGTTCGTGCCGTTCGTCGGTGTGCTGCTCGGTGGCGTGCTGGGACTCGCCGGCGTCGTCACGGGCGTCATCGGGCGACGGCGCGCCGCCGACGAGGACGACCCGAAGCGCCAGAACCTGGGGCTGTCGACCGGCGGCATCGTGGCCAGCGCCATCGCGTTGGTCATCGTGACGCTCCAGGTCATCGGCATCGTGACGCTGACCGACGTCACGGTCGAGGAGTTCGGCGACCGGGTCGACAGCCTCGGGAACTACGTCCCCGGCATCGAGCCGACGGAGTAGCGCAGGCCTCCGCGCGCCCGGCACGCGCGGACCCGCGATCCCGTTGACGATCCCGCATGGCCAGGGCCTTTCGCGAGGGCCGGGCCACCCGCCGCGGCCTCGCGCACACCAGGCGCACACCCATGCTCAGGCAGAGACTACGCTCCGTCATACCCACCAGTGAAGAACCGGCCCGCCGCCGGCGCATGCGACGGACGTCAGCGGCGGTGCAGGCCCTCGAAGGTCGCCTGGATCTCGCCCGCCCCGGCGCTGGCGGGCAGGTCGACGACCACCGACAGGGACCACTCGCGGTAGCCCTCGGGGTCGAGCAGCACCTGGTGGACCCGCCAGACCTCCGGGTCCTCGTCGTCGACCTGGAACAGGGCCGGACCCCGGGCGTCGCCGGTCAGCCGCACCTCGTCGTGCTCGGCGAAGTACGGCGCGAGCTCGTCGGTGAGCCGCTCGGCGGTCCAACCCCGGTCCCCAGCGGCCTCGAGGTCCTCGGCGAGGCCCGCCCACGACCGCGAGGCGACCAGCTGCACCCACCGGAAGGCGCGGGTGCGCACGAGCGTGCGGAACGCCCGCCGGTCCGCGGTGACGTCGAACTCCTCCTCGGGCTCGACCCCGGACTCCTCGCGCACCGCCGCCTGCGCGTCGACCGCCTCGGGGTCCAGCAGCGCCTGCCACTCGTCGACCAGGCTCGAGTCGGTCGCGCGGATCACGGCCGCCAGCCAGTCGAGCAGGTCCTCGACCTCGTCGGTCTTGACCTCGTCGGGGACCGTGCGCTCCATCGTCCGCAGGCAGTCCGACAGGTAGCGCAGCAACCGCCCCTCGCTGCGCTTGAGCCCGTAGTGCCGGACGAACTCGGGGAAGTCCATGGCGCGGTCGAACATGTCGGCGACCACGCCCTTCGGCGCGATGTTGCGGTCCTCGATCCACGCGTTGTGCTCCCGCCACTCGTCGAAGTGGTGGTAGATCCACTCGGCGAACGGCTGCGGCCAGCGGATCTGCTCGAGGACCTCCATCCGCTCCTCGTACTCGACCCCGGCGGCCTTCATCTCGTTGATGGCCTCGTCGCGCGCCTTGTCGCGCTGCGACAGCAGGATCGGCCACGGCTGGTCCAACACGCTCTCGACCAGCGCCAGGACGTGCAGCGGGTAGGCGTCGTCGCCGGGGTCGAGCAGCGGCAGCGCGTGCAGCAGGAACGGGGCCAGCGGCTGGTTGAGCGCGAAGTCCTCCTGCAGGTCGCGGTCGACGACGACGAGGCGCCCGTCCTCGTCGGGCTCGTCGAGCCGGCGGACGATGCCGGCGTCGGCCATCGCCCGGTACAGCCCGATCGCCCGACGGATGTGGTGGCGCTGGCGCTCGCGCGGCTCGTGGTTGTCCAGCAGCAGCTCGCGGGCGGCCGTCCACGTGTCGCCGGGGCGGTCCAGCAGCTGCAGCAGCATGCCGGGCGTCACCCGGAACGACGACTGCAGCGGCTCGGGCGGCGACGCCTGCAGCCGCTCGAACGTGGTCTCGTCGTAGTGGATGAACCCTCTGGGCGGGTTCGACCGCCGCAGCTTGCGCTTCTTCTTCGGGTCGTCGGCGACCTTGGCCAGCGCCGCTTCGTTCTCGGCGACGTGCTCCGGCGCCTGGCAGACCACCAGACCCTTGGTGTCGTAGCCGGCGCGCCCCGCACGGCCGGCGATCTGGTGGAACTCGCGCGCGGTCAGCACCCGGTTCTCGGTGCCGTCGTACTTGTAGAGCCGCGTGAGCACGACGGTGCGGATCGGCAGGTTGACCCCGACGCCGAGGGTGTCGGTGCCCGACACGACCCGCAACGCCCCCTGCTGGGTCAGGCGCTCGACCACGCGCCGGTACCGGGGCAGCATGCCGGCGTGGTGCACCCCCACGCCGTTGCGCAGCAGGCGGGCGAGGTCGCGGCCGAAGCCCGACGTCAGCCGCGCCCGCGCCAGCTCCTCGGCGACGGCCTCCTTGCGGTCGTCCGAGAGCTTCCTGGTCACCGAGGCGATCGCGTTGGCCTGGGTGACGGCGTCGGCCTGGGTGAAGTTGACGATGTACAGCGGCGCCGCGTCACGGTCGAGCAGGGCTTCGATGGTGTGGTGCAGCAGGCTGCGGTGGTACTCGAACGCCAACGGCACCGGCCGCTCGGTGCCCGTGATGACCGCGGTCTCCCGGCCGGTCCGTCCGGTGAGGTCCGCGGCGAGGGACGACATGTCGCCGAGCGTCGCCGACAGCAGCAGGAACGACGACTGCGGCAGGTTCAGCAGCGGGACCTGCCACGCCCAGCCGCGGTCGGGCTCGCCGTAGTAGTGGAACTCGTCGAGGATGACCGTCTCGGCGTCGGTGCGCGCACCGTCACGCAGCGCGAGGTTGGCCAGCACCTCAGTGGTGCAGCAGATCACCGGCGCGTCGGCGTTGAACGACGAGTCGCCCGTCATCATCCCGACGCGCTCGGCGCCGAGCTCGAAGCACAGGTCGAAGAACTTCTCGCTGACCAACGCCTTGACGGGCGCGGTGTACCAGGACCGCCCGCCCCCGGTCAGCGACCGCGCGTGCGCGGCCAGCGCGACCAGCGACTTGCCCGAGCCCGTCGGCGTCGACAGCACCACGTTGCTGCCGGTCAGCAGCTCCAGGATCGCCTCCTCCTGGTGCGGGTACAACGCGAAGTCGCGCGCCACCGCCCACGCGGTGATCGCGTCGATCAGCGCCTCGGTGTCGGCGGGCGCATCGGGCAGGAAGGACGAGAGCGGAGTGGGCATGGCGGCCCAGTGTGCCCGACACCGCCGTGGAGGCCGGTGGCGATCCCGCGGCGCCGGGCGCGCACAGCGCACGACGATCACCGGCGCTCGGGATCGTCGGCGGGATCGCCTGCGGCAGCGTTCATACTTCTGTTCAGCGCAGAATCGCCTGATCTGGGGATGTAGGCCTTGGACGCGGTGTCTAGTGTCACGCGCTGATGCCTGACGAGGCGCGCCGGCAGCAACGGAGGTGCGGCGTCACGAGCTTCAGGGAGGGGACCCGCCATGAGCCTGCCGTGCGACACGATCATGCCCACCGGCACCACCGACGCCGGCACCACCGACGCCGGAGCTGCCGAGCCATCCGCCGCGCCCGTGCCCGCGTTGACCGCGGTGCTCGTCGATCCGACCGCGGGACCCGCTGAGCTCGACGCCGTCGCCGCCGGCCACCCGGACCTCCGGCTGCCGGCGACCCTGATCGCCGCGGTCCGGCGCATCGCCGCCGGGCAGGGCGACGCGGGCATCGCCGACACGTTGTGCACGGTGGTCGACCACGACGGCGAGCAGGACATCGAGCGGGCCATCCGGGTGCTGCAGCGCGTGCCGCCGTCGACCGACGTCACCGTCGCGCGGATCGCGCTGTACAGCGCCGCGGGCCGGCACGACGCCGTGCTCGCGCTGACCCACGGGCTCGCCGACATCGACGACCGCACCGCGCTGTCGCTCGCCTACCGCGCGACCGCCCTGGCCGGCGTGGGCCTGTGGACGGGTGCGCGAGCGATCTTCACGACGATCCTGCGACGGCGGTGGCACCCGGCGGTGCGCGAGTTCGCCCGTCGGCAGCGCAGCGCGTCGCTGCGCGAGTGAGCACGGCGGGCCGGCAGGTGCCGCCCCGGTCGTCGCGCACGCTGCGGGCGGTCGTGCGACGTTGTGCGGTTGGCCACGCGCGCGGCATGGTGCCCTGCGGCTACGCTTGGCGGTCCGCCCAGTAGGACACCGGATGCAGCGCACCCACCGATTCGACATCGACTCCGACAACGGCGACGAGGTCGTCATGATCTGTCCGGAGGAGAGCTGCCATCGACGCGTCGTGGTCCGCCGCTCCGGCGGCTTCACCGTGATCGACCGGGGCGACTTCTTCGCCCTGCACACCGGGGGCACCGAGGGCCTGCGCATCAGGGCGTCCGCCGGCAACTGATCACATCCGGTCCTTAGCCAAGGCTGAGCCGTCGCGCTCAGCCGGCTGCGGGTGGCTGCTCAGCGCCGTTGCGCACCTTGTCGCCACGGCCCCACGAGGGGTCGATGATCGACAAGGAGATCCACCATGGGACAGTTCGACCCGAACCTCGAGATCCAGTTCCCTCCCGGCTCCGGCACCTTCGTGGACGCCGCGAAGGGTGACATCACCTCCGTCACCGTGCTCGAGCAGCCGCCCGTCACGGGCGGTCTGCCCAACCGCGTGATCAACCCCGAGAAGCCTTTCACGGTCAAGGTCGAGTGGCGCGTCTTCGGCGCGCTGGCCAAGCTGTGGCTGGCCGCGCTCGAAGACAACGACTGGCGCGTCACCTGCTACGCCGAGTCGATGGGCCCAGGGCCCGAGATCGAGCTGGGCACCGTGTTCGTCGACGCCAAGTCGTCGCAGCTGGACTACGAGGCCGAGATCGTCGTGAACCCGGGCAGCGGGCTCGAAGAGCACCTGCCGAACGCCGGCGTGTACAAGCTGACCGTCACGGTCTTCCTCAACAGCGACCTGGGTGAGCCCGGCTACGACATGATCGGGTTCTCCGAGGGGCCGCTGATCCAGGTCGAGGACACGGAGTAGGCACCGCGTCCCCGGAGCTGAGGTCCCATGACCGATGACGCAGCGATGTTCCGGGTGCTGACCGGCATCGGGCCGACGACCGAAGCGGAGCTCCACGAGGCGGGTGTCCGCACCTGGTCATCGCTGGCCGCCGTGGTCACTGCGCTGCTCCGGGTCAAGGGGGTCGCCAGCGACCCGCTCCGGACGTGCGGGACGAGGCCAGGCGCCGGGCGTCGGCGACCGCCCGGGCTCCGACGCCCGGCGCCCCCGCCGCGCCCCCGGACGTCCGACGGCGGTGATCAGCCCGCCCTGGCACGCACCACCGGGGCGGTCGGCCGCGCCGCGGACGAGGCAAACGCCGGAACGTACGAGCACCACCTGATCCTGGACGCCGGCAGGCTCGTCGGCGGTCGGCGCATCAGGTGGACCTGACCCTGGTCACTGACGGTGTCGCGTCCGGGGAGCTCACCCACGACGCGGACGGGCGCGAGGCCGGGCGCCCTGCCGTCAGACCGGTGCGACCCGTCCGGCGACCACCGCGTCACGCAGGCGCTGGGTCACCAGGGACGGTTGCGCATCGACGGTCGCGCGCAGCGCCCGGACGCACAGGTCGTACTGGCGCAGGGCCTGGTGGACCCGACCGAGGCTCGCGTGGCACCGCATCAGCAGGCGGTGCGCATCCTCGCGCGCCGGGTCGATGTCGAGCATCCGATGGGCGGTGGCCATGCACGCGTCGACCTCGCCGGCCTCCAGCTGCAAGCGGCTGATGCGGTCCAGCGCGTCGACGTAGCGCAGCCGCAGGTGCTCGCGGGTCAACATGCTCCACTGCTCGTACGGCGTCTCGCTCGCGTAGTCGCCACGCCACAGCCGCACCGCCTCGCCGTACGCGGCGAGGGCGTCGTCGGCCCGGCCGTCGGTCTCCGCGGTGGCGGCCGCCACGAGCGCCTGCTCGAAGCGGTCGACGTCGATGTGGACCGTGACACCGTCGGCGATGCGGTAGGCACCGTCGCGGTACTCCACGATCGGTCTGGTCGTCACCGTCCGCAGGACCCGTCGGACACCGCTGATCGCCACCTGCAGGCGGTTGCGCGCGACGTTGACGTCCACGTCGGGCCAGAACTCCTCGAGGATCTCGTCGCGAGAGGCGGCGTACCCGGAGCGGGCCAACAGGTACCGCAGCACGGCGGAGCCGCGGTGGCCCGGTGAGGTCTGGACGGCGACCCCGTCGATCCGCAGCTCGAAGGTGCCCAGCGTCCGGGCCTCCAACCGGATGTCGCGGGCGGGCGCCGGCGCCAGGGTCGTCGGTGCCCCCATCGCCGGCCGCTGCGCGCGGCGGGTACGGCCGTGCATCGTGGGCGTGCGGAGATGCCGGGCAAGCACGGTGCGCCAGACTGGCCGCAACCAGCCCCACTCCTGCTCGAGCGGCACGACCCACGGCCGCAGCGCATCCATGACCAGCGTGCCCGTGACCACCTCGGGGTGGCAGTGTCCGGTCGCCACGCACTGCTCGAGCGCACCACGCTGATCAGCGGACACTTCGGCGACCAGGGTGGCCGTCAGGTGCTCCAGCAGCCCGCGCCACGTCGACCGGCCGGTGATCGCCCCGGCGACCAGGTCACGGGGCCACACCCCGGCGGCGTCGACCACGTCGTGGGCCAGCGCCGGGTGATCGGCCGTCATCCGCGCCAGCCGCTCACCGACGTCGCCGGGCAGCCCCGTGGCATCGAGGACCGGCGGACCGGTCACCGCGGCCGCGGCGACCATCGCGTCGTGCGGCACCGTGAGGCGGTCGCTCCGGTGGGGCGTGACGACCACCAGGCTCGCCGCGCGCTCGACGAGCACCGACCGGACGCTGTCGAAGAGGCGCCCGAGGCCGGGTGTCGCGCGGTGGCGCAGCTCGACCACGACCGTCGAGGCCCGCGGCGCGAGGTGCAGCGCCGCGTGGAGCGGCAGCTCACCGGCGACGTCGGGCCCCGCCCACCGATACGCACAGGCGTCCGCCAGCTGTGCGGCGACGGCCGTCGGCCTGCGTGCGTCGGCGCGCAACCAGACCGCCTGTTGCCACCGGCCCTGGCCCTCGAGGAGCGCTGCGAGCGACTCGGCGGCGTACGCGCCCCGTGGGCCCGAGACGACCGTGACCGGCACGTTCGATACCAGTGCGGGCGTCACCCCAAGCGGAGGTCGCCCGGGCAGAGGTCGCAGCATTCGCGGCAGGTTCATCGGGTACCCCGCATCCCGGACGGCCGGCGACCAGCCTTCCAGGCAGGCCGCGTCGCTGAGGAGAGCGCCGTCACCACGGGGAGATACATGCGCGTGCCGGTCGACGGCGCACGCCCGCGGGGCGGGGCAGGACTCCGTGGGCTGGCGGCGGGGCCTCGACGCCCGGCGTGGGCGGTGGCGCGCGCCGGCGCGCGACGTCAGCGGTAGACGACGTCGACGCTGCGGAACGCGCCGAGTGCGTGGTCCGCCCTGAACAGCTCGTGGTCGCGACGGACCCGGTCGGCTGATTCGTCCGCGAAGCGCAGGATGTCGTCGGTGAACAGGTCGTGCGCGCCGACCGCCTCGACGATCTTGGGCTCGATGTCGTGGTCGAGGTTGCCGATGTCGTCCGACAGCGCGTGCGAGTGCGCCAGCGTGCGGCCGCAGATCGCGGCGTACTTGCGCCACTGCTTCTTCGACAGGTCGTCGAGGTCGATGTCGTCGCGGAACGGCGCGCGCTCGCGCACCATGAAGCTCAGGCCCTCGAACTCGACGTTGCCGTAGAAGACGTCACCGCGGACCAGCTGGACGCCCTGCGCGTGGGCGATGCGGTCGCCCTGCCCCTCGAAGCCGAACTCCGACGGCGGCACGAGCCCGGCCAGCGCCGAGCGGCGCGCCTGCTTGAGCTCGAGGATCAGGTCGTCGGTCGCGTCGGCGCGCGGGCCCTCGATCATCAGGTAGTAGCGGGCGAGGCCGAGCGACGCGGTCCCCTGGCCCTTGCGGATGGCGACGTCCTTGACGCGCATGTCGCCGGCCCGCTGCGGCACGTCGATGTCGTTCTCGCGGACGAACCGTTCGAGCACCTCCTGGAACTCGTCGCGGCGGCTCGACAGTGGCACCAGCTCGTCGTCGACGCGGAAGCCCCGCCCGTACTCGTCGTGGTAGTCGTCGGCGAGCGACTCGCTGCGGCGCTCCCACGCGTCGGAGAACAGCTTGCGGATGAGCTTCGGGGCGTTGTCCTCGCGCAGTTGGTGATCCTGCTCGGTCTCGTCGTGGGCGAACGTCGTGATGCCCTCGATGTAGCCGCGGATGAAGTGCGTCGCGATCCGGCGCTGGTGCTTGCGGCCCAGCTCGCCCTCCACCTGCGCGCCGATCATGAAGCCGACCGCGCCGCGCTTGAGGTCCCACGTGAACGGGGCGTAGTAGGCCTCGTCGAAGTCGTTGACGCCGAAGATCGGGACGTTGTCGGTGCTCGGCATGACGCCGAAGTTCTCGGGGTGCACGTCGCCCAGCGTCAGGACCGTCGGCATCCACGCGTCCTCGCCGGCGAGATCCCGGTAGAACAGCAGGCAGGTGCCGCGGAAGAACGAGTACAGCG
>CAYVGE010000093.1:0-12600 GCA_964450395.1 uncultured Actinomycetota bacterium
GGGATCGACCGCGACCGCGACGCCGTCGAGCGGGATCCCGTCGTACACGCAGCCGCCGGCGGTCTCGGTCATGCCGTAGCTGACGACGACCCGGGCCCCGGCCGCCGCCGCACGTGCCAGCAGCGCGGGGTCGGCCGCCGAGCCACCCAGCAGGATCCGGGTGAAGCGCGCGACGTCGACGCCGTGCTCGAGCAGCCGGTGCAGCATCGTCGGCACGAGGGCGATGTGGGTGACGTCGGGCTCGCTCGCCACGCGGTCGACGTCGAACCGGTCGTGCAGCACCGGCACGGTGTGCGCCATGCGTGCCCGCAGCGCGACCAGCAGCCCGGCGATGTGGTGGACGGGCAGGACCCCGAGCCAGCGCGCGCCGGCGGCGGCGTCGAGGCGGGCGACGCTGGCGGCGACGCCGGCGCGCAGCGCGGCGTGGCTCAGCACGACGCCGCGGGCGGTGCCGGTCGTGCCCGACGTGCGGACCACCAGCGCGGTGCCGGAGGCGACCGCGACGCCGCCGTCGAGCTGCTCGACGCCGTCGCCGCCGACCAGCTCGTCGGCGCCGAGGTCGGCCGCGACGGTCCGCGCCACCGCCGGGGACAGCGCCGGGTCGAGGGGCAGCACGGCGTCGCCGAGGTCCCAGGCGCGCTCGATGGCGGCCAGCGCCGCCATGCCGGCGGCGCGCACGGCGATCAACCGTGCAGCGGGTGGCGGCGCGCTAGCCTGCGACGGGTCCACGAGCACAACGCTAGCGATCCGCAGGAGTCAGCAGTGGCGGCAGAGGTCTGGGTGGCCGCCGCGCGGCCCCGCACGCTGCCTGCCGCGGTGTCGCCCGTGCTGGTCGGCACGGCCGCCGCGACGCGGCTGATCCCGTGGCGCATGGTCGCCGCGCTGGTCGTCGCCTTGGCGGTGCAGGTCGCGGTCAACTTCGCCAACGACTACTTCGACGGCGTCCGCGGCGTCGACACGGCCGAGCGGCGGGGGCCGCGGCGCGCGGTCGCGTCGGGCCTGGTCACGCCGGCGCGGATGCGCACGGCGATGGTGCTCGCACTCGGCGTCGCCGCGGTCGCGGGGCTCGCGCTGGCCGCCGCGGTCGGGTGGGAGCTGGTGGTCGTCGGCGCGCTGTGCTTCCTGGCCACGCTGGGCTACAGCGGAGGGCCACGACCGTACGCCTCGGTCGGGCTCGGCGAGGTGTTCGTGTTCGTGTTCTTCGGGCTGGTCGCGACGATGGGGTCGGCGTACGTGCAGGACGAGGCGCTGCGCTGGCTGCCCGCCGTCGCCGCCGTGCCCGTCGGCCTGCTGTCGGTCGCGCTGCTGGTCGTCAACAACCTGCGCGACATCCCGACGGACGCCGCCACCGGCAAGCGCACCCTGGCCGTGCGGCTCGGGCCACAGCGCACGTTCTACCTGTTCATCGTGCTGCTCAACACCGCGATGCTGTGCACCGGCATGGTCGCCCTGGTGGCACTGTCGGTGTGGCCCGCACTGGGCTTCCTGGCGCTGCCGCTGGCGCTGCGCGCGCAGAACCGCGCAGCCGCCGGCACCCACGACGACGACCCTGCCGAGCTGATCGGTGCGCTCGCCGCCACCGGCCGCCTGCAGCTGGTGTACGGCATGCTGCTGACGCTCGGGCTGGTCGGGGCGTCGGTGGCGCCCGGGCAGTTCTTCTGATCGACGCCACCGGGGCTTCTACGATCTGCGGCATGCCGCTGCGACCGCACCCCGTCGCCGCGGACGCGACGGCCGTCGTCGCCGCGTTCGCCATCCCGCTGACCCTGCCCTTCCGGTCCACGCCGGTGCGCACCGGGCTGCTGGTGCGAGGGCCCGTCGGGTGGGGCGAGTGGTCGCCGTTCGCCGGGTACGGCCCCGACCTGGCGTCGCGGTGGTGGCGTGCGGCGGTCGAGGCGGCCACCACCCACTGGCCCGAGCCCCGGCGCGCGCGGGTGCCGGTCAACGCCATCATCCCGGCCGTCGAGCCCGGGCGCGCCCACGAGCTGACGAGGGCGTCGCGGTGCTCGACCGCCAAGGTCAAGGTCGGCGACGACGGGGACGTCGCCCGCGTCGAGGCGGTCCGCGACGCGCTGGGGCCGGCGGGCCGGCTGCGGGTGGACGGCAACGCCGCCTGGGACCTCGACACCGCCACGGCGAAGCTGCGCCGGCTGGCGCGCTTCGACCTGGAGTACGCCGAGCAGCCGGTGGCCGACCTCGCCGACTTCGCCCGGCTGCGCACCCGCGTCGATGTGCCGCTGGCCGCCGACGAGTCGGTCCGCCTGGCACCGGACCCGCTGCACGTGCCCGGCATCGAGGCCGCGGACGTCGTGATCCTCAAGGTGCAGCCGCTCGGCGGCGTCCGCCGCTGCCTCGAGGTCGCCGAGGCGTGCGGGCGGCCCGTGGTCGTCTCGTCGGCGGTCGAGACGTCGGTCGGCCTGGCCGCCGGGCTCGCGCTGGCCGCGGCGCTGCCCGAGCTGCCGCACGCCTGCGGCCTGGGCACGATGGCGCTGCTGGCGGGCGACGTGACGCCCGCGCCGCTCACGCCCGTCGAGGGCCACCTGGCCATCCGCCGGCCGCAGCCCGACACGGGCCTGCTCGAGCGGTGGCGCGCCGACGACGGCACGCGGACGGCGCTGCTCGACCGGCTGGCGGCCGCACGGCAGGTCGTCGCCGCGTGACCCCCTCGACCGCCCAGGCCCGCGTGCTCGTCGACGAGCTCGCCCGCGGCGGGGTGCGCCATGCCGTGATCGCTCCGGGATCGCGCTCGGCGCCGCTGGCGCTGGCGTTCGACGCCCACCCCGGCGTCGCCACGCACGTCGAGATCGACGAGCGCTCCGCGGGCTTCCTCGCGCTCGGCGTGGGCAGGGCCGGCGGGGTGCCCGCCGCGGTCGTGTGCTCGTCGGGGACCGCCGCCGTCAACCTCCACCCCGCCGTGGTCGAGGCCGACGCCGCGCGGGTGCCGCTGATCCTGCTGACGGCCGACCGCCCGCCGGAGCTGCGCGACACCGGGGCCAACCAGACCATCGCCCAGCCAGGGCTGTACGGCGGCGCGCCGCGTTGGGCGGTCGATGTGCCCGTGGCCGAGCCGGGGGACGGGCAGGTCGGCCTGTGGCGGTCGCTGGCCACCCGGGCGGTCGCCGAGGCCCTCGGACCCCCCGCCGGACCGGTCCACGTCAACGTCGGCCTCCGCGACCCGCTGATCCCCGAGGACGACGTGGTCTGGGCGGAGGTGCCGGGCGGCCGCGCCGACGGGGCGCCGTGGACGCGCCGGACGGCCGGGTTGGCGGTGCCCGCGCCGGCGGTGGCCGACGAGGTCGCCGCGCTGGTCGCGGACGCGCCGCGGGGGGTGCTGGTGCTCGGCGACGTCGAGGTCGACCCGGTCGTGGCGACGGGGTTCGCCGCGGCGGCCGGGTGGCCGGTCATCGCCGAGCCGTTGAGCGGCGCGCGCACGGGCGACCACGTCGCCAGCACGTCCGACCTGCTGCTCGCCGACGACGGCTTCGCCGGCGCGCACGTGCCCGACGTCGCGGTGGTCGCCGGCCGACCGGTGCTGACGCGCGCCGTGCGGCGCTGGTTGGACCGCATCGCCACGACCGTGCTGGTCGACGCGGACGGCGCCTGGCTGGACCCCGGCCGCACCGTGGCCCGCATCGTGCGGGCGGACCCGTCGGCGCTGCTGCGCGACGTGCTCGCCCGACTCGACGGCCCGCGCACCAACTCCCACTTCCTGGCGCAGTGGCAGCACGCCGAGCGCGCCGGCCTCGCCGCCGTCGACGGCCTGCTGGACGCCCGCACGGAGCCGTCAGAGCCGCGGACCGCCCGCGACCTCGCCGCGGTGCTGCCCGACGGGGCGCTGTTGGTGGTCGGGTCGAGCATGCCGGTGCGCGACCTGTCGTCGGTCATGCGCCCCCGGACGGGGCTGCGGGTCCTCGGCAACCGCGGCGCCAGTGGGATCGACGGCTTCGTGTCGACGGCGTTGGGCGCCGCCCTGGCCCACGACGGTCCGGTCGCCGCGCTGTGCGGCGACCTGTCGCTGCTGCACGACCAGAACGGGTTCCTCCTGGCCGACCGCGACGGGATCGACGTCGTCTTCGTCGTGGTCAACAACGACGGCGGCGGCATCTTCTCGCTGCTCGAGGCCCGTGACGTCCAGGGGTTCGAGCGGCTGTTCGGCACGCCGCACGGCATCGGGATGGCCTCGCTCGCCGCCACCTACGGGCTGGCGTACCATCCGCTGGTGCGCGCCGGGGACCTCGGCGAGTTGGTGGGGGCCGCGCTCGGCGGCGGCGGCATCCACCTGATCGAGGTGCGCACCGACCGCGACGCCAACGCGGCGCTGCACGCCGAGCTGGCCACCGCGGTCGCGAAGGCCCTCACCGCGTGACCGCGCCCGGGCGCCGTCACGCCGCTGCGTGGTGGGGGAGCCGGGATGGCGGCGTCGGGTGCCACGCGGAGGGGGTCAGGGGGTGGGACCGAACGCCGACTGCATCGCGCGGAGCTTCAGGCGCGTCTCCTCCAGCTCGGACTCCGGCAACGAGTCGGCGACGATGCCCGCGCCGGCGAACAGCCGCCCGCGACCGCCGTCCAGCTGGGCGCAGCGCAGGGCGATCGCCAGCTCGCCGTCGCCGGCCGCGTCGACCCAGCCGACCGGACCCGCATAGCGCCCCCGGTCCATCGCCTCGAGCTCGGCGAGCAGCGCCAGCGCGGCGTCGGTCGGCATGCCGCCCACCGCCGCGGTGGGGTGCAGCATCCCCGCCACCGTCAGCGCGTCGACGTCGGTGGTCAGCTGACCGGTGACGTCGGTGGCCAGGTGCTGCACGTTGGCCAGCCGCAGCAGGTGCGGCTGCGCCTCGACCTCGAGGCGGTCGCACAGCGGCGCGAGCGTCGCCCGCACCGAGGCGACGGCGGGCCGGTGCTCGGCGAGGTCCTTGGCGCTGCGCAGCAGCTGCGTGCCGATGCGCCGGTCGTCGTCGACGTCGGTGCCGCGCCGCGCGGTGCCGGCGAGCACCAGCGACGTGACCCGGACGCCGTCGCGGCGGACCAGCAGCTCCGGTGACGCGCCGATGAGCCCCTCGGCGCGGAACGTGTAGCACTGGGGGAACCGGTCGCGCAGCCGGCGCAGCAGGGTCGGCACGTCGAACGGCTCGTCGCTGTAGACCAGCCGGTCGCGGGCCAGCACGACCTTCTCGGCCTCGCCCGACCGCAGCCGGTGGACGGCGCGGTCGACGGCGTCGAGCCACGCGATCTCGGCGGCGGTGGTCCCCGCGTAGCGCACCCGGCCGGTGTCGCGGGGCTCGGGTGGGTCGGGCAGCGCGAGCTGGTCGTCGGTGACCGGGGCGTCGGCGACGACCGTGAGCCAGGCGCGGTCGTCGCGGCGCCGGACGGCGGTGCGGGGGACCGCCAGGACCGATCCCGCGGCGCCCGGGGTGAACGTCAGGCTCGCGAACGCGACGGGCGGGGGTGCGGCACCGCCGGCGTCGACGCCCGCGCCGGCGGCGCCCAGCGGCGCGACGTACCGGGCGACGAGGGTTGGCAGCGCCGCGGTGCGGTTCCGGTCGTCGACGGCGACCCGCAGCGCGGTGCCCCAGCCGGCCACCTCGGTCGACGGCGCGAGCCAGCACCAGTCAGCGCCGGACATGACCGCGGCCGCCGCGGCGTCGTCGACCTCGACCGTGCGGACGTGGACCGTGCCGGCCGCCCGGTGGGCGTCGGTGGCGGTGTCGGTCACGTCCGGTCCCGCAGCCGGTCGTGGGCGGCGTTGACCAGCAGCCGCCGGAAGTGGTGTCCCACCAGCACGCTGGTCGCCGGCAGCATGCGCGAGAAGGCATCGAGCAGGCGGGCGGCCGCCTCGTCCTCGTCGGCGGCGTCGGAGCGGATGGGGTCGCGCACGAAGCGCAGGAACAGCTCGACGGCGTTGTCGGCGATCGTGCGCATGGCGGCCGTGTGCTCGCGCGCCAGGCTGAACAGCTCGTCGAGCGGCAGGCCCGCCTCGACCAGCGCGAGGCCGGCCCGCAGCGCCTCGGCGTCGGCGACGGTGTAGCGCCGCGGGTCGTCTGCACCGGTCGTGCGGGGGATCAGCAGGCCCTCGCGCTCGATGGCCTCCAGCAGCGACGTCGGCAGCTCCAGGTGCTCGGCGAGCTCGTCGAGCGTCAGCAGCTCGACGTCGGTGCCGTCCTCGCCGGGCAGCGGGCCCGACAGGGCGGCCGCCAACGCGGCGTCGGCCGGTGGCAGCGGGTGGTCGTGGGACGCCATGCCGCCAATGCTATGAGGTCGCGTCGACGGGCTCCCGGGCACAGGTGGACGGGGCCGCGACGCGGACGGTCCTGTGCGCGCCCGATCGCCGGTCTCTGTGGGTCAGCCGTCCCGCGGAACAGGCCGCAGTGACACTGGCCGAGCGGTGGGCAGGTTGAACCGAAGGGATGTGAAGATGTTGTGCACGCGCCGCCGTTCGACCGCGTGCGCCGCCGGAACGGCTGCCCGCGACGCCCGCGCGGATCCCGGCGCCGGCACGCCGCGACCGCGCGCGTACTAGCCTGCCTGCGGTGAGCACCGTCCTGTACTCCGCACGCGTCGTCTGCCCGATGACCGGTCCACCGCTGGACGACGGCGGGGTGCTGGTGTCGGGCGAGTCCGTCGTCGCGGTCGGCGAGGCCACCGTCCTGCGCCGCGAGGCGGACCGCGAGCAGCACCTCGACGGCGTCCTGCTGCCGGGCCTGGTCAACGCCCACACCCACCTGGAGCTCGCCGATGCCGCGGCCCTGGCCGAGCCGGGCCCGCACCACCTGTGGGCGCGCGCCGTCGACGGTGCCACGGCGCAGTGGGACGACGCCCGCTGGCAGCACTCCGCCCGGCGCGGGGTGCTGCACGCCCTGCGGCACGGTGCGACGTGCGTCGGCGACGTCGTGCACCGCGGAGCCGGCGTGCCCGCCGCCGTCCGCGCGGGGCTGGCCGGCGACTCCTGGGTGCGCATCGCCGACGTCGACGTCCGCGAGCACGACGCGGTGCTGTCGGCGCTGCGGCACACGCTGGGGCTGCCGGCGCCCGGCCGGCGGCTGGGCGTCGCGCTGGCCGGTCCCACGCGGGTCGGCACCGGCACCCTGCAGGCCCTCGTCGCCCTGACCGCCGAGCTGGAGCTGCCGTTGCACGCGCACGCGGCGGTCGACCAGGCCGAGGTGCGCGCCATCTGGCACGGAGACGGCCCGGCGGCCGAGCACGCCCAGGCGGCCGGCGCACAGTACGAGTGGCTGGGGGAGGGGACCGGGTTCGGGCCGGTGCGTTACCTCGACGAGTGCGGTGCGTTGCGCCCCGGCGCCTCGATCTCCCACGGCGTGTGGATCGACGACCGCGAGGCGCGCCGGCTCGGCGCGACGCGCACGGCGCTGGTGGTCTGCCCCCGGGCCGACGAGCGCCTGCAGACGGGTGCGCCGGCGCTCGAGCGTGTTGCCCGGGCCGGTGTGCCCTTGGCGCTGGGCACCGAGAGCCTGGCCGCGGTGCCCGATCAGGACCCGTTGGCCGAGGCGGCCGCGTGGATCGCGCTCGCCCGCACGCAGGGCGTCGCGCTCTGGCCGGGCGCGGGCGGGCCCGTGGAGCTCGAGGAGCAGGCGCTGCGCCTGCTGACCTGTGACGGTGCGGCGGCCATGGGCTGGTCCGCCCAGAGCGGGGTGCTCGCGCCCGGACGACGCGCCGACCTGGTGGGCGTCGACGTGGCCACGACCGCGGCGGCCGCCTACCGCGACGTGATGTCGGCGGGGATCGGCCGCCAGGTGCTGACCGTGCTCGCCGGCGTGCGCCGGTCGTGGCGGGCGGACGGCGACGACCCGTGGCCCGAGCTCGACGACCTGCTGGACACGGAGACCCCGCGTGGGTGACCGGACCGAGCTGCCCGACCACCGGCCCGTCCCGACGAAGGAGGCCGCCCTGGTCCAGCGGATGTTCGACCGCGTCGCGCCCCGCTACGACGCCGCCAACGCGGTCCTGTCCGCCGGGCTCGACCGGCACTGGCGCCAGGTCACGGTCGCGGCGCTCGACCCGCGCCCGGGGGACGTCGTGGTCGACGTGGCGGGCGGCACCGGTGCGTTGGCGGCCCTGATCGCGGCCCGTGGCGCCCGCGTGCTGGTCGCCGACCTCAGCTACCAGATGGTGCGCGTGGGCACCGGCCGCGTGACGGGCCGGGTCGACTGGACCGTCGCCGACGCCCTGCGCCTGCCCCTGCCGGACGCCAGCGTCGACGCGGTGACGATCGCGTTCGGACTGCGCAACCTCAACGACACGCAGGCCGGCCTGCGGGAGTTCCGGCGCGTCGTGCGGCCGGGCGGGCAGCTGGCGGTGCTGGAGTTCTCGACGCCCACCAACGCGGCGTTCGCGCACGTCTACCACCGCTACCTGCTCGGCGTGCTGCCCCGCGTGGCGCGGGTGGTCACCAGCGCCCCGGCGGCCTACGGCTACCTGGCGCGCAGCATCATGGCGTGGCCGGACCAGGCGACGTTGGCCGGGGTGCTGCGCGACGCCGGGTGGGAGCGGGTCCGGTGGAAGGACCTGTCGGGCGGCATCGTCGCGCTGCACCACGCGGTGCGCGCCGCCTGACCGCGTGACCGGCTGGGCGCACCGGCTCCGGATGCCGGCCGGTGGCGACGCGTCCGACGCGTCCCACCTGGTCGCTGCGGCCTGGGCGGCCACCGTGGTGCGCCGGCGCGCGCTGCCGGTCGTCCGCATGGCGGTGGTGGTCGCGGGGGTGGCGGTGCTGGTGGCGCACGTGGGCGTGTTGTGGCTGTGGGGACCCCACACCCAGGACGGACCGTCGCACCTGTTCGCCGCGACCGGCCTGCGGGCGCTCCTGGCCGGCGCCGACGGGACGCTGGCCGACCTCTACGCGCCGAACGTCGCGGCCGGCTGGACGAACCTGACCACGTACCCGCTGCTCGTCGCGTTGTCCGCGCCGCTCGGCGCGGAGGTGGCCGAGCGGGTGCTGGTCGCCCTGCTGGTGGTCGGGACCGGTGCGGCGCTGTGGTACGCAGCGGCCGGCTTCGGCCGCGACGCCGGGCCGGTGGCGGTCGCGGGGCTGCCCCTGACGGTCGGCTGGGCGGTCCACACCGGCCTGTACAACTTCACGGCGGGCGTGGCGCTGGCGCTGGTGGCCATCGGGCTGCACCGGCGCGTGGTGCACCGCACCGACGCGTGGGCCGTCGGCGGTCCCGCGGCGGCGCTCGTGGCGGTCGCCGTCAGCCACCCGCTGGCGCTCGTGGGCGCCTACGCCGCGGTGGCGACGACCTGGCTGGGCGCCACGGTGCCTGTGGTCCGCCGGCACCGGTCGCTGCGGGTGGTGGCCGGTCGCGCCGGGGCGCTGGCCGCGGCGGTCGCGCCCTCGGTCGTGCCGCTGGTGCTGTTCCTGCTGGCCAGCGATCCGGTCCGACCGCGGCCGCTGCCACGCGACCCGTGGACCGCGTTGGCCGATGCGGTGCTGCTGCGCTGGCAGGTCGGCGAGGTGGGACCCGGTGACGCCCGCTGGGCCGCTGTGCTGGCGATCGCCCTGTGGGCGGGGGTGGCGCTCCTGGTGCGCCGGCGCATCGTCGCGCGCGGTGGGTGGCGCGGACACGACCTGTGGGCCGCGCTGGCACTGGCGCTCGGCGCCGCCGCCGTGCTGGTGCCGGACCGGCTGGCCGGCGGGACGCTGGTCCAGCCCCGGGTGGCGCTGCTGGCCGTGCTCGCGCTGCTGCTGTGGATCGCGGGCGCCGACGCGCGGGGTGCCGGATGGACGGTGGTCGCCGTCGGCGCCGTCGGCGCGGTCGCCGGCGCCGGGCTCCTGCAGTCCCGCCTGGCGCCGTACCGCGCCATCGACGCCGCCACCGCGGAGGTCCTGTCGGTGGCTCCCGCGATCCCGCGCGGCGCCCTGGTGCTCGGGGCGGTCGCCGCCCGCACCCCCGGCGGCGAGGCGACGGCGCCGCTGGTCCACGTGGTCGACCGCCTGGCACTGCGGGCGGGGGCGGTCCCGGCGCTGACCCTGGACGCGGGGTCCGGCTACGGGCCCATCCGCTACCGGTCGCGCTTCGACCCGCTCCCGGCGCTGCGTGGCTTCCCCCGCAACCGCCTCCACGGCAGCGACCTGCGGCCGGCGGCGCTGGCGGGCATCACGGCGCGCTACGCCGAGACGACCGGCCGCGCCCTCGATCACCTCGTCCTCGTCGGCTACGACCTCGACCCGACGGACCGGGTCGACCTGGCCGAGGCCGGCTTCGCGCTGGTCGACCGGTCCGGGCCGACGGGTCTGGTCCGGCTGTACCGCGCGCCGCGACCCGGACCGGTCGACGGTGGCGTCACGCGGTCGGGCCCGCCCGCGGCGCCGGCGCCACCGGGACGGCCGGCACCGGGCCCCGCCCGCGCCGACGCCGCGAGCGCCGGACGGCAGCCGTGAGCGTGCGCAGGAGGGTGGTCGGGGCGCGGCACCGGTCGCACCCCGCCGCCGCCGTCGCGTGGCTCGCTGCCTTCCTGGTGACCCGGGCGCCCGCCATCGCGCTGACCCTCCACCCCACGCTCTACGGTGGTGCGGTCAGCGACCCGACCGGCGACGTCGCGCGCTACGCCAGCTGGGTGGCGGCGATCGTCGGCGACGGGCACGCCGCCTACGTCGACGTCGACATCGAGTACCCGCCAGGCGTCCTGCCGTTCGTGCTGCTGCCGGGCCTGCTCCGCGGCGGCGAGCTGTCGGTGCCGGTGTTCGTCGGCCTGCTGGTGCTGGTCGACCTGGCGGGGCTGGCCGCGCTGGTGGTCACCGGACGCCGCGGTGGCGGCAGGGGTGGCGCCGTGACGTGGCTGGTGCTGCCGCCCCTGCTCGGGGCGGTGCTGTACGGGCGGCTGGACCTGCTGCCCGCCGTCGGGCTGCTGCTCGGGCTCGAGCGCGCGCGGGCCGGTCGCTGGGCGACCGCAGGCGTCTGGATGGGGCTCGCGACGGCCGCCAAGCTGGTCCCGGTGCTGGTGCTCCCGCTGGTCGCGGTCGCCGCGCACCGGCACTGGCCGCGGGTCGCGGGCGGCGCGGCGCTCGGGCTGGCGGCGGCGTGCCTGCCGCACCTGGCCCGGGCCGCCGCGGTGTGGCACGACGTCGTCGGGTACCACGTCGGTCGGGCGCTGCACCTCGAGAGCACCTGGGGGTCGGTCCTGAACCTGCGCCGGGTGGCCGGCGGGCCGCACGACGTGGTGTACGACCACGCCGCGTTCGGCATCGCGGGGCCGGGCGCCGCGGCGGCGCTGGTGTGGAGCGCGGTGCTCGGCGTCGCGGTGCCCGTGCTGGTGACCACCGTCGCCTGGGTCCGGTGGCGCGGTGACCGGTGGCGGGCCCGGGCCGAGCTGCCGCTCGCGGCGACCGCGATGACCGCGCTGCTGCTCGCGGCCGGCCCCGTGCTGTCGCCGCAGTACGTGGTCTGGTTGCTGGGCGTCGGCGCGCTCGCCATGACCGCGACGCCGCGCGCCGCGTGGTGGCTGGCACCGCTGCTCTCCCTGGTCACGGTGCTGACCGTGGCCGGCTACCCGTTCGGCTTCGACCAGCTGCGGGCGGGCGCGACGTGGCCGGCGGCGGCGCTGGTCCTGCGGAACGTGTCGGTGATCGTCGTGGGCGTCGGCTGCCTGGCGTGCTGGACCGGCGTGGGACGTACGGCGCGCCGCCCCGGTGTCCCGCCCGTGCCGGTCCCGGTATCGTCCCGGCCATGAGCGACGACGCGGACCGCGCGGCCCGCCGGGACGCCGCGCGGGTCATGTGGGCGACCGGGCACTACCCGACGGTCGCGGCGCGTCTGGCGCCGGTCGCGGCCCACCTGGTCGATGCCGCCGGGGTCGGGCCGGGGGACCGCGTCCTCGACGTGGGGACCGGCTCGGGTTCGGTCGCGCTCGCGGCCGCCGCCCGCGGCGCCCGGGTCGTCGCGTTCGACCACACCGACGCCTGGTTCCCGACCCTGCGCGCCGGGGCTGCCGACGCCGGTGTGACGGTCGACCAGGTGGTCGCCGATGCCGAGGAGCCGCCGTGGCGGGCGGAGGCCTTCGACCGGGTGCTGTCGAGCTTCGCCCACATCTTCGTCCCGGACCACGACGCGGTCGCGCGGGAGCTCGCCCGCGTGTGCCGTCCCGGCGGAACCGTCGCGTTCACCGTGTGGGAGCGCGACGCATCCACCCAGGGGGCCACCGCCTTCGCGATCATCAACCGCGCGCTGGCGGCCAGCGGCCTCGACCCCGGCGGACGCGGCGCTGCCGCCGCGTCGCCGCAGGACTGGGGCGACGTCGACCACATCGCGGCGTGCTTCGCCGGCACGGGCCTGACCTTCCGCACGACCCGCCACGTGCTGCGGTGGGCGTTCCCCTCCGAGGCGGCCTTCGCGGACTTCCTGCTCACCGCGTCGGGCCCCTACATCCTGGCGCGTGACGCGCTGCGGGCGGCCGGGCGCTGGGACGCGGTGTGGGAGGCGGTCCGTGCGGCCAACCGTCGCTGGAACGTGGCGACCGACGGCACCTTCGCCGTCGACCTGCCCTACCTGCTGGCCGTCTGCCGTCGTGCGGGCGCCTGACCGGTGTTCCGGGGAGCGGCAACGTCGGGGTGACGCGGCCGGTTCCCGGGAACCGGGGGACACACGGCGGGGG
>CAYVGE010000093.1:12700-14607 GCA_964450395.1 uncultured Actinomycetota bacterium
GCAACGTCGGGGTGACGCGGCCGGTTCCCGGGAACCGGGGGACACACGGCGGGGGAGTGATGTTGTGAATCGGATCACAAGGCCGGCGGTGGTTGCTACCCTGGCCGCAGGCCCACGGGACGCGTCGGCAGGCGACCACCGCAGGGCCCGACGATCCGGGAGGGTGACGCGCAGATGGCCGAGGGCGAGGTCGAGGCGCCGGGACGGCGTCCGCGCACACGTCCCGACCCCGCGCCGACCCCCGAGCCCACGATCCACGTCGACGCCGTGGTGGTGGGGGCGGGCCCCGGTGGCTCCGCGGTCGCCACGTTCCTCGCCCAGGCCGGCCACGACGTCCTGGTGCTCGAGAAGGCGCGCTTCCCGCGCGACAAGGTCTGCGGCGACGCGCTGACGCCGCGGGCGGTCAAGGCGCTCGAGCTGCTGGGCCTGCACGACGAGGCCGCGGGCACGCCGGACGGCTGGGCGCGGCAGGAGAGCCTGCGCATGTACGGCGGCGGCGTCGTGCTCGACCTGCCGTGGCCGGAGCTCGACGAGTTCCCCGCGCACTCGGTGACCGCCACGCGGTCGGTGTTCGACCAGACGCTGGCCCGCCACGCCGTGGCCAACGGCGCGCAGCTGTGGGAGGGCACCGAGGCGCTGGCGCCCGTGACCGACCACCGCGACGCCACCCGCGTCGTGGGCGTGGCCTACCGCTGTGACGACGGCCGGCACGGCGAGGTCCGCGCCCCCATCGTCGTCGCCGCCGACGGCAACTCGTCACGCATCGCGATCGGTGCCGGCCTGCACCGCGACCGTGCCCGTCCCATGGGCGTCGCGATCCGCGCCTACCACCACAGCCCGCGCGCGTCGATGGACGCCATGGAGGGCTTCCTGGAGATGCGCGTGCCGTCCGGCGACGACGGGCGCGGCGAGCTGCTGCCGGGCTACGGGTGGATCTTCCCGCTCGACGGTGGACTGGTCAACGTGGGCTGGGGCCTGCTGGACTCGTCATCGCACTTCCGGTCGACCAACTACCGCGGGGTCCTCGACCAGTGGATCGCGACGCTGCCACCCGAGTGGGAGCTGCATCCCGGCACCCGGGAGGGCACGCCCCGCAGCGCCGGCCTGCCCATGGCGCACAACCGCCGGCCGATGGTCCACGGCGGCCTGCTGCTGATCGGTGACGCCGCCGGCATGGTCAACCCCTTCAACGGCGAGGGCATCAGCTACGCCATCGAGGCCGGTGCGTTCGCGGCGGAGGCCATCGACCGCGCGCTGGCCCGTGGGACGCTCGCCGAGCTCGACGGCTACCCGGCGGCGGTGGCCGACGCCTGGGGCGGCTACTACACGCTCGGGCGCGCGTTCGTGGGCCTCATGGGCCATCCGACGGTCATGCGGCTGTGCACCGTCTACGGGATGCCACGGTTCCAGCTGATGCAGTTCGTGTTCCGGACCATGGCGCACCTGGTCAACCACCGCAGCCGCGACGCCACCGACGCCGTGCTGAACCTGCTGTCGCGGGCCGTCCCCGCCGCATGAGCCGGGGTGGGTGTTGCCGAGGGGGCCAGGTCGTGCCGATAGGCTGGGCGCCGTCCGCCCGCCGCGCGGCGGGCGCCGCGTCCCCACATGACCACCGCAGCGCCGCCCCGGTGTGCGCGCCACCCAGCGACAGGCACCGACCGATGACCGCCGCCCCGCCGACCACGGGAGGACCACGCGATGCTCGTTGAGTACCTGCCGCTCGCGCTGCTCGTGACCGTCGCCGTGCTGTTCGTCGGCGTGTCGCTGCTGGTGTCCGCGCGGCTCGGCCCGTCGAAGCCCAACCCCACCAAGCGCGCCGCCTACGAGTCCGGGATCATCCCCGAGCACGGACTGTCGGGCATGCGCTTCTCGGTGCAGTTCTACCTGGTGGCCATGCTGTTCATCAT
>CAYVGE010000094.1:0-14592 GCA_964450395.1 uncultured Actinomycetota bacterium
CGGGCGGCGACGATGCTGTCGAAGCCCGCGCCGGACCCGACGTCGACGACACGCTCGCCCGGCGCGAGCGTCCGCAGCGAGAACGGGTCGGCGATGCCCGCGAACGACTCCACCGCGGCGTCGGGCAGCGCGTCGACCACCTCGGAGGGGTAGCCGAGGCGCCGAGCGAGGTCCCGGCCGGTGTGGAAGTGGTGCGCATCGTCGGGGCGGTCCGCCACGTCGCGGTACTTGCGGCGCACCTCGGTGCGCAGCGCCTCGGGGTCCACCGGTGTCCCGGTGCGTTCGGTGTCCGTCGATCTCGTTGCGTTCATGGGTGTGCTCCGGGGTCAGATCACGGCCTTCACCGTCTACAGACGTCGGGAGCGGCTCCACGATTGCATTCGGCACCGTACGCCCCGACGTGCAATAACCCGGCGATCCTCCTCGTCGTTGGTGGCAAGGTCCGGCTCGGAGTTCGGGGTCGGACGCCGCCGCTCGCAGGAGGACGACCGACATGACGACGACCACGGTCCGCAATGGGATCGACGTCCAGCAACTGCTCGACACGATCGACGCCACCCGAACCGACGCGGCCGTCGGCACCTTCACGTTCCGCGCCACGAGCGCCTGGAAGGACGGCACGTACAACGTCGGCACCATCGGGCGCTTCGCCCACGCCGGCCAGGAGGATGACACTCGCGCACAGCCGTTCACCCTCGACGGTGACGAACCGCCCGTCCTGCTGGGTGCCAACCGCGGTCCCAACGCCGTCGAGTTGGTGCTCCAGGCCCTCGGGTTCTGTTACGCGGTGGGGTACGTCGCCAACGCCGCGGCCCGGGGCATCGATCTGACCCGCATGGAGTACGAGGTCGAGGGGGACCTCGACGTGCGGTCCTTCCTCGGCGAGAAGGGGCCCCGCCCCGGCTTCACGGGCATCCGTGTGCGGGGACGCGTGTCGAGCCCGAACGCCACGGACGACCAGCTCGCCGAGCTGTGCCAGTACGTCCAGGACACCTCACCGGTCCGCGACGTCATCGCCAACGAGGTGCCCGTGCTGACCTCGCTCGAGGTGGTCTGACCGGACATGGCCCACGCCGCAGCGTCCGCCGTCCCACATCGGAACGGCGGACGCTGCAATAGCTGCGGGTCTGCATGCGTCCATGGTGGTGACGGGGATGCTGCACACGGGAGGTGAGCGAGGTGAGCGCGGGATGACCTCTGAGGCGGAGACGATCCCAGCCGCCGGGCAGGCCGGCTTCACGGCGGTCGCTCGTGAGCAGCTGCCGTGGCTGTACGGGCTCGCGTACCGGCTGGTGGGCCGCGACCGCGCCGAGGACGCCGTCCAGGAGTGCCTGCTCAAGGCCTACCGGGCGTTCGACGGCCTGCGTGACGTCGAGGCCGCCCCGGCGTGGTTCCGCCAGATCCTGCTGAACTGTGTGCGGGATCGCCACCGCCGGGAGGCGGTCCGTCCCCGCGAGGAGCCCGCCGACCCCCGCCCCGACTACTCGCTGTACCGCAAGATCGCCGAAGAGGATCCCTGGCCGTACTCCGACAGCGTGCACCTGGATTTCCTGCACTCGTTCGCCCGCCAGGACGTGTGGAACGTCCTCGACACCATCGATCCGAAGTACCGGGTACCGCTGGTCCTGGTGCACATGGAGGGGCACTCGACCAAGCAGGTGGCCCGCATGTTCGGGGTGGCGCGGGGCACGGTGCTGTCCTGGCTGCACCGGGGACGCAAGCACTTCGAGCGTGCCCTGTGGGACTACGCCCAGGAGCGCGACCTGGTGAGTGACCCGAGAGGAGCCGTGCGGTGATCAGCTGCAACGAAGCCGTGCGCCGGCTGTGGGAGTACCTGGAGGACCAGGTCGATGTTGACGACCGCATCCTGGTGGAGGAGCACCTCGCGCTGTGCCGCCGGTGCTGCGGCGAGGCCGAGTTCACCGCCGCGCTGCGTGAACTGCTGCGGTCGGCGGCGGGGCCGGACCTGCCGCCGGAGGTCGAACGGCACCTGACCGGCTTCCTCGACACGCTCGGCAGGGAGCCGGCATGAGCAGGGATCTCATGTACCAGGACGAGATCCACGAGCTCGTCGCCGACGCCTACCGTGCGCTCGACTCCGCGGATGGGGCCGGTACGGCCTGCTACACCGAGGAGCAGCTGGCGGCACTGCCGGTGGGCGCCCGGCAGTGGGCGCTCGGGGTGGGCAACCCGGTCGTGTGGGCCGGGTTGCAGGAGGGCGAGTCGGTGGTCGACCTGGGGTGCGGCGCCGGCATCGACGCCCTGCTGGCGGCGGGTGCGGTCGGCCCCACCGGCCGGGTGACCGGGGTGGACGTGCTCGCCGAGATGGTCGAACGCGCCGAGACGTTCGCCGGGCAGGCCGGGATCGGCAACGTCGCCTGGTGCCGCGCGGCGATGGAGGCCCTGCCGCTGGCGGACGCGTCGGCCGACATCGTCATCTCCAACGGTGCGATCAACCTGTCGCCGCGCAAGAGCCGGGTGCTCGCCGAGGCCCACCGCGTCCTGCGACCGGGCGGTCGCCTGTGCGTGTCGGATCTGACGATCCGGGAGGAGGACCTGCCCACCGAGATCCTCACGCACCCCTCGGCGTGGGCCGGGTGAGTGTCCGGCGCCCTGGCGGAGCGTGTCTTCGCCCGCAAGCTGGCCAACGTCGGCTTCACCGACATCGCCGTGCTCGAACGGCGACCGTTCACACTCGACGATGTCGCCCGGTACCCGCTGTTCACCCCCGACCTGATCGAGCTGATGCGCGAGCTGCTGCCGCCGGCGCAGCACGGTTCGGTGGCCGTCGCCGTCACCGTGTCAGCGGTGCGCCCCCGCTGAGGGCGGGCACGGCGCTGCCGCGCGAGATCGCCGGCGGCCGGCAGATGCCGCAGCGGTTGCGCCCGGCGTCGGTCACTCGACGGCGTCGGCCGGATCGGCCTGGTCGGCCGGCGCGTGGGGGACGAGGCGCACCTGCTGGATCGCGTGGTGCTGCACGCCGAGCACGGTGATGCGCCAGCCCTCGACGTCGAGCTCGTCGCCGGGACCCGGCAGGCGACCGAGGTGGTCGAGGACGAGCCCGGCCACGGTGACGTAGTCGCCAGCGGGGAGATCGACGTCGAGGTCGACGAGGTCGTGAACGGGGAAGTGGCCCGCGACGGTCAGTGATCCATCGGGGTGCCGCACCGCGGACCGGACGTCGCGGTCGTACTCGTCGTGGATCTCACCGACGAACTCCTCGACGAGGTCCTCGACGGTCACGATGCCCTCGACGCCGCCGTACTCCGACACGACCACGGCCATCGTGTGCCGCGCGGTCTGCAGCGCACGCAGCGCGTCGATGAGCGGGAGGAACTCCGGCAGCGCGACGGCGGTCCGGGCGTGGTCGGCGACCGCACCGGACCGTCCGACGAGGTCGAGCAGCGACACGACCCGGTCGGCGTCGTCGAGCCGCTCGCGGTAGACCGGGGCGCGGGTGTGACCCGCGGCCCGCAGCTGGTCGATCGCCGCCGCGACCGAGAGGTCGCCGGCGAACGCGAGGACCTGCGGTCGCGGACGGACGACCTGGCGCAGCGTGCGATCGGTCGCCTCCAGCGCCCCGGTGATGACCTGCCGCTCGGCGCGGGTGTACAGCCCCCCGGAGGCGATCAGGTCACGGACCTCCTCGTCGGTGGCCGCCTCCCGGCCGCGGCCGGGGTCCCCACCGAACAGCCAGATCGTGGCGTCGGTCGCCTTGCCGAGCAGCCACACGGCCGGACGGGTGATCGTGGCCAGGGCTGCGAGTGGCCGCGCGGCCAGCAGGGCCCAGCGCTCCACGTGCTGCATCGCCAGCCGCTTCGGCGCCAGCTCGCCGACGACCAGGGTCACGAACGTCAACAGCGTGGTCACCACCACGATCGCCACCGGTCGGGCTGCGGCGCCCAGCGCGGTGAGCTGCTCGATGACGGGTTCCGCCAGGGTGACGGCGGCGGTCGCCGACGCCAGGAACCCGGCGAGGGTGATGCCGATCTGGATGGTCGCCAGGAAGCGGTTGGGATCGCGGGCGAGCTGGGCGGTCAGCTGGCCGCGTCGCCCCTGCTGCGCGAGACGTCGGACCTGGCCCTCGCGCAGGGAGATCAGGGCGATCTCGCTTCCGGCGAACAACGCGTTGGCCATGATCAACGCCACGACGAGGGCGAGTTGCCATCCGGTGCTCAACGTGCTGCTCCTTGGCTGCTGCCACCGACAGCTTCGCGGCACCGTACCCTCGATGCCATACAGCCGGATGCACGGGCGGCCGCGGACAGCCGCAGGGCTACGGTGAGTCGGGCGCAGCTCCGGGACCACTCCGCAGGCTGCGCCGGTGCGCGCCGGGCGGATCCGGATGCATCCTCGACCGTCCGGGCGGACATGGTGGTGCACAGGATCCGTGCACCGCTGCGGAACACCCCCCGGGCACGATCGTCGTGGCCGATGGCCGCTCCCGAACCCCGCTGGGGCCGGGCATGGCGCGGAACGCAACAGGAGAGGTGGCGGATGCCCGAGGAGCGCACCGCAGTCGTCGAGGACCCGCATGCGATGCCGGTCGACGAGGTCGCATCGACCGTGGAGGTCGACCCGGCGACGGGCCTGTCCAGCGACGACGCGCGCTCCCGGCAGGAACGGTACGGGCGCAACACGCTCGGTGAGGACAGCGGGACGCCGTGGTGGCGGCTGGTGTGGGATCAGATCGCCAACGCGGTGGTCGTGCTGCTCATCGGCGCGGCCGTGGCCGGGTTCGTCGTCGGCGAGGTGATCGAGGCCATCGCGATCGTGGTGGTGCTCGTGGTGAACACCATCGTGGGGTTCGTCACCGAGTTGCAGGCGGCGCGGTCGGTGGCGTCGCTGCGCGACATGATGCGCTCGGTCGCCGACGTCGAACGCGATGACCGGCGTGACGAGATCGATGCGACCGAGCTGGTGCCGGGGGACGTCGTGATCGTCGAGGCGGGCGAGCGGGTGCCGGCCGACGTCCGGCTGCTCAGCGCCGAGGACCTCGCCGTGGAGGAGTCGGCGCTGACGGGCGAGAGCGAGCCCGTCGACAAGCGTCCCGACGCGGTCGACGCGGACGCTGCGGTGGGGGACCGCACCGGGATGCTGTTCATGGGCACCACGGTCTCGTCCGGCTATGGCCGCGGGATCGTGGTGGCGACCGGTCGCGCGACCGAGATGGGGCGCATCGCGGACCTCGCGGAGTCGGCTGACACCACGAAGGCACCGCTGCAGGAGGGGTTGGAGCACCTCAGCCGCCGGCTGGCCATCGTCGTCGTCGTCGGCGCGGTGGTCCTGTTCGGGATCGGCCTGCTGCGCGGGCAGGACGTGAACGAGGTCGTCGAGATCGCCGTCGCGCTGGCGATCGCGGTGGTGCCCGAGGGGCTGCCGGCGGTCGCGACGCTGACGCTGGCGATCGGGATGCGCCGCATGGCGGCCGGCAACGCGCTCGTGCGCCGCCTGCCCGCGGTCGAGACGCTGGGCTCGACGACGGTCGTGTGCTCGGACAAGACCGGCACGCTGACCCGCAACGAGATGGACGTCGTCGAGGTCGAGCTCGACGAGGGCGCCGACGAGCGGCAGCTGTGGATCAGCGCGGCGCTGTGCAACGACGCCGACATCGACCCGGACGGCGATCCGGTCGGCGACCCCACGGAGGTCGCGCTGCTGCGCGCGGGCAACGAGCACGACGTCGACTGGCGGGAGCTGCGGGAGGAGCACGCGCGCAGCCGGGAGGTGCCGTTCAGCTCCGAGACCAAGCGGATGGCGGTCGTCGTCGACGGCACCGTGCACGTGAAAGGGGCACCCGAGGCGCTGCTGGACCCCGATCGTCACGCCGCACTCACCGAGGCGGCCGACCGCATGGCCGGCGAGGCGTTGCGCACCCTGGCCGTGGCCCGCCGGGACGCGCCGGGCGAGGAGGCCCCCGACGACGAGCTGTTCGCCGACCTCGACGTCCTCGGCGTGGTCGGCATGCACGATCCGCCGCGCGACACGGCGGTCGAGGCGGTCGCCACCCTGCACGCCGCCGGCATCCGCACGGTGATGATCACCGGTGACCGGCCCGACACCGCGGGGGCGATCGCCGAGGAGATCGACCTGTCGACCGGAGAGGTCGTCCGCGGGCAGGACGTCGCGCCGATGGGCGACGAGGAGCTCGCGGACGTGATCGCCGACGTCGAGGTGTTCGCCCGGGTCGACCCCGAGCACAAGCTGCGCATCGTCGAGGGCCTGCAGCGGGCCGGCGAGGTCGTCGCCGTCACCGGCGACGGGGTGAACGACGCACCCGCGCTGAGCCAGGCCGACGTCGGCGTCGCGATGGGCAGTGGCACCGACGTCGCGCGGGAGGCGGCCGACATCGTCCTGCTCGACGACGAGTTCGACACGATCGAGACGGCGGTCCAGGAGGGTCGGCGGATCTTCGCCAACATCCGCCGGTTCGGGCAGTTCCTGTTCTCGTGGCACGTCGCCGAGGTGGCGGTCATCACCGCCGCGATCATCTTCGGGTTCGCACCGCCACTGGCCGGCCTCATGATCCTGTGGAACAACCTGGTGATCGACGTGCTGCCGTCGTTCGCGCTCGCGCTCGAGCCCGGTCGGGACGACGTGATGCGTGAACCGCCGCGCGACCCCAACGAGCCGGTGATCTCCCGTGACGTCATCCGGCGGATCCTGAGCCAGGCGGCGCTGGTCGCCGCGGTCGGGCTGTGCGCCTACGGCGCGGCACTGCTGTGGCTCGGCCTCGACACGGCGCAGGCGCAGACCATGACGTTCATCGCCATGTCGGCCGGTCAGGTCCTGACGGTCTTCAACGCCCGGTCCGACCGTGGATCGGGGTTCCGGGGCGCGACCAGCAACCCGTGGCTGTGGGGCGCGCTCGCCACCACCGCTGCGCTGGAGGCCGCAGCGCTCGGCATCAGGCCGCTCAGCGACGTGCTCGGGCTGACGACGGTCCCGGTGCAGGCCTGGCTGATCGCCGGCGCGCTGGCGCTGGTGCCGTTGATCGCGACGCAGTCGACCCGCATCCTCCGTGATCGCGCTGCCACACCGGCGGGCGGTGGATAGCCCGGGAGCCTGCCGGCGCGCCGCCTCGTCAGACCATCAGGTCACGACGGGTGAAGCCGATCAGCGCGCCCACCGCGGCCACCGCGGGCACGACCGCGAGCAGCGCGAGCCCCTGCGCGTCGAAGCCGGTCAGCAGCGGGCGGTCCTCGAGGAACCACGAGAAGGGCGAGACCGCCGTCATCCACCCGGCCCCGATCGTGGGGCCGATGGCATCGAACATGAACGCCAGCACGGCGAGCCCGGCGGCGACACCGAGGCCGATCGCCCGGCGTCCGGTGGCCGCGCCGACAGCGAAGCCGATCGTGCCGAAGCCCAGCACCAGCAACAGCAGGCCGGTGGAGCCGGCCAGCACGTTGGTGACGGCGACGTCCAGGCCGAACGCGGCCACGAGCAGGAGCGTCACGGCGGTCAGCACGGCGACGAGCACCAGCACGTTGAGCCACAGCGCCGCCAGCCGCTCGGCCACCAGCCGGCCGCGGCTGACCGGCGCGGCGAACTCGAGCTCGAGCGTGCCGTCCTCCTCCTGCCCCGCGATGAGGCGCGTGCCCGTCGCGATGGCGAAGACCTGCAGCAGCACGGGACCGAGCAGGCCGTAGACCGTCGACGACAGATAGCCACCGGCGGTGCCGATGTCGTCATAGCCGAACGCCGTCGCCATGCCCTCGGGGATCGTCTCGACCATCGCGGCCATCTCGTCGCCACCGATGGCCGGGTACACGCTGATGTACAGGCCGGCCACCGCCGTGAGCGCGGCGCTCCACAGCAGCAACGACCTGCGCTGGTCGCGCAGCACCCCGGTCAGGACGGGCGTGGTGTCAGCGGCCATCCGCGGCCACCTCCTCGTGGCGCCGGCCCTCGGCCGGCATCCGGTAGAAGTCGAGGAACAGGTCTTCCAGCTCGCGGTCCTGCGCCGACCAGCCCACGACGTGGTGGGCGGCGGCGGCCTTGAGCAGGGCGTCCGGTTCGCCACGGAGCAGCAGCCGCACGGTGTGGTCCTCGACGGTCAGGTCCTCGACGCCCGGCAGCTCGGCGAAGCGCGCGGGCTCGACGGGGTCGGCGAAGCGCAGCTCGACCAGTTGACCGGCCCGGTGCCGCAGCGTCCGCACGTCGTCGGTGTCGACAACGACGCCCTGACGGATGATCGCGACGCGGCCGGCGATGTCCTCGACCTCGCTGAGCACGTGCGAGGACATGAACACCGTCGCGCCGGCATCACGCGCTTCGGTGACCAGGTCGAGGAACTCGCGCTGGAGCAGCGGGTCCAGGCCGCTGGTCGGCTCGTCGAGGATCAGCAGCTCGGGGTTGTGCATGAACGCCTGGACGACCCCCACCTTCTGCTTGTTTCCCTTCGAGAGCCCGCGGATCGGGCGGTCGAGATCGAGGCCGAAGCGCTCGGCGAGCGGTCCGATGCGGTCGCGGCCGGCGCCGCGCCGCAGAGCGGCCAGGTGGCGCAGGTACACCCCGGCCGTCGTGCGGCCGGCCATGGCCAGCTCGCCGGGCAGGTAGCCGATGCGCGCACGCAGCGTGGGTCCGCCGGCGCCCGGTGTGGTGCCGAGGACCTCGGCCCGGCCCGCGGTGGGCCGCAGGAGGTCGAGCAGCACCCGGATGGTCGTCGACTTGCCCGCGCCGTTCGGGCCGAGGAAGCCGAAGATCTCACCCCGTCGCACCTCGAGGTCGAGACCGGCCAGGGCACGGACCGTGCCGTAGTCCTTGACCAGCCGCTCGGTGCGGATCACGATGTCGGTCATGACGCCTCCGATGCGTCGTCCGGGTCGTCGTCGACGAAGGCCGCCCGCAGCGACGCGGCGACCTCGTCGGAGACCAGCCCCGTGCTGAACAGTTCGAGGGCCGGCCCGAAGTACCGCCTGCCCGCCTCGGTCCCTGCGTAGGTGGCCGGGTCCTGGGTCAGGTCGACGCCGAGCAGGCGCTCGACGTGCTCGTGGAGCAGCAGCGCGCCCAGCGACCAGACGGTCAGGATCGCGGCGCGCTCGTAGGGGTAGCGGGTCGGCCGCAGCGTGCCGGCCTCGACACCGGTCCGCAGGTAGCCGACCGCGTCGTCGACGAGCTCGTCGACGAGCGCTGCCACGTGCGGAGTCCCGTCGACCAGGGTGCTGGCCAGGTAGCGCGTCAGCGGCACGTCGTGCTGGGCGTCGCGCAGCGCCGAGACGGGGTCGAACGTCGCACCGGCAGCCATGGCCTTCTCCTTGTTGCTGCGGATGATCGCGGCGATGTGCTCGTCGCAGGCGTGGCGCAGCGCATCCTTGGACCCGAAGTGGTGGATCACCAGGCCGGGTGAGACGCCCGCCTGCGCGGCGATCGCGCGGACGCTGGTCGCGGCGACGCCGTCGTCGGCGAACCGGGTGATCGCCGCGTCGCGGATGCGGGCACGGGCGGTCCGGTCATCGACGGAGTCAGGCTCGGTTGAACGCATGTACAGCATGCTATACGAATGTTCAGTGTAGGGCAATGGCGACCGTCAGCACCGGTGGCGCGCGCCGCTGCCGCCGCTGGAGGGGCGTCATCGGCGACCAGGTGGCGCTGCGCCACAACCACGTGGCCGGGCGTCCGTCCCCGTCGGCGCGGCGGTCCCGACGCGCCGGCGCGCACTCCCGGCGCGGGTGCGGGCGCACGAGCGCACCCGGTGCGGCCAGGCGGTCCTCCGGGTCAGTACCCGCGCAGGCCGTGCTCGACCAGTCGGACCAGGGTGGCGAGTGCCCGCTCGGCGTCGTGGCCTTCGACGATGATCTCGATCTGGTCGTTCGGGTGGCAGTCCATCGACATGATCGACACGGTCGACCGCGCATCGAAGACGCGGTCGCCCTTGCGCACCGACACCGCGCACTTCTGGTCCAGCACCGACTTCACGAACGCCCGGCCCGCCCGTGCGTGCAGTCCGCTGTCGTTGACGACGGTGACGACCCTGCTCGCCATCTGACACCTCGGTGTGCCGCCCGGCCGTGGATGGCAGCACCGTACCCACAGTACGGGGTCGATACGGCATGCGTGGGAATCCCGCATGTCGCACACGGTTGCATGCGCGCGGCGCCGCGGGAACCCTGGCGGGATGCTCATCTTCGACTGCGACGGCGTGCTGGTCGACAGCGAGGCGATCGCCGTCGACGCCGAGATGGCCTTCCTCGCCGCCGCGGGCGTGCACCACGAACGGGCGACCTACGTCCGCCGCTTCGTCGGGCTCGCCCCCGGCGACTGGCACCGCCAGTTGCACGACGACCACCACGACCAGCTCGGGGCGGCGCCCCCGCCGGGCTTCTTCGCCGACCTCGACGCCCACGTCCGGTCCGCGGTGGAGGCCGGCGTGACCGCCATCCCCGGCGCCCGGGCGGCCGCGGCCGCCGCACGGCGGCGCTGCGTGGCGTCGAGCACACCGCTGCCCCGCCTGCTCTGGAAGCTGCGCCACACCGGCCTCGCCGACCTGTTCGACGGCGCGGTCTTCTCGGCGGACGCGGTGGAGCACGGCAAGCCGGCCCCGGACCTGTTCCTGCTCGCCGCCGAGCGGATGGGCGTCCGCGCGGCCACCTGCACCGTCGTCGAGGACAGCGTCAACGGCGTGCGCGCCGGCCTGGCGGCAGGGATGCGCGTGATCGGCTTCACGGGCGGTGGGCACTGCACGGACGACCACGCGGCCACGCTGGTCGAGGTCGGCGCCCACGCGGTGATCGCCGGGTTCGCCGATCTGCACCCGACCCTCGCCGCCCTCGACGGTGAGGCGGCCGCGACCCCACGACGACGGCCACGCTAGGTTTCTGGGCGATGACCAGACGACTGCTGGGCGTGTTCGCCCATCCCGACGACGAGTCGTTCGGCCCGGCCGGAACGCTCGCCGTGCACAGCGCCGCCGGCGTCGACGTGCATATCGTGACCATGACTGACGGTGCGGCTGGTGCGCCCGCTTCCGGCTACCCCGACGGAGACGAGCTCGCGGCGATCCGCCGTGACGAGCTGCAGGCCGCCGCGAAGGAGCTCGGCGCGACGCTGCACCACCTGCCGTACCGCGACTCCGGGTTCATCGGCGATCCGCGCAACGACGACCCACGCGCCTTCATCAACCTCGACCCGGACCAGCCGACCGCGGTGCTGGTCGAGCTGTTCCGCGAGATCCGACCCGACGTCGTGCTCAGCCACGACGAGCAGGGCGGGTACCACCACCCAGACCACATCCGCACCCACGAGGTCGTCCGCGCCGCGTTCGACGCGGCGGGTGACCCCGCGCGCTACGTCGACCGCGGCGCGCCGTTCGCCCCGTCCCGGCTGTACAGCGAGACCCGCTCGAACCGCTGGATCAAGGTGCTGTGCCGGGCCATGCGCCTGGTCGGCCGGGACCCGACCCGCACCGGGGTCAACCGGGACGTCGATCTCACCAGGGTCGGCATGGACCCGGCACGCATCACCACCCGCATCGACGTGCGGGACGGTTGGGCCGCCAAGCAGGCCGCGGCGGCCCGCCACCGCAGTCAGCGGGGCGACGTCGGGCCGATGCACCGCGCGCCCACATGGCTCCTCGCGCGCACGATGCCCTGGGAGTTGTACATCCGCGAGGTGCCCGCCCCGTGGCCCGGGCTGCGGGAGCGCAGCCTGTTCGAATGACGGTGCCGACGACGACGCGGCGGGTGCTGGTGACCGGCGCCGCCGGGCGCATCGGCCGGACCTTCACCGCCGCCGCGGCGCCCGACGGGTGGCGCGTGCTCGCGACCGACCTGACCGCGGACGGTGACGTGACGGCGCTGGACATCACCGACCGCGCGGCATGCCGCCGGGCGGTCGTGGGCGTCGATGCGGTCCTGCACCTGGCGGCCGACCCCTCGCCGAGCGCCGACTTCGCGACCGTCGTGCTGCCGGTGAACATCGCCGGCACGTGGAACGTCGCCACTGCCGCGGTCGAGGCCGGCGTCGACCGCGTGGTGGTCGCCAGCAGCGCGCAGGCGGTCGCCGGCTACCCGCTGGACGTCCAGGTGCGGGAGTCCGACCCGCCGGCCCCCGCCAATGACTACGGGGCGGGCAAGGCGTTCGCCGAGGCACTGTGCGCGTCGCTGGCGGTCCGGTCGACGTCGTCCCTGCTGTCGGTGCGGATCGGCCACTTCGGCGAGGCGCGCCCGGGCGGGCACGCGTCGTTGCGTGACCGGATGGCGTGGCTGAGCCCCCGCGACGCGGCGCACCTGCTGTGGGCGGCGGTCACGGCCGACATCACCGGCCACCACGTCCTCCACGGCGTGTCGGACAACGCCGCGAAGCAGCTCGCCATCGACGCGACGCGCCGCCTGGTCGGTTACACGCCCGTCGACGATGCGTTCGCCGGCTGATGCCCGACGGTCACCCGGCGTCGCGCCGGTCGGCGGCCAGGCCAGCGGCGTAGGCCTCGGACAGGTCTCCGCGGTAGCCGGTCTCGTCGCCGCCAAACTGGCAGGCGAAGATCTCGGCCAGGTCCGGCGCGTCCGCGAGCGCACCCCAGGTGTCGGGCTCCCAGACGCTGCTGCGCCGGAACGCTTTGGCACAGTGGGCGAACAGCTCGGCGGCCTCGACGACCAGTGCCGTCTTCGGTCGCCGCAGATCGGGGTGCGCCGCGTCGAGCACCTCGGCCGCGGTCGTCAACCAGGCGGGGCCGTTGATGCGCACCGTCTCCGGTTTGCCCGGCACGATGAACAGCAGGCCCGCCTGACCGGTGGAGACGACGTTGGTCAGGGAGTCGAGCCGGTTGTTGCCGCCGAGGTCCGGTAGCGCGACGTGACGCTCGTCGAGCACGCGCACGAACCCGGGGGGCCCGCCCCGCGGTGACACGTCGCAGTGCCCATCGGGGTCGGCCGTCGCCAGCATGACGAAGGGGCTCGCGGCGATGAAGCGCGCGGACGCGTCGTCGATGCGGCTGGTGACCTTGCCTGCCGCCGCCGCGTTGGGCGGCCGGTACAGCGCGCGCAGCTGATCGAGGTCGGTGATCATGTGGCTGGTCATGGCCCCGAGTCTCGATCACCCGGACGACCGGCGCCACGCCGGTCCGGCGCGGTCGCCCGGGCGCTGCCATCGACCGCGTCGTGACGCAGCGCCGTCCAGGGAGCACACTACGGCGCATGACGACGCCCCAGGACACCTACACGCACGGGCACCACGACAGCGTGCTGCGCTCCCACCGCTGGCGGACCGCGGAGAACTCCGCCGGCTACCTGCTCGCCCACCTCCGACCGGGCCAGTCGCTGCTCGACGTCGGGTGCGGCCCGGGGAACCTGTCGATCGACCTCGCCCGGCGGGTCGCACCCGGGCGCGTCCTGGCGGTCGACGTGGCCGGCGACATCCTCGACGAGGCACGGGGGTGGGCCACCGACGCAGGCGTCGACACCATCGAGTTCGCGGTGGCCGACGCCTACCGCCTCGACGTGGCCGACGACGCCTACGACGTGGTCCACGCCCACCAGGTGCTCCAGCACGTGTCGGACCCGGTCGGGATGCTGCGTGAGCTGCGCCGGGTGTGCGCGCCGGGCGGTGTGGTCGCCGTCCGCGACGCCGACTACGCGGCCTTCACCTGGTACCCGGAGGACGCCGTGCTGGACCGCTGGCTCGAGCTGTACCACGCGGTGGCGCGCGGCAACGACGCCGAGCCGGACGCGGGACGGCGGCTGCTGGGCTGGGCGCTGGACGCGGGCTTCGCCGACGTGGCCGCGTCGGCGTCGGTGTGGTGCTTCGCCACCGACGAGGACCGGTCGTGGTGGAGCGACCTGTGGGCCGACCGGGTACGGGCCTCGGCGTTCGCGGCCCAGGCGCTCGAGCGCGGTCTGGCCGACGCCGACGAGCTGGAGACCCTGGCCGACGGCTGGCGGCGTTGGGGTGCCAGCGACCGGGGGTGGCTGACGATCCTGCACGGGGAGGTGCTGTGCCGTGGGTGACACCGACCCGGCGACCGCCGCCGGCGACCGGCCGGCCCACCGCGGCCCACGCGCCGCGGCGGGGTGGGTCACCCACGAGGTCGCGAACCAGCCGCCGCCGCTCGTCGACTGGGACGTCGCCGACTACGCCCCGCTGATCGAGGGCGTCCGGCGCGGCGGCGCGGACTGGTACCTCGACGACCTGCACCGCCTGGGCCGGCGTGCGGGCGGGGCGCAGGCCCAGCGCTGGGCCGTCGAGGCGGACGCGCACCCGCCGGTGCTGCGGACCCACGACCGCTTCGGCCACCGGGTCGACGAGGTCGAGTACCACCCCGCGTACCACCACCTGATGGAGACAGGCATCGGGGCGGGCCTGGCCGGTGACCCGTGGCGGGACGACGTCGGCCCGGCCGACGCCGTGCCGGGCGCGGCGCACGTGGCGCGCGCCGCGGGCTTCTTCACGTGGTGCCACACGGAGCTGGGCCACGGGTGCCCGCTGTCGATGACCCACGCGGTCGTCCCCGCCCTGCGGCGCGAACCCGACCTGGCCCGCGTGTGGGAGCCCGGCCTGCTGTCGCGCGACTACGACCCGCAACCGAGCCCGCAGGGGGCCAAGGCCGGCCTGACCGCCGGCATGGCGATGACCGAGAAGCAGGGCGGCTCCGAT
>CAYVGE010000095.1:0-14484 GCA_964450395.1 uncultured Actinomycetota bacterium
GGGGTCGACGCCCGCTCCGCCGGTCTCGACGCCGGCGCCGACGACTACCTGGTGAAGCCCTTCGCCCACGAGGAGCGGCTGGCGCGGTTGCGGGCGCTGCTGCGGCGCACCGCGGCCGACGACGACGATGACGAGGCCGTCCTGCGGTTCGCCGACCTGTCGATGGACCCCGTCGCGCTGGAGGTGCGACGCGGCCAGCGGCGCATCGACCTGACCCGCACCGAGTGGCTGCTGCTCGAGGTGTTCCTGCGCAACGCCGGGCGCGTGCTGTCCCGCGACGTCATCCACGACCGGGTCTGGGGCTTCGACGCGGGCGCGTCGTCGAACGCCCTGGAGGTCTACGTCGGGTACCTGCGCCGCAAGCTGGAGGCCGACGGCGAGCCGCGGCTGCTGCACACCGTCCGCGGCTTCGGGTACGTGCTGCGGTCGTGACGCTGCGCGCCCGCATCGCGACCACGGCCGCGGCGGCGGTCGCCCTGGCGTTCGTGGTCGCCGCCGCGGGCGTGTACCTGACGACCGCCCGGACCCTGCGCGGCGAGGTCGACCGGTCGTTGACGGCCATCGCCGACGACCTGGCGTCTGGACGGCCGGGGCGCATCGTGAACCGGTTGGCCGGCGTCCGGGAGGGCTACCTCGGCGGCGCCGCCGGCTTCGTGCAGTTCGTGCACGCCGACGGCGAGGTCGTGGGTCCCGACCTGGGGCAGCCCCAACTGCCGTTCGGCCACGCGGTGACCGACGTCGCCGCAGGTGAGCACGGCCCGTTCCTGGAGACCCTCGAGCTGCAGCACCACCAGGTGCGGGTGCTGACCGTGCCCCTGCGCGAGGGCCTGGCGGCTCAGATCGCCCGTCCGCTCGACGAGGTCGAGGACGCGCTGGCGGCCCTGCGGCGCCGGCTGGTGCTCGGCATGCTGCTGGCCGTCGCCCTGGCCGCCGGGCTGGGCATGCTGGTCGCCCGCCGGGCGGTCCGCCCGGTCGGCCGGCTCACGGCGGTGGCCGAGGAGGTCGCGGCCACGGGCGACCTGACGCGGCGCATCGAGCTGCCGCGACCCGACGAGGCCGACGAGCTCGCGCGCCTGGCACGGACGTTCAACGGCATGCTCGCCAACCTCGAGCAGGCCCGCCTTGCCCAGCAGCAACTGGTCGCCGACGCCTCGCACGAGTTGCGCACCCCGCTGACGAGCCTGCGGACCAACATCGAGGTGCTGGCGCTCGACGCGTCGGCGACCGACGCCGACGGCGGCGACGTGCTGGATCCGGCCGACCGCCGGCGGCTGCTCGACGACCTGACGGTGCAGCTCGACGAGTTCGGCCGGCTGGTCGGTGCGCTGGTCGAGCTGACGCGTGGCGCCCGCCCGTCGACAGCGGTGACGGCGGTGCGGCTCGACGAGGTCGTCGACGCCGCGGTCGACCGCGCCCGCGCCTTCGCGGGGCCCGACCAGCTGATCACCCTCGACGCCGATCTGGTGACCGTCGAGGGCGACGCCGACCGGCTGGACCGGGCGGTCGCCAACCTGCTCGACAACGCGGTCAAGTACGGCAGCGGGCAGCCGATCGACGTCCGCGTCGACCGGCCCGACGGCGACGGCATGACCCGGGTCGCGGTCCGTGACCGCGGCCCAGGCATCGCCGAGGAGCACCGCAGCCGGGTGTTCGAGCGCTTCTACCGGGCGCCGGAGACGCGTGATGCGCCCGGCTCGGGGCTGGGGCTGGCGATCGTCGCCCAGGTCGCCGAGGCGCACGGCGGCACCGTCGACGCGGCGCCCGCCGACGGGAGCGGCACGGTCGTGACGCTGCAACTGCCGGTGTCCGCGACCGACGGGACATCCAGCGGCTGACGATCCGCGGCCGCGACCCGACCGCGAGGTGCGGTGCGCCCGACCTCCGAGCAGCAGCCACGACGACGACCAGCCGGCTGCCGGCCGGTGTGGGCGACGACGCGTTCGACGCGGCGGTGCCGCCATGGTGGACGTCAGTGCTCATCCGGGTCGCGGAGGTCGAGCAGCCCCCGCTGCAGGGCGGTCACGACCGCGGCCGTCCGGTCGTTGACGCCGAGCTTGTCGTACGCCCGCAGCAGGTGCGTCTTGACGGTCGCCTCGCTGACGTGCAGCAGCCGGCCGATCTGGCGGTTGGTCCTGCCCCGCGCGGCGTGCTCGAGCACCTCGACCTCACGTGTGCTGAGCGCCTGCCGCGGGGCGCGCACGCGGCCCAGGAGCCGGGCGGCGACCGACGGGGTCAGCGCCGGCTCGCCGCGGCTGGCGGCGCGCACCGCCCGGAACAGCTCCTCGCGGGGCGTGTCCTTCAGCAGGTAGCCGGTCGCGCCGGCCTCGATGGCCGGCACGATGTCGTCGTCGCGGTCGTAGGTGGTGAGCACCAGCACGGCCGTCGTGGCGCCGCGGGCCCGCAGCTCGGTGATTGCGGCGACGCCGCCCATGACGGGCATGCGCAGATCCATGAGCACCACGTCGGGGTCGTGGCGCTCCACCTGCAGCAGCGCCTCCCGGCCGTTGCCGGCCTCGGCGACGACCTCGAGGTCGGGCTGGCCTGCCAGCATGCCGGCGATGCCGTCGCGCACCACCGGGTGGTCGTCGACGATCACCACGCGGATCGGTGGGGACCCCGTCACGTCCGACCTCCGTCACCCGTCGTCGTGGCCAGTGGCACGCTGGCGACCACCGTCGTGCCCTCGCCCGGGTCGCTCTCGACGACGACCCGCCCGCCCAGCGGCGCGAGGCGCTCGCGCATGGCGTGCAGACCGTAGCCGCCCTGTGACACGTCCAACGCCCCGGCCGCGACGGCGGTGGCGTCGAAGCCGACGCCGTCGTCCTGCACGTCGAGCAGGACCACGTCGTCGAGGTAGGACAACGTGACGGCCACCTGCTGGGCACGCGCGTGCCGGGCGACGTTGGTCAACGCCTCCTGCGCCACGCGCAGCAGTGCGGCGTCGACCGTGCGCGGCAGCGGTGACGACGCGCCGTCGATCCGCAGCGCCACCTCGACGCCGTCGGCATGGTCGCGCCGCCACCGCTCGGCCACCGCCCGTAGCGCATCGGCGAGGTCCGCGCGGTCGAGCGGTTCGGGGCGCAGGGCCTCGACGGCGCGGCGCGCCTCGCCGAGGCTGTCGCGGGCGGTGCGGCGGGCGCGGTCCAGGTGGACCGCCGCGGTCGCAGGGTCGGCGTCGAGCGCCTGCTCGGCGGCCTCGAGCTGCGTGACGATGCTGGTGAACCCCTGTGCGAGCGTGTCGTGGATCTCGTGCGCCAGGCGCTGCCGTTCGGCGAGCACCCCGGCCGCCCGACCCTGCGCCGCCGCCTGTGCCGCCAGGCGCTCGATCTCGGCGCGGGCCTCCTCGAGCTCCGCGATCGTGGCGCGCTGCTGCTCGGCCTGGGTCCCGAGGGCCTCGATGACCGCGGTGACCGCGAGGCCCAGCCCCACCGAGGCGAGCAGGTTGAACAGCGCGCCTCGATCGGTGAGCAGCTCCGCGACCCCGCCCGAGACGATCGGTGGCAGCAGCGCGATGCCGGCCACGCCCGCCACGGCCAGGCCGCGCGGCAGCATCGAGAAGAACTGCGGCAGCAGGGAGTAGACCAGGAGCAGGTAGGCACCGTCCCGGATGTTGAGCACGGTGTGGAACACCAGTGCCCCGAGGGCGTACACCAGTGCCCGGCCGGGCCGCTCCGGCCAGGAGGGGTCCGCGCCGATCACCGCGAGGTACCAGGCGGCGAACGCGGCGGCGAGCGCCAGCGTCGCCGGCCAGCCGGGCGGGCGTGTGACCGCGACGATGATCGACGGCACGCCGAGGGTCACGCCGAACAGCACGTGCGAGAGGAGCGACCACCGGGCGTCGGGGTCGCTCCTCGTCGCGTGTGGCGCCATCGCCAGACGATACGCCCGGGTCACGCCCAGCGGAACAGGCGGACGCTGGCCGCGGTCCCGCCGACGACCATGGTGGCCAGCAGGGCCAACGCGCCGGAGGCCGACGTGCCCGAGATCCACGGCTCCTGCAGGGCCTCGACGACCCAGGTGAGCGGGAGGACGTCACCCACCCGCTGCGCCCACGCGGGCAGCACCTCGCGCGGCATCACGGCGCCCGACACGAAGATCATGGGCAGGTACAGCGCGAAGGAGGCGGCTGCCGCCGAGCGCCCGGTCGGCAGGACGGCCGCGAGGACGAAGCCGAAGGCGGCGAACCCCAGCACGCTGACGATGTACGCGACCGCGACGGCTCCCGGCGCCTGTGGTGCCCGCAGGTCGTAGACCGTCGTGCCGAGCACGATGAGCACGGCGAGCCCGGCCGTGGCGACCAGCACGTGCACCGCGAGCTGGGCGAACAGGATGGTCGTCGGGTGGACCGGGGTGGCCTGCAACCGGCGCAGCACGCCACGCTCCCGGTAGGTCGCCAGGAGGCCGGGCAGGTTGGTCAGCCCGAGCGTCGCGATCACCAGCGCGATGTAGCCGGGTACCAGGACGTCGACCAGGCCGGCGCCGCCGAAGCGCGCGTTCGGCTCGTTGCCGCCGGTGCCGTTGAAGACCAGCAGCAGCACGGGCAGGACGAGGGTGAAGAACGCCGCGCCGGGCTCGCGCAGGAACAGCTTGAGCTCGACCCAGGCGGTCTTCACGAGTGGGGTGGTGGAGGTCATGGCAGAGCCCTTCGTGTGGCACGTCGTGCGTGGTGTCGGGGATCAGGGGCGTGGCTGGACGAGCGCGAGGAACGCGTCTTCGAGGGTGGAGCGCTCGACGGCCAGGTCGTCGGGTGCCGCGTCGTGGGCGGCGAGCGCGGTGGCGACCCGGGCCAGCAGCGGGCCGCTGCCGGTCACGGCGATCCGGTCGCCCGTGCGGTGGACGCCGTCGACGCCGTCGACGCCGTCGAGCCAGTGCGTCGTGAAGCCGGCAGGCGCCGTGAACGTCACCCGCAGTGCCGCTCCCGCGCGACGGGCGAGGCGTTCGGGGGTGTCGAGCGCCACGACCCGGCCGCCGTCCACCACCGCGATGCGGTCGCACAGCGCCTCGGCCTCGTCCATGAAGTGGGTGACCAGCACGACCGTGACGCCGCGGTCGCGGATGGCCCGGATGTGCTCCCACGTCGCGCGTCGCGCGTGGGGGTCCAGCCCCGTCGTCAGCTCGTCGAGGAAGACGACGTCCGGCGTGCCGATGAGCGCGAGCGCGATGAACAGCCGCTGGCGCTGGCCGCCCGACAGCGTGTCGAACGCGGCGGTGCGCTTGGCGACCAGATCCCAGTCGCGCAGCAGCAGCTCGGGGTCTGCCGGCCTCGCGTAGTAGCTGGCGTACAGGTCGAGCGCCTCCCAGACCTTCATGCGGTCGGGCAGCACCGCCGACTGCAGCTGGGTGCCGACCCGCTGGCGCAGCTCGGCAGCGTCACGTCGCGGATCGAGGCCCAGCACCCGCACGGTGCCGGCGTCGGGCCGCCGCAGGCCCTGCACCATCTCCACGGTGGTGGTCTTGCCGGCGCCGTTGGGTCCGACGATCCCGAAGATCTCGCCCCCCGCGACCTCGAGTGACAGGTCGTCGACGGCGGTCATGGCGCCGTAGCGCTTCGACAGTGCTGTGGCGGAGATGACGGGTTGCATGGCGCTCCCTGCTGTCGTGGTCCGCCATCAGCATGGGTCGCAGGTCGTCCGGCGACGTCGCCCCGTCGGCTCGACTTCGCGCACCGCGGGGTGGACGCCGTTGTCCACCGTGTGGTGGACGTCCCCGCGCCCGCACCGCGTGCCCGCGCCCCGGCGACCGTCCGCGCGGGTACCGTTGACGCCGCGCGGCGGCCCGTGCGACCCTCGCGGGGCCATGAGCGACGAGCCGCGGGGCGCGCGGGCCCGCCAGACCGACATCTTCCTCGCCGGCGTGTCCGGCCGACGCCCGGCGGTGCCCGTCGCCCCGGCGGCGCTGGAGCGGGCCGCCGTCCGCGCGATGTCACGTCGCGCGGCCGCCTACTTCGTCGGCGCGGCGGGTGCCGAGGCGACGATGGCGGCGAACCGCGCCGCGTTCGACCGCTGGCGGATCGTGCCGCGCATGCTGACCGACACGTCGGCGCGCGACCTGGGCGTGGAGCTGTTCGGGCGGCGCCTGCCCGCGCCGCTGCTGCTCGCCCCGGTCGGCGTGCTCGAACTGGCCCACGACGACGCCGACGTGGCGGTGGCGCGGGCCGCCGCGGCGGTCGGCGTCCCGATGATCCAGTCGAGCCAGGCGTCACGGCCGATGGAGGAGGTCGCCGACGTCATGGGGCGGGCGCCGCGGTGGTTCCAGCTCTACTGGAGCCGGTCGACGGAGCTGGCGCTCAGCTTCGTCCGGCGGGCCGAGGCCTCCGGGTGCGAGGCCATCGTCCTGACGCTCGACACGACGTCGCTCGGCTGGCGCCCGCGCGACCTCGACCTGGCGTACCTGCCGTTCCTCCGGGGCCTGGGCCTCGCGCAGTACACCAGCGACCCGGTGTTCCGCCGGCAGGTCGCCGAGGACGTCGAGACGTACCGGCGGGGGCCGTCACGGGTCACCCCGTCCGCGCTGGCCACCCTGGTGCAGCTCGCGCGCCGTCATCCTGGTCGGTTCCGCGACAACCTGCGGTCGGTCGAACCGCTCGCGGCGGTGCAGCGCTTCATCCGGACGTTCTCGAAGGCGTCGCTCGACTGGGACGACGTGGCACTGCTGCGGGAGCACACCGACCTGCCGCTGCTCCTCAAGGGGGTGGTGCATCCCGAGGACGCCCGCCACGCCGCCGACCTGGGCGTCGACGGGGTGATCGTGTCGAACCACGGCGGCCGCCAGGTCGACGGCGCCGTCGCCGCTCTCGACGCGCTGCCGGGCGTGGTCGAGGCGGCGGGGGACCGGCTGACCGTGCTGTTCGACAGCGGGGTGCGGACCGGCGCCGACGTGGTCAAGGCGCTGGCGCTGGGCGCGCGGGCGGTGTGCGTCGGGCGGCCCTACGCGTACGGCCTGGCGGTGGCCGGTGCCCGCGGGGTCGCGGAGGTGCTGGCCAACCTGCTGAGCGAGCTGGAGCTGACGATGGCGCTGTCGGGGTGCCGGACGGTCATGGACCTGACGTCCCACCGGCTGGTCGCCGCCGGCCCCCGCACCGCCGAAGATTTTGGATAGTGGCGGTTTCCATTTGGCCGGCGGTGGGGTACCGTGGGTCACGATCATCGTGACGGACCTCGAGGGCACCATGGCAGCCGCAGATCGGGATTTCCTCGCCTCCGACGCCGAACGCGAGCACGTCGTCGAGCAGCTCCGTCGGCATGCCGCCGACGGTCGGCTGACCATGGACGAGTTCGAGCAGCGCGTCGCAGAGGCCCTGGGCGCACGCACCCGACGCGACCTCGGCCCGGTGCTGCGCGACCTGCCGCCACTCACGCCCGAGCGGCCGCCCGTGGCGCCGCGCTCGCTGCGTGACCGGCTGTCGGACGTGCCGGTGCCCAGCGGGCGCACCGTCATCACCCTGCTGGCCGTGACCTTCGCCGTCGTCATGGTGCTCCAGGGCGCCTGGTGGATCGTGTTCCCGCTGATGGGCGTATTCGGTGGCTGCGGCCGTGGTCGACGCGGCTGGGGCGTGTGCGCGACCGGGCGGTCCGACCACCGCGGTGGGCACCGGCCGGGTCACGACACCGACGACTGCGAGCTCATCCGGGTCTGATCCCGGTCACCGCTTCCGGGGTGGAGCGGTCGACACGGGCCCGACGGGCGCGTGCCCGGAGCCGTGACGTCGCGGGGGCCGCGGCGCACCGTCGCACTCAGCCGTCGCGGCCCGGGTCGGGCCCCGCCGCGCCGGCGTCGGCGTCGGCGTCCCGCGTGGACGCGAGCAGGCGCTCCATGGCGCTGATGTCCTCGGCCCAGGGATCGCGCCGGCGTCGCGGCCCGACGGCGCGGAGCAGGTGCGCGAAGTCGTCCGCCGCGCGGGCGATGCGCTCCTCCAGGGACGACGACGCCCCGCCCGGTGCCCCGAAGTCCGCCGTCGCCGCGTAGACCCCCGTCGGCGACACCACGGCGTGCAGGTAGGAGAACAGCGGCCGCAGGGCGTGCTCGATGATCAGCGAGTGGCGTTCGGTGCCGCCCGTCGCGCCCAGCAGCACCGGCAGGTCCGACAGCGCCTCCTCGGGCAGGACGTCGAAGAACGACTTGAACAGCCCGCTGTACGACGCGTTGAACGCCGGGGTCACCGCGATCAGGCCGTCGGCGGCGGTCACCGCCTCGAACGCCGCCTCGAGCTCCGGCTGCGGGTAGCCGCTGAGCAGCGCGTCGGTGATCTGGCGAGCCAGCGGGCGCAGGTCCACGCTGGTCGTCGACACGGCGTCGTCCCCGTCCCTGAGCGCGTCGTGGACCGCGCCGGCGAGGCGGTCGGCGAGCAGGCGGGTGGACGACGGCTGCCGCAGGCCGCCGCTGATGACGACGAGCTCGGTCACGCCAGGGCCCCCTCCCGCCCCCGCGCGGCCTCGGCGGCCCGCGCGACGAGCGCCTCGTGCGTCGGCGCGTCCGGCACGTCGGCGGGGCGGTCCGCCTCGAGCTCCCGGCGCAGCACCGGGACCACCTCGCCGCCGAGGAGCTCGAGCTGCTCCATGACGGTCCGCAGCGGCAGGCCCGCGTGGTCGACCAGGAACAGCTGGCGCTGGTAGTCGCCGACGTACTCGCGGAAGCCGAGCGTCCGCTCGATGACCTGCTGGGGCGACCCGACGGTGAGCGGGGTCTGGGCCATGAAGTCCTCGAGCGACGGCCCGTTGCCGTAGACCGGGGCGACGTCGAAGTACGGGCGGAACTCCCGGACCGCGTCCTGGCTGTTGGGGCGCATGAACACGTGCCCGCCGAGCCCGACGATCGCCTGCGCGGCGGTGCCGTGGCCGTAGTGCTCGAACCGCTGCCGGTACAGCTGCACCATCCGCCGGGTGTGCTCCGCGGGCCAGAAGATGTGGTTGGCGAAGAAGCCGTCGCCATGGTAGGCGGCGAGCTCGGCGACCTCGGGGATGCGGATCGACCCGTGCCACACGAACGGCGGGACACCGTCAAGTGGCCGGGGCGTGGCGGTGAAACCGTGAAGCGGCGTGCGGAAGGTGCCCTCCCAGTCGACGACGTCCTCGCGCCAGAGTCGTCGCAACAGCGCGTAGTTCTCGACCGCCAGGGGGATGCCGTGGCGGATGTCTTCGCCGAACCACGGATAGACGGGGCCGGTGTTGCCACGCCCGAGCATCAGGTCGACGCGTCCGTCTGCAAGGTGCTGGAGGAACGCGAAGTCCTCGGCGATCTTCACCGGGTCGTTGGTCGTGATGAGCGTCGTCGACGTGGACAGGATCAGCCGCTCGGTCTGCGCCGCGATGTACCCGAGCAGGGTCGTCGGCGACGACGGCACGAACGGTGGGTTGTGGTGCTCACCCGTTGCGAACACGTCCAGCCCGACCTCCTCCGCCGTGCGAGCGATCTGGACCATCGCCTGGATGCGCTCCGCCTCGGTGGGCGTGCGGCCGGTGGTCGGGTCGGGGGTGACGTCCCCGACGGTGAAGACACCGAACTGCATGGCACTCATGTCGACGCTCCCTGTCGCATTGTGTGGTCCCGGTGGGCTGTGGGATCGCTGAGGATCGCCAGCACCCGCCCGAGCTGGTCGAGGTCCTCGGCGTCGAGGCGGTCGCCGAACTCCCGCTCGACCACCTCGGCGTTCGTGCGCGCCGCCGCGATGGTCAGCGTGCGGCCCTCGGCGGTGAGGCGGATCTCGACGCCCCGGCGGTCGGTGGCGGCGGGGCGCTTATCGACGAGCCCGCTCTTCGCGAGGCGGTCGACCAGGCGGCTGCAGCCGCTCTGGCTGAGGATGATCCGCTCGGCGAGCTCCTGCTGGCGGGCGGCGCCCGGCAGCAGGTTGACGAGGATGTCGAACTCGGTCACCGACAGCCCGTGCCGTCGCGTCAGCTCCTCACCGAGGTGGTGCAGCATCCGCGCGTGGACCTCCATGAACGATCGCCACACGGCGACCTTGATCCGTCGAGGTGTTTGCTTGCGCATGCATGCATCATAGCGCCGTCGGCCCCGGTCGGCGCGGCGGTCGATTCGACGGGGTTCACGTCGCGACGTGTGACCGCGGCTGCTGCTCCCCGGCCGGCAGGTCCACCCCGTTCAGCCGTCGCCCTCGACGGCCTCCCACCCGGCGCTGTGCCACGACCGCACGATCGCCTGCTGCACCCGGGCGACCGCCAGCGCCTCGGCGAAGCCCGGCTCGCCCTGCGCCCCGGACACGACCGACCGGAGGAACTCGTGGGCCTCGATGACCTTCAGGTCGTCGTAGCCGAGGCCGACGCCCCAGCCCGGATTGAAGTGGCGATGGTAGGGATGGGCGGGCCCGCTGAGCACGGTCGTCCAACCTTCCTGGGCGGGCTCGTCATCCTGGCGCCACTGCACCTGCAACTCGTTCATGCGCTCGAATGACCAGCGCATCGCCCCCCTGGTGCCGTGGATCTCGAAGGACATCTCGCACTTGGCGCCGGTGATGACGCGGCAGGACTCGAGGATGCCGCGGGCACCGCCGGCGAAGTGCACCAGGGCGCTGACGTAGTCCTCGTTGGTGACGTCACCCCGTGGGCTGTCGGCGGCGCCGACGTCGTAGTGCGTGCCGGTGCCCGACGGCAGTGGCCGACGGCGGATGAACGTCTCCCGATCCGCGACCAGCCGGTCGATCGGTCCCGCCAGCATGAGCGCCATGTCGATCGCGTGCACCATGAGGTCACCCAGCGTGCCCAGTCCCTGGTCGGCCTCGAACCGCCAGGACAGCACGCCGTCGGGGTCGCCGGCGTAGCCGTTGAGGAAGCGTCCGTGGTAGTGGGTGATGTCGCCGAGCCGGCCGTCGCGCAGCAGGCCGAGCGCGTAGTGCACGACCGGCGCCCACCGGTAGTTGAAGCCGACGAAGGTGCACACCCCCGCATCGCGCGCGGCCGCGGCGACGTCGATGGTGTCCTGCGGGAAGCGGCCGACCGGCTTCTCGCACAGCACGTGCCTGCCGGCGGCGAGCGCGGCCAGGCTCAGCTCGCGGTGCAGTGCGTTGGGTGCGGCGATGTTGACGACCCGCACGTCCGGATCGGCGACCACGTCGCGCCAGTCGGTGGTCGAGCGCTCGAAGCCGAAGCGGTGCTCGGCGGCGCGCGACCGCTCCTCGCTCGCGTCGGCGCACACCACGAGCCGGGGGACGGGACCGTCGGGGAACCGGTCCGGCAACGCCCGGTACGAGCGGCTGTGGACCTCGCCCATCCAGCCCATGCCGATCACTCCGATGCCGATCTGGTCCGTCACGGTCCCTCCGAGGCTCTCCTGGCGTCACGGGCAGCATCTCCGGTGGTCCCCGCGCGATGGTCCGCCGCGGTCCTCCCAGCGATCGCACGATCAGCGTGGTGCAGCAGGCACAGCGGTCGCGTGGCCGCTGTCGGCGTCGGCACGCTCATGAGGGTCGCCAGTAGGCGATCTCGATGGGTCGGCGCGCCCTGAGCGAGGCCACCGCGGCCTCGGCGATCATCTGGGCCCGCAACCCGTCGCGCAGCGACGGGTACTCGTGGACACGGCCCTCGACCACCCCGACGAAGGTGTCGAGCGCGGCCGCGAACGTCGGTTCGATGCGCTCGAACCACCCGGGGTGCAGACCGTCGGCGACGATCCGGTCGCCTACGTAGCGGGTGACCTCGCGAACCGGCTTGCGTCCCGACTCGATCATGCCGCTCGATCCGTAGACCTCGATCCGCTCGTCGTAGCCGTAGGCGCACCGCCGGCTGCTGTCGATCTGGCACAGCGCGCCGCTCGGCATGGTCAGCACCACGATCGACGTGTCGATGTCGCCGGCGGCGCCGATCGCGGGATCGATCAGCGCCGCGCCGGTGGCGTACACCTCGACGGGATCCTGTCCGGCGATCCAGCTGGCGAGGTCGAACAGGTGGATCGTCTGGTCGCGGAACTGCCCACCCGACACCTTGATGTAGCTGATCGGCGGTGGCTGCGGACCGCGGGAGAGCAGGTGCATGAGCTCGATGTCCCCGACCTCCCCGGCCGCGACCGCGTCATGCACCGCGCGATGGTTCCCGTCGTACCGGCGGGAGAACCCCATGAACACCGGCACGTCGCTGTCGCCGACCTGGTCGGCGACGGACCGCACACGCTCGACGTCGAGGTCGATGGGCTTCTCGCAGTACACCGCGCGTCCGTTGGCGACCGCCTGGCGGAGCAGGCTCGCGTGCGTGTCGGTCGATGAGGCGATGATCACCGCGTCGGTCCCGTCATCGGCCCAGACCTGCGTGGGGTCGTCGGTGGCCCGTGCACCGGCCGGGCCGGCGACGCGCTCCGCCGCGTCGGGGTCGATGTCGCACACCCACCGCAGCGCTGCCCGGGGGTGGGCGACGACGTTCGCCGCGTGCGCACGGCCGATGAACCCGGCACCGAACAGCGCGATGGAGGTCATGTGACGCTCCTGCCGCTCATTGCTGTCCCCATGGTCGGAGCTGGTCATGTGGCGACCTCGTCGATGCGCACCGGACGGCCCTCGCCGGCCGACCGGCTCGCCGCCAGCGCGATGGCCAGCGCGGCGACCGCGTCGTCGCCGGTGACCTCCGGGGTGCTGCCGTCGCGCACGCAGCCGGCGAAGGCGCGCAGCTGCTCGACGTAGGCGTCGCGGAACAGGTCGACGTTCCGCTGCCAGCTGTCGCTGACCACCCCCTCGGCACCGAAGAACGTCGCCGAGGTGCGCCGCTGGTCGCCTGCGGTGACCATGCCGTGGGGACCGAAGACCTCGCCGCGGATGTCGTAGCCGTATGCCGCGTGGAAGCTGGCCTCGGCGGTGGCGATCGCGCCGTTGTCGAAGCGGATGGTCACGACGGCGGTGTCCTGGAGCCCCTGGTCGGCGAAGTCCGGGTAGGCCAGCGCGTCGGCGACCGCGTAGACGTCCACCGCCTCGGCCCCGGGGTTGAGGAAGCGCAGCGCGTCGAAGTCGTGGATCAGGGTCTCCAGGAAGATGGTCGACGGCCGTACGGCCCCGGGGTCGGGTATTCCCGGATCTCGGGTCAGTGACCGCAGCAGCTGCGGCGTACCGACCCGGCCGTCGACGACCATGTCGTGCGCCGCCCGGAAACCGGCGTCGAACCGGCGGTTGAACCCCACCTGCAGCGGCACGTCCGCGGCGGCCGCGACAGCCCGGTGGGCGTCGTCGATGGTGACCGCCATCGGCTTCTCGCAGAACACGGCTTTGCCGGCGTTCGCCGCCGCGGTGACCTGGTCGGCGTGGAACCGGGACGGTGCGGCGATCAGCACCGCCTCGACGCGCTCGTCGGCGATGAGGTCCGCCGCCTCCGCGTAGGTGGTGTCACACTCGAGCGTGACGGCCAGGTCGTCGGCGGCGCCCGGTGCCGGGTCGGCGATGGCGACCAGCTCGGTCTCGGGCACGCGTCGGGCGAGGCTCTCGCCGTGGAAGCGGCCGATGCCACCGGCACCGATGAGGCCGACGGCGACGGGCCGGCGGTGGGACTCGGGCGGGCTCATGCGGTCGTCCTCCTCGTGGCGTGCGCGTCCCCGACATCGACAGCCGGCGTGAACGCGGCGCGGAAGCGGTCGAGCGCGACGACCGGGTCGCCCTCGGCCCACGCCTCGAGCCCGACGGTCCCCTGATAGCCCATCGCGACGAGGGCCTCGCAGATGGCGGGGTGGTTGATCTCGCCGGTGCCCGGCTCGCACCGTCCCGGCACGTCCGCGACCTGGATCTCGCCGATCAGGGGACCGGCGCGGCGCACCTTGTCGATCAGGTGGCCCTCGCCGATCTGGGCGTGGTACAGGTCGAGCATCAGCCGCAGGTGCGGGTGGTCGACCGCCTCGACCAGCGCCAGCGTGTCCTTGGCCCGGCCGAACGGCACACCCGGGTGGTCGACTGCGGTGTTCAGGTTCTCCAGGCAGAAGGTGACGCCGTGCCGCTCTCCCAGGTCCGCCAGGCGCGACAACGTCCGGTGGGCCGCGATCCACATCGCGCCGCTGACGTGAGTGACCGGCACGACCGGCAGGCCGCGGTCGTCGAGTCCGGTGCCGTGCAGGTTGAGGCGTGGGCATCCGAGGCGTTCGGCGGCGTCGATGCACTCCTGTGCGGTGCGCACGTAGGCATCGCCGCCGGCCTCGTCCGTCAGGCCGCCCGTGACGTAGCCGGTCATCGACGAGAACCTCGCGCCGGTCGCCGCGAGCGCGTCCACGTCGTGGGTGCCGTGGTTCCAGATCTCGACCATGAAGCCCAGATCGTCGATCCGGCGGACCCGCTCGGTGAGCGGGAGGTCGAGGAAGACCATCTCGGCGCAGACGGCCAGATCGAAGGGAGGCACGAGCGCCGCTACCAGCTTTGGGTGTACTTGTGGATCTGCTCCAGGTTGTAGCGGCACGACTCCTCGGCGCGCTCCTCCCACGCGAACACGCAGACGGTCATGATGCCGTCGAAGCCCAGCCGGCCGAGCGTGCCGAAGAACTCGTCCCAGTCGACCTCGCCCTGCCCGATGT
>CAYVGE010000096.1:0-14452 GCA_964450395.1 uncultured Actinomycetota bacterium
GGCACCAGCCGGAGGTCGGCGATGACGGGCGCCCACCCGCCGAGGATCTCGGCCGCCAGACCGGCGGCCCGCTCCACGTAGTTTCAGGGGACGCAGAACTCGATGGCGATGCGGTGGGTGGGATCGAGCATGGTTCCAACCCTAGCCGCCGGACCGGACGTGGCTTGCGGCGCAGGCGGCGCGGCGGCGCGTCGGCCGGGCGTGTCCCGGGACCCGGGCTGGTCACCCACGGATGGCCGGTGAAGTTACCCGCCGGTAGCATTGAGCTCCGAGGTCGCCGACCGTCGCGGGCGACCCTGGAGGAGGACCGCATGGCGAATGGCAACGGCAGCCGCGTGGCGATCGTCGACGGGGTCCGCACCCCGTTCGCCCGGCGGGGGGGCGCGCTCGCCGACCTGACCGCGGTCGACCTCGGACGTCACGCGGTGTCGGAGCTGGTCGACCGGGCCGACCTGGACCCCGAGACCGTGGGTGAGGTCGTGTTCGGCCAGGTGATCCTCGACCCGAGCACCCCCAACATCGCCCGAGAGATCGTGCTGGGGACCGGGCTGCCGGCCACGGTGCCCGCGCACAGCGTCGCCAAGGCGTGCATCACCAGCTACCAGACCACCGTCGACGTGGCGCGGGCGATCGCGGAGGGCGCGATCGACTGCGGTGTCGCCGGTGGTGCCGAGTCGGCCAGCCACGTGCCGGTCATGGTCGCCCCCGCCCTGCAGGAGGCGCTGCGCGCGGCGGCGGACGCGACGACGGTGCGCGAACGGGTGCAGGCGTTCGCCTCGGTGCGTCCCGGTGACCTGGCGCCGCGACCGCCGGACCTGACCGAGCCGTCGACCCAGGAGACCATGGGGCAGGCCGCCGAGCGGATGGCCAAGGTGAACGGCATCGGTCGGCGGGAACAGGACGACCTCGCCCACCGCAGCCACGTCCTGGCGGCGCGCGCCTGGGACGAGGGCAGGCTGGCCGACGAGGTCACGCCCGTCGACGTGCCCCCGGACTACGACACGACCGTCGAGGTCGACGAGACCATACGCTTCGACAGCGACCGACAGCGCTACGACGGCCTCGGTCCGGTGTTCGACCGGCGCCACGGCACGCTGACCGCGGGCAACAGCTCGCCGTTGACCGACGGGGCCGCGGCGCTGCTGCTGATGAGCGAGGAGCGGGCCGCCGCCGAGGGGCGCGAGCCGCTGGGCTTCGTGCGCAGCGTCGCGTTCACCGCGCTCGACCCCGCCGACCAGCTGCTGCTCGGGCCGGTCAGCGCCACCCCCCGCGCGCTGGAGCGGGCGGGCATCGCCTTCGCCGACCTCGACCTGATCGACATCCACGAGGCGTTCGCCGCGTCGGTGCTCGCGGTGACCGACGGCTTCGCGTCGGCGGAGGTCTGCAAGCGCTACGCCGGCCTGGACGAACCTCTCGGCGAGGTCGACTGGACCATCGTCAACCCGCTCGGCGGATCGATCGCCCTGGGTCACCCCTTCGCGGCGACCGGCGCCCGCCAGATCTCCCAGACCCTGCGCGAGCTGCGCCGCCGCGGTGGGCGCTACGCGCTGTGCACCGCGTGTGCGGCCGGCGGCATGGGCGCCGCCATGATCCTGGAGGCAGCGTGACCGACACCACCATCGACCAGCGCCGCACGACCGGTGGGGTCTGCACGGTGACCCACCGCGACGACGTCGCCGTGGTCACGATCGACGTCCCCGGAGCGTCGGTCAACACGCTGCGCCCGGAGCTGATGCGCGACCTGGAGCAGGCCCTCGACGAGGTCGAACGCGACCCCGCCGTGCGGGCCGTCGTACTCGTCGGCGGCAAGGACGACGGCTTCATCGCCGGCGCCGACATCGCCATGTTCGGCGAGGTCGGATCCGTCGAGGAGGGCGTCGAGCTGTCGCGGGCGGGGCAGCGGGCCTTCGACCGCCTGGAGGCCACGACCAGGCCGGTGGTCGCGGCGATCCACGGCACGTGCGTCGGTGGCGGGTTGGAGCTCGTGCTCGCCTGCGACGCCCGCGTGGCCAGCGACAGCGACACCACGCAGCTGGGCCAGCCCGAGGTCCAGCTCGGTCTGATCCCGGGCGCGGGCGGTACCCAGCGGCTGCCGTCCCTGGTCGGGCTGGAGCAGGCACTGCCACTGATCCTGACCGGCCGCCAGGTTTCGGCGTCGAAGGCGCGGCGCATCGGGCTGGTCGACGAGGTCGTGCACCCGGCCGTGCTGGTCGAGGCGGCCTGCCAACGGGCGCGGGCCATGGCCCGCGACGGCGGGTACCGCGAGGGGCGTCGCACCTCGCTGGTCGGCCGCGTGCGGGCGACGCTGATCGACGAGACCCCCGCCGGCCGGGCGCTGGCGTTCCGGCAGGCCGAGGCCGACGTGCTGGCCCGGACCCACGGCCGCCTGCCCGCGCCGCTGCGGGCGATCGAGGTGGTGCGCGTCGGGATCGAGCAGGGCCCGCGCGCCGGCTACGCCGCGGAGGCGCAGGCGTTCGGTGAGCTCCTGATGACGCCCGAGGCCCGCAATCTGATCCGGGTGTTCGACCTGCGCCAGGCGCTGCGGCGCGAGGCGCGTGCGGCCGGGGCGTCGGCGCGTGCCGTCGACAAGGTCGCGGTCATCGGCGCCGGGCTCATGGGCGCGGGCATCGCCGCGGTCACGACCTCGCGCGCCGGCCTGCCAGTCCGGCTCAAGGACGTCGACCGGGCCGCCATCCGCCGCGGCCTGCGGTCGATCCGTTCCTACCTCGACCAGCGGGTCGCCCGTCGGCGGATCAGCGCCCAGGAGCGCGACCGCCTGCTGTCGCTGGTCCACCCGGGCACGGACTACGACGGCTTCGGCCGCGTCGACCTGGCGATCGAGGCCGTCGTCGAGGACCTCGACGTCAAGCACGCCGTGCTGCGCGAGGTGGCCGAGGTGACCGGGCCCGACACGGTCGTGGCGTCCAACACCTCGTCGATCCCCATCGACCGCATCGCCGACGGACACCCGCGGCCGGGACAGGTCGTCGGGATGCACTACTTCTCGCCGGTGCCCCGCGTGCCCCTGCTCGAGGTCGTCGAGGGCCCCCGGACCGCGCCCGAGGTCACCGCGACGGCCGTCGACGTCGGCCGCCGCCAGGGCATGACCGTGGTCGTGGTGGGCGACGGGCCCGGCTTCTTCACCTCCCGGATCCTCGGCCCGTACATCAACGAGGCCGCGCACCTGCTGGCCGACGGGGCGTCGGTCGAGGCGGTCGACGCCGCGCTCGAGCAGCTGGGCTTCCCGGTCGGGCCGTTCCGGCTGATCGACGAGGTGGGCATCGACGTCGCGGCCAAGATCTCGCAGGTGCTGACCGACGGGCTAGGCGATCGGATGGCACCCGCACCGGTGCTCGAGGCGGTGGTGGCCGACGGGCGGCAGGGCCGGAAGAACGGCCGCGGCTTCTACGCCTGGACCGGGGAGGGCGAGGAGGCGCGGCGCGGAGACGTGGACCCGTCGATCTACCAGCTTGTGACGCGTTCGGCACGACCGGTGCCGGACGCGGAGGCCATCGTCGACCGCGCGGTGCTGGCGATGGTCAACGAGGCGGTGTGGACGCTGCACGACGGCGTGGTGCGGTCCGCCCGGGACGGCGACGCCGCGGCGATCTTCGGGCTGGGCTTCCCACCGCGGCTCGGCGGGCCGTTCCGGTACCTCGACGATCGCGGACCCGCCGCCGTGCTGACGCGGCTGCGCGGGCTCGTCGCCGTGCACGGTGACCGCTTCGCGCCCGCGCCGCTGCTCGAGGAGCTGGCCGACGGCGACCGCCGCCTGACCGACGGAAGAGACCCGTCGTGACCGACCTCACCGCACCGTCGTTCGTCAAGCCGCTGTTCTGCGGCGAGCTGCACGAGCACATCGTCAGCCCGTACCCGCGCATGGACCCCGACGAGCAGGCGCGCGTCGACGCGCTCGCCGACGAGCTGCGCGCGTGGGCCGCCGCCAACTACGACGAGCGCAAGGTCGAGGAGGCCCGCTGGATCGACGACCACGTCATCCGCAGCCTGGGAGATATGGGCCTGACCGGGCTGTACGTCGAGCAGCGCCACGGCGGGCTCGGCCTGTCCCAGACCGGCTACTGCCGCATGTTCGAGGCGATCAGCGAGGTCGATGCGACGCTCGGGCTGGTGCTCGGCGTGCACCAGTCCATCGGCTACAAGGGCATCCACCTGTTCGGCACCGACGAGCAGAAGGACCGCTTCCTGCCCGACCTGGCAGCCGGTCGCAAGCTGGCGGCGTTCGCCCTGACCGAGACCAACGCGGGGTCCGACGCCTACCACCTCGAGACGCGCGCCGAGCTGCAACCCGACGGGTCCTACGTGCTCAACGGGGAGAAGCGCTACATCGGCAACGGCTCGCGCGCCGACGTGCTGACGGTGTTCGCCCGCACGCCGACCGGGGGCCACATCGCGTTGCTGGTCGAGCGCGACATGCAGGGCTTCGAGGTCGGCGAGCGCTACGACACGATGGGCCTGCGGGCCAACGACCTGCGGCGGCTGCGGTTCCGTGACGTCCGGGTGCCGAAGGCCAACGTGCTCGGCTCGGAGGGGCAGGGCTTCACGATCGCCACCGAGGTCCTCAACAACGGCCGGATGTCGCTGGGCACGGCGTCGGTCGCCGCTGCGCGCAACCTGACCGACCTGACGATCGAGCACGTCACCCAGCGCCGCCAGTTCGGCCGGCCGTTGGCGGACTTCGAGCTGGTGCAGGACAAGATCGGCTGGATGGTCGCCAACACCTACGGGCTCGAGTCGATGGCGTACCTGACGACCGGACTGGTCGACCGTGGGCTCGCCGACTACTCGCTCGAGTCGGCCATGGCCAAGGTCGCGGGCACCGACTTCATCTGGGACGCCGCGAACCGGGCGTTCCAGTTGGCCGGTGGGAAGGCGTACCTGCGGTCGGAGCCGTACGAGAAGGTGCTGCGTGACATCCGGATCTTCCCGATCTTCGAGGGCGCCAACGACGTCCTGCGCAGCTTCATCGCGCTCAACGGCATCGAGCCGGTCGCGGCGCAGCTCTCGGGCCTGTCGCAGCTGGACCTGCGCGACCCGGTCAACGCGGTCGGTGTCGTCGCCGACTACGTCGGCGACATGCTGCGCCGCCGGCGCCAGCCGCCGCGACTGACCGCCGTCGCGGACCGGTTCGCCGCACAGGCAGCCGACGTCGGTGGCCAGGTCGAGCAGCTGCGGTCGGTGTCCGAGCAGCTGCTGCGCCGCCACGGCGAGGCGATCAAGCTGCGGGGCGTCGCACACAAGCGGCTCGCGGCCGCGGCCACCGACATCTACGCCCAGATCGCCACGCTGGTCCGGGTCACCGATGTCCTCGACCGCCCGGAGCAGGGCATGGTCGGCGACGAGCCGTTCATCGCGGAGACCTTCTGCGTGCGGGCCGCTGAGCGGGTCCGGCGCAACTTCGAGCTGATCGGGCACAACGACGACGAACGCTCCTTCGCGATCGCGCGGGCGGCCTACGAGCGCACCCGCTACCACCACACCGTGTGAGCCTCGGACCACCGTGACCATGACGGCTTGCTGAACCCTGTCAAGGCAACGTTGTGCCATCCGTACCGAGGCGTAGGCTGAAGAGCCGACCGCCGTCAGGCGGCCACACGACGCGGGGCACGACGGCGGGTCGTCCTCCGCATGGGCTGGGTGGGACGCATGCGTACGACGTCGTCGACCAACGTCAGTCCGTGGGTCGGCGTACCCGTGCCGTATCGGGTCGAGGTGATCGACCGGGACCTCGCCGAGATCGGACTGTCCGACTGGTGGGACGGGCTCCCGCAGGTACGGGCGACCCCGATGCTGCGCTGGGAGTGGCTCGCCGCGTGGCACGACGCCTTCGCGCCCGCCGACGCGCGGCTGCACATCCCCGTGGTGTTCGCCGGCGACCGGCCGGTGGCGGCGCTGCCGCTGTACCGCCACCGGCAGCAGCTGCACACCCTGGCCAACGACGCCCACTCCGACGTCAGCGACCTCGGCTGCGAACCCGGGCACCCCGACGCCGTCGCCTGCCTGCTCGACGTGCTGCTGCGGCGCCGGACGCGCCTGGAGCGCCTCGACCGCGGCTCCCCGCTGCTGGCGGCCCTGCGACGGGCCGCGCCGCCGATGATCATCGATGAGGAGCAGTCGCCCGTCATCGACGTCCCGGCGACCGTCGACGCGCTGTACGCGCAGCTGTCGCCGAAGTTCCGCGCCGGCGTGCGCCGGGCGGGCCGGTCGCTGGAGGCGCTGGGCGAGGTGACCGTGTCGGAGCTGACCGGTGACGATCCCGCCGCGCCGGCGGCCTTCGGCCGGCTGCTCGAGCTGGAGTCCGCGAGCTGGAAGGGGCGGGACGGCAGCGCGATCGCGTCGCGTCCCGACACCCTGCGCTTCTACCGCCGGATCGCGCTGGAGGGTCCGACGCGCCGGTGGACCCGTCTGGACCTGCTGCGCGTCGCGGACCGCGTCGTGGCCGCCCAGCTCGACCTCGAGCTCGACGGCCGGCGCTACGGCCTGAAGATGGCGTCGGCGGCCGACCTCGGCCCGAAGCAGTCGCCCGGCACCGTCCTGTTGTTCCGCACGCTGGCGTCGTGCGTCGACCGGGGGATCACCGCCATGGAGCTCGGTGGTGAGGTCGCCGGCTGGAAGCACCACTGGGCGACCAGCACCACCGACCGGGCCACGGTGCGCACCTGGCCGGCGACGCGCGCCGGCCGTCTGATGTTCGGGGCCCGTGAGCAGGCCAAGCGGGCGGTCAGGCCGCTGCGTCGCCGATACACGGTGGACGACGCCGACTGATCCTCCCCAGCGGCACGCCCGCGCGGGATCCGCGTCACACGCCCGCCGGTGGCCCGCCCTCGGCGGGCCACCGATCGCGGGTCTAGCATCGGACCACGGGACCGACCGCGGCGGGGGAAACACACGGCAGCCGCGGGACCCGAGGTCGCCGGGCCCGGTCTCCGTGCCCGGTGCACGCTCCAGTGAGGTCGATCACATGCCCATGAGCAATGGCGCGTACGGACGGGCGCGTCCGCACGGACGGCCGGGGCCCTACCGGGTCATCACGCTCGACCGGGACCTCGCCGACGAGGGGTTGGCCGACTGGTGGAACGCACTGCCGCAGCCCCGGGCGACACCGGTGCTGCGGTGGGAGTACCTGCGGGCCTGGGCCGACGCGTTCATGCCCGGCGACGCCCGCCTGGCGACCCGCGTCGCGCTGGCGGGCGATGCCCCGGTGGCGGCGGTCCCGCTGTACCAGCGCGGCGGCGTGCTGCACTCGCTGGCCAACGACCACAGCGACCACTTCGACGCGGGGTGGGACCCGGGGCACCCCGGGGCGGCCGCCGCGCTGGCGGCCGCACTCGTGCGGCACCGCACCAGCCTGATCCGCCTGCCCGGCGACTCGGAGCTGCTGGCGGCGATCCGCGGGGCCGCCCCGCCGCTGCTGGTCGACACCGACCTGTCGCCCGTCGTGGAGCTACCCGGCTCCGCTGACGACCTGATGGCGAGCCTGTCGTCGCGCTTCCGCGCGAACGTGCGCAAGGCGGTGCGCACCCTGAACGCGCTGGGTGTGGTGGAGTTCACCGATGTGGCTGCGGGCACCCCGGAGGGTGACGCGGCGTTCGCGGCGATGCGCGACGTCGAGGCCCACAGCTGGAAGGGACGCCGGGGCGAGGCGATCGACTCCCACGACGAGACCCGGCGCTTCTACCGGGCGCTGGCGCTGGGGGGTGCGGCCAGCCAGTGGACCCACCTCGCGGTCCTGCGGGCCGGTGGGCGTGTCGTCGCCGCGCAGCTCGACCTCGAGCACGCCGGCCGGCGCGTCGGGATGCGCACCAGCTTCGTCGACGACCTCCCGGGCAAGCAGTCGCCGGGGCTGGTGCTGCTCTGGTCGGTGCTGTCCGACGAGATCGAGCGCGGCCTGCGGGTGCACGACTTCGGTGGTGGCCAGGACGGGTGGAAGCTGCACTGGACCGACGCCGGTGTGGAGCGGGTCAGCCTGCGGGGCTGGCCGGCGACGCGGGCGGGGCGGCTGGCGTTCGCCGCCCGGGAGCGCCTCAAGCCGGTGGTCAAGCCGCTGCTGCGCCACGTCACGACCGAGGGGTGATCCGCACGTCGGCGTCGGTGGTGACCTCCACGCGGCCGGCGTCGACGGTGAGGTCGAGCTCGTGCTCGCCGAGCCGGATGCCGCGGACCTGCAGCGAGACGTCGTTGCGCAGCGCCGGGCCGACGGCGACCACGCCCTCCGGCACGTCGGGATCCAGGCGCACGAGGGTGCGCAGCAGTGCCAGTGGGACCGCCGCGCTCCACGCCTGCGGGCTGCAGGTCGTCGGGTAGGGCACCGGTGCGGTGACCTCGTCGGGGCCGTACCCGCCGTACAGCTCCGGCAGGCGCCATCCGTGGTGCTCGGCCGCCTCGAGCAGCCCGTCGACCACCTCGGCCGCCTCGCGCCGGCGTCCCGCCCGCGCGAGGCCGTCGATCACCAGCGCGGTGTCGTGGGGCCAGATCGACCCGCGGTGGTACGACAACGGATCGTACGCCACTGCGTCGGCGGCCAGTGTCCGGATGCCCCACCCCGTGCGGATCTGCGGCGCCGCCAGCTGGTCGGCGAGCGCCGCGGCGTCGGCGCCGTCGAGCAGGCCGACCCACAGCAGGTGGCCCGCGTTGGACGACGGCACGTCCAAGCGATCGCCGTCCCCGTCGAGCGCCATCGCGATCGCCCCGCCCGGCCCGCGGAAGTGGCGCAGGATCCGGCCGCGCAGGTCCGCCGCCTCGTCGAGCAGCGCTCCGCTGCGCCCGGGGTCGCCGAGGGCCCGCTCGAGCGCGGCGAGGTCGGTCAGCGCCCGCCACGCGTAGCCCTGCGCCTCGACGACCGCGATCGGCCCCGTCGCGGTGCGGCCGTCGGCGTGCACCATCGCGTCGGGGGAGTCCTTCCATCCCTGGTTGCGCAGGCCGTCGAGGTCGTCGGCGTACGTCAGGAACCCGCGCGCGTCCGCCGCGGCTGCCGACCGGCACCACTGGACGGCGCGGCGGGCAGCGGGCAGCAGCGCCCGCACCCGTTCGACGTCAGCACCCCACCGCCACGCCTCGGCCAGCAGCAGCACGAACAGCGGTGTCGCGTCGACCGAGCCGTAGTAGGGCTGCCACGGTCGGAGGCCGAAGACCCCGCTGTGGCCGGTGCGCAGCTCGTGGAGGATCTTCCCGGGCTCGGCCCCGGTCCGTGGGTCGGTCGCGTCGGCCTGGAACGCGGCCAGCGCCTCGAGCGCGTCGAGCGCCGGCCCGGGACCGGCCACGAGTGCCTCGTGGCCGGTCAGCAGCACGTCGCGGCCGAACAGCGCCAGGTACCAGGGCGCGCCGGCGCCCGGCCAGGTGAGCCCGTGTCCCGGGTCGTGCATCCGCAGCGCCGCCAGGTCCGCCAGCGCCGAGTCGACCGCGCGCGGCCAGCGGCCGCTGCCGCTGACCCGAAGGTGCGATGGCGCCGCCGCCGGGGCGGCGTGGTCGGGGCGGGGGCGGACGGTCACCTCGGTGACCGCGGGCGCCCCGGGGGCGACGGTGACCGACCACGTCACGACGCCACGCGGGTCGAGGTGTGCGCCCGGTGCCGCGACGGTCGCGCCCGGGTCGCCCCCACCGGCCAGCAGGCGGTCGCCGTCGACCCGGTAGGGCAGCTGCGGTGGGGGCGGATCGCCGTACCGCAGGGTGAGCAGGTCGGCGAGGTCGGTGGCGACCTCCGCCCGCAGGTCCAGCCGCGCGGTGCCGTCGAAGGCGCGCACGGTCAGGCGCAGGGCCAGCCCGCCGTCGACCCGCCGGTCTTCGGTGACCAGCGCGCGCCGGCGCCCCGTCGCGTCGAGCACGAGCCAGTGGATCAGGCGCCGGTCCGGCCCCGGCGCGGCGGTGCCCAGCAGGTCCAGCCGGTGGTCGGCGACGCCGATCCGCAGCCGCGACAGCAGCCGGCGGTCGTGCCGGTAGAGGCCGGTGACGCCCTCCGGGGCGATCGTGCCGTCCGGGGCGCAGACGACGACGGCACCACCGCCGACCGCCGTCTCGAGCGTCGCGAGGGTTGCGATGTCCGCTTCCTTCCGTTCGGACAGGGGTGGTCAAGGTGGCCGGAATGGTCTATACCACAGCCTGAGGGTTCGCCGAGGCCGAGGAGCATCTCGTGTCAGCAGTTCGACATCGATCGTCGACCGTCGGGTGGGCGGGAGCACGGTTGGCGGCCCTGCTCGTGCTCGGTCTGCTCGCGGCGGCATGCAGCCTGCCCGCACCGTCGTCGACCGGGGCGGGACCCGACGACCTGGTGTGGGCGGTCGGTGGCGCGGCCGCGGCGCCCGGCGCCGCCAACGATCAGGTCGCGCAGCTGTACACCGAGCAGGACTCGTCGCGCCCCACGGTCCAGGTCGTCGCGCTGCCCGATGCGGCCGACCTGCAGCGCGAGCAGATGGCCTACGAGCTGCAGGCGCAGAGTCCGACGTTCGACATCCTGGCCCTCGACGTGATCTGGACCGGCGAGTTCGCGGTCAACGGGTGGATCGAGAGCCTCGAGGACCGTCGCGGTGACCTCGAGGGCGTCGTGCTCGATTCGGCGCTGGAGTCCGCGCTGTACCAGGAGGAGGTGTGGGCGGCGCCGTTCAACACCAACGCCGGGTTCCTGTACTACCGCACCGACCTCGTCGACGAGCCACCGACGACGTGGGACGAGCTGTCGCAGCTGGCCAGGGAGATCGGCGAGCAGGAGGGGATCGGCGGCTACGTCGGCCAGGGCTTCCAGTACGAGGGACTGGTCGTCAACTACCTCGAGTACGTGTGGGGGGCGGGTGGCGAGCTCGTCAACGAGGACGGCTCCGAGGCGGTCCTGCCCCGCGACGACGCCGGGCAGCAGGCACTCGAGTTCATGCAGACCGCACAGAAGGACGGCACCTACGCACCGGGGTTCAACACCTTCCGCGAGGAGGAGGCCCGCAACGTCTTCCAGAGCGGCGACGCGGTGTTCATGCGCAACTGGCCGTACGCCTACTCGCTGATGCAGGGCGAGGACGAGGAGAACCCCTCCGCTGTCCAGGGCAAGTTCGACATCGCCCCGCTGCCGACCTTCACCGGTGACGGCACGACCTCGGCGCTCGGTGGGTTCAACCTCGCGGTCAACGCGTACTCGGAGAAGACCGACCAGGCCAAGGACTTCGTGGTCTGGGCCGCCACGGACCCGGACGCCCAGCGGATCCTCGCCGAGAACTCGCTGCCGCCGACCCGCCAGGACATCTACGATGAGTTATCCGACGACCCGGTCATGTCCCTGCTCGGTGAGATCCTGCCGGAGGCCAAGCCGCGGCCACCGGTGCCGGCGTACAACTTCCTCAGCCAGGACATCCAACAGGTCATCTTCCCGGCCTACAACGGCAGTTCGCCCGTCGGTCCGACGATCACCGACCTGAACGCCGAGCTGACCAGCGAACTGGAGGGCTAGAAAATGGCCGTCGACACCGCGAGGTCGGACCAGCAGCAGGCCGGACCCCCGAAGTCCAAGTCCCAGGGGATGTCCGAGCGCACCCTCGCCCGGGCCTTCATGGCGCCGTCGGTCACCGTGATGGTGCTGGTGGCCGGCTTCCCGGTCCTGTGGGCGTTGTTCCTCAGCCTGTGGGCATACACGGGCCGCGAGCGCACCGGGTTCGCCGGCCTCGGCAACTACGTCCAAGCGTTCACCGACCCGCGCTTCTGGGACTCGGTCATCGCGACGTTCGTGTTCACCGTCGGGTCGGTGACGTTCGAGTTCATCTTCGGCATGGTGTTCGCGCTGATCATGAACCGCGCGTTCTTCGGCCGCGGGGTCACCCGGGCGACCATCCTGATCCCATGGGTCATCCCGACGGTCATCAGCGCCCAGATGTGGTTCTTCATGTTCAACATCACGCCGGGGTTCATCAACGCGTTGCTGCCGTTCGTGCCCGCCGACTTCAACTGGCTGGGGTCCGAGAACTGGGCGATGTTCTCGATCATCGCCGCCGACGTGTGGAAGACGTCACCGTTCGTGGCGTTGCTGCTGCTCGCCGGCCTGCAGACGATCCCCGGCGACCTGTACGAGGCGGGCCGCGTCGACGGCGCCAACGCGTGGCAGCAGTTCCGCAACATCACGCTGCCCCTGCTGCGCCCGGCCATCCTCGTCGCCATGCTGTTCCGGACGGTCGATGCACTGCGCATCTACGACCTGCCGGCCGTGATGACGAACGGCGCGTTCGGCACCGAGACGTTGTCGGTGCTGGTGCAGCAGTTCGTCGTGCAGACGCCGGACCCCGGGCTGGGCTCGGCGTTCTCGACGTTGACGTTCGCGATCGTGCTGGCGGTCGGGATCGGGTTCATCGCCGTTCTCGGCCGGGAACTGGTCATCGGCGCGGAGGAGGAGTAGCACCATGAGCCAGACCACGCAGGCCGAGACCACCGGGCAGACGCCCGCGACCCGACCGGAGGCCGCGAAGTCGAGCGAGGGCGGGTGGCGCTCGCAGATCGGCAAGTCGCTGCTGCTGCTGGTCATCTTCGTGTGGTGCCTGTTCCCGTTCGCGTGGCTGATCAGCACGAGCCTGAAGCAGGGCAACGACGCGCTGAACGACCCCTCCATGTTCCGAGGCCCGTTCGCGTTCGACAACTACGTGACCGTGTTCGAGCAGAACTTCCTCTACAACCTGCGCAACACGCTCGTGGTCGCGATCTTCACGACCGTGATCTGCATCGTCATCGGCAGCTTCGCCGCCTACGCGCTGGCGCGCCTGCCCCTCAAGAAGAAGGTCCTGTGGATGTCGGGCGTCCTGGCGGCCAGCCTGTTCCCACCCGTCGCCCTGGTCCCGCCGCTGTACGAGGCGTGGCGCGCGCTCGGCCTGCTCAACACCTATCCGGGGCTGTACATCCCCTACATCTCGTTCACGCTGCCGCTGACCATTTTCATTCTGGTGACGTTCTTCTCCGCGATCCCCATGGAGCTCGCCGAGGCGGCACACGTCGACGGGGCGACACCGTGGCAGACCTTCTACAAGGTGGTCCTGCCGCTGGCGGCACCGGGGGTGTTCGCCGCCGCGATCATCATCTTCGTGCTCGCCACCAACGAGTTCCTGATCGCGAGCACGTTCGCGCCCAGGGACCTCGAGGTCCAGACAGCGACGACGGCCATCGCGTTCTTCACCGGCGCGAGCCAGTTCGAGAGACCCATCGGGACGATCACCGCGGCGTGCGTGGTGGTCTCGATCCCGCTGATCATCATGACCTTGATCTTCCAGCGCCGGATCGTCGCGGGCCTCACGGCGGGCAGCGTCAAGGGCTAGACCGGGCGCCGGTCAGGCCGGCACCTGGTGGTGCAGGTGCGAGGGGGGAGCGATGCGGCGTATCGGAACGCGCGCTGGTGCGGCCATGTCGGCCACCGCGCTGCTGCTGACGCTCGTGGCCGTGCCGGCGACAGCGGCCGCGCCCAGCGAGGCCGGCCACCGGGTCGGTAGGCCACCCGAGCTCCACGAGACGACGCGGCTGGCCGATCGGCGCGCTGTCGTGATCGGTGACCGGCTGTACGCCACCAGCACCGCCGACGGCCTGTACCCGGCGATGGGCTTCCACACCCGGGGTGAGATGGGGGGCATCTGGTCGCCGCCGATCAAGTTGCTCGACGGCATCTGGTTCAACGTGGGCGGCCGGTGGCTCGGTGACGGTACCCCCGCGGAGCGGTTCACCAGTGGGTGGGGGTACCACCGCATCCGCTACGCCGCGCGTGGCGGCCTCGCGGTCGAGCGCACCGACGTCGTGCCCGACGGCGTGCGCGCCGGGTTGATCGGCCTCACCCTGCGGTCGTCGGCGCCCAGGACGGTCCGTCTCGCGGTCGACGCGCACTCGGAGCTGCTGTCGACCTACCCATGGGGCGAGACGACGCCGAGCCAGCTGACGTACAACCTCGACGACGAGGGCGCCTACGACGACGTCACCGGGCGGCTGGTCTTCACCGAGCAGGGGACGCCGCCGGTCGACACCGCGTCCGCGCACGACTGGACGGCCGTGGTCGGCAGCACGGTGCAGCCCCGGCACCACCGCCTGGGGCCCGATCTTCGTGGGCCGCAGGACCCGGCGGTCGTCTGCCCGGCGTCGGGTCCCGACGCGCCGGAGCAGCCGGAGCGGTGCGACGACACGGCGTACGGGCGCGGTACCGGCGGACGCCTGGTGTACCGGGTGAAGCTGCCCGCCGACCGTCCTACCACCGTGTGGTTCGCCGTCGGCGGCTCGGACCGCAGCGGCGCCGCGGCCCACGCCGCCGTCGACGAGGTGCTGGCCGATCCGGCCGGGGTGGCTGCCGCCACCGTCGCGAGGCGCGTGCGCGAGGGCTCGTACAGCGTGGTCGACCTGCCGGGCGACCGCCTCCTGCAGCGCAGCATCGAGTGGAGCAAGCAGAACCTGCTCGCATCGGTCCAGGAGGCGCACGACCTGCAGTTGCGGGTGACGAACG
>CAYVGE010000097.1:0-14352 GCA_964450395.1 uncultured Actinomycetota bacterium
GGATACTCACAGGCATGAGCACGAGCGTGGAAAGCCATGAACACGAACAGCGACAGCGCTGCGAACCCTGCGTTCGCCGGGATGTTCGTCGCTCACATCGGAGCGCCCCGGCACGCGCGGTCTCTGGAGTGCGCCGGTACGGCCGTGGCGGTTCCACTCGCGCGGTGGCCTCAGTGTCGCGGCACGACCTGGGACGTCACGCTGCGCATTCGTGGCGTGCCGACCGTCCGTCCACGACTGCTTCACAACGGGACCAGCGGGTCCGGAGGCGGCTCGGCCCCGATCAGCGGCGCCGCGCGATGCCGAAGCAGTGATGCCGTCGGGAACGCCCCGCTACCTCCCGATCACCTGCAACTCCCGGATGCCCGTCAGTTCGCCGCTGGCCGCCTGGGTCAGCTCGACCCGCACGTACCGAGCCCGCAGCGGGCGCTGCAGCGTGCCGTCGGACCGCAACGGCGCCTCGGTCCACTGCGTACCGTTGTCCGAAACCAGGATGCGGTACGACGCCGGCGTGGCGTCGGTCCACAGGGTGGTGATGTCCGTGACCCGCAGCCGCCCGCCGAGGTCGACGGTCACACTGCCCGACTCCTCGGCCGGCGCCCACGCTGTAGCCTCGCTGCCGTCGACGGCGGCCTCGGCGTACAGACCGGGCTCCTCTGACGTCGCCTCCGCCGGCGCGCACCGGGCCAGGTTGTCGGTGGGCACCAGATCCGGCCGGCGGGTCTTGAGCGTCAGCGGGCTGCCCGTGCTGACGACCTGCGTTCCCTGCGGCGACTCGACGTCGAACGGCTGCCCGGCGGTCTGCCGGATCGTCGTCTGGTCGGGCCCGACCGTGATGTCGAAGCTCCGGCCACGCCAGTTCAGGTCCCGCAGCGTCACGCCGCGCCCCAGCTGCGGCGGCAGCATCGGATCGAGGTGGACCCGGTCCTCGCGCCACCGCATCCCCGTGAGCCCGTAGGCGAAGACCTGCCCGAAGCCGCCCTCGCCGGTGAGGAAGTTGAACGCGGGGCTGCCGGCCAGAGGATCCTGCGCGCCCGGCCTCTCCCCCCGCGCCTCGGCGAACTGCGCGAACGGGTCGCGGACGAAGGGCTTGATGGCACGCATCAGGTAGGTGTGCGTCGCGCAGCCCGGTTCGCCGATCGCGGCGGCGTCGATGGCGTGCACCGAGTCGGTCATCGCCGGGCCGTCCGGGTCGGTGCGTTCGGCGTAGAAGTCCAAGGTGTTCGCGGCGACCTCCGCCGACATCGGCCACTCCACCGGATAGATCAGCAGGACCGTGTCGGCCTGCTTGATCAGCGACCCGTCATACCCGTCGTACTGCAGGAACACCTGGCGCTCCTCGTCGAAGGGCATGCGCAGGTTGTCGGCGATGGTCGTCCACTGCACCGGCGCCGACTCGCCCAGGATCTGCGCCGCCCGTGTGGCGTTGCGCAGCGCCAGCGACGCCACCGCGTTGGTGTACACGGCGTCGTCCACGCCGTTGCTGTACTCGTCAGGCCCGGCGACGTTGGTGAGCGAGTACGTGCCGTCGGCGTTGGCGGTCACCCGCCCCGCCCAGAACTGCGCGATGCCCTCCAGCATCGGCCAGCCCCGGGAACGCAGCCAGTCGGTGTCGCCGGTCGCCTGGAAGTACTGCCACGCCGCCAGTGCGATGTCGCCCTGCAGATGGATCTGCGTGACGCAGTGGGGCGGGTCGACGCTGTGGCACTCGTCCCCGAGGTCACCGTTGCTGGCGCTGTTCCAGGGGTAGAAGACGCCCTCATAGTCCAGCGCCTGCGCGTTGGCGCGGGCACCCGGCAGCGTGCGGTACCGGTACTCCAGCACGGACTCGGCGGCGTCGGGGTACAGCGCCAGCAGGGTCGGGAACATCCACGTTTCGGCGTCCCAGAAGATCAGCCCCGCGTAGTTGTCGCTGGTCAGGCCGACCGGGCTGATGCTGTCGTCCTCACCCTCGCGGATGTTCGACAGCAGCCCGTACAGCCCGGCGCGGAGCCACGCCTGCAGGTCGGGGCGGTCCGGGATCTCCACGTCGCTGCGCCACAACTCGTCCCATCCCGCGACGTGCTGCGCGAGCAGCCCGGACCAGCCCTGCTGCGCGGCACCGCGCGACGCCGCCCGCGCCGCTTGCGCCGGATCTGCGGAGGTCAGCGCGGTGTCGACACCGATGTACTTGACGAACTCGTAGGTCTGTCCCGTACGGGCGGTGAAGTCCAACGTCTGGCTGGCGGTGAGGTCCGCGGCTGTCGTGGTGCGCCTGACGGCGGACCCGTCGACACCCGCGCCCGACCGGAGCGTGGAGGCGACGGTGCCCGCGGTGCCCTTCGTCTGTGCCGTGAAGTCGACCGCGATGGTGCCATCGCCCTCGTCCCCGGCGCCGGCCGCGACGAGTCGGCGCGCCCCCGCGCCGTCGATGACGTCGGTGACCGTCACCCGGCCGTTGAACCGCGGTGTCACGGTCAGCCGCACCGCGCCGACGTGGGGGTTGGTCTGGTCGGCGAGCACGTCGTAGGCGAGGTCGGCCGACCGCCGGCCGTCGGCGCTTGTCCACCTGAGGGTGGTGCGGATGACACCACAGCGCAGGAACAGCGTCTGCTGGTAGTCGGAGATCTGGGCGGCGGGCGTCGTCGCCGTGTATGAATCGTCCCCGGCGCCGAACGTCAACGTCGACCAGGTCGGGATCGCCGCGATCGCCTCGCGCCCCTCAGCCAGATCGGGATCCTGGGCGTACAACCCGGCGACATGTGCCCCGTCGTACCGCGGGGTGTACAGCGGCCAGCCAGTCGATTCGCCCGTCGCGACGTAGCCCATGCCGGTGGGTGGCACGCGCTGGCTGAGGTACCCGTTGCCGACGACGGCGTGCCGGTAGAACGCCGTGTCGAAGGTCGTCGTTGCCAGCTCCCACCCGCTGCCGGACCCCCCGGGGCAGGGGCCACCTGAAGCGGCCTGCTGGGCGGCGGTCACCATGTCCGCAGCGTCCGCCGGCGCCGGCGCCACGAGGGACGCCGCGAGCACCAGGAGGCACGCCGCCATGGCGACGGATCGGCGGCGCCATCCCCCGGGCGCACCGGTCGGGATCACGGCGGCGCCACGGCGGCGCGGATTGCGGTTCATTGGCTCGTACTCTCCTGCACCCAGCGGCGCGTCGTTCCACCCCGCGGTGCGCCAGGCCAACAGCGGCCCTGCCACACCATTGCGATGCATCCTGCGAAGACTCCTGGGCCGACACAACTGGCCTCTACCTGCCCAAGCGGGTGGTGTCCTCGTACGGCCCCAACACCGGCGCCACCCGCACCGGGGTCTTGCGCGCCGGTGGGATCGGCGACACCAACGCCGCTCGTACGTCCCGGCGGTGCACCCGATGGCGGCGGGCCAGCTCACGGGTGCTCACACCCGGTCCCGGCATGACGGTGGCAAGCTCGGTGCTGCTGTTCTCCGGCGCCGCGCAGTTCACGATGGTCGGCCTGGTCGATGCCGGCGCGACGCCGATGCGGATCGCGCTCGCGGTCTCGTTGCTCGCGCTGCGCCACCTGCCACTGGCGGCCGTCACCGTGCCGCACCTACACGCCGACCGCCCCCGCCGAGCGCTGCTGGCGCTCACGCTGGTCGACGAGACCGCCGGCCATCGCATCCCAGCGGCCACCCGAACGGACGCTTGCCGTCGTCGGCGCCGCCGCATCCGGTGTCCTTGCGCGCGGCCAGCTCCTATGGCGTGTGGGTCCCGGGCACCATCGCCGGCGTGTCAGGTGCGAACCTGGTGGCAGCCGCGCCACTGGCCGATGTTGTGTTCATTGCAGTACACGGTCGTCGCCCGGGCGCGGGCGACGTAGTACGTCAGCTCCGCCATGACGGACGGGCCCTTCTCTTTTGGACATGCCGTCCCAAGGCCGGTGCCTGGCGGGGCCTCGACAGCGATGGTATCGGCATTGTCTCCGGTACCCGCATCGTGGCTGCAGGCTGATGTGTGCTGGCGTCCGGGATGTCACCAGTCAGGCCGGTTCGCGTGCGATGAGCACCGCAGGGATGACGCCGACCAGGGATGCGACGGCCTCGCGGGAGCCTGGGTGCGCAGACAAGTCGTCACGCGTCACCCCGAGGGTGGTCAGATGATGATGGAACGCGCTGCGCCTGAACGCTGCTGCAGCGTCGCCGTCGGCGTACGCCGCCGCCGCCGCGAAGCCGGCCGCCACCAGGGTCGCGACCGCGCTGTGGATGATGTCGACGCGACCGTCTATCTGCCCCGTGGCCATGACGGCCACGCGGGTGGTCGCGGGGTCTACGAAGGCCGTCAGGGACAGCAGCGCGAGCGCCGCGCTGTCGGAACCGTCGAGGCCAACCAGCACGGACGCCTGCTCTCCCGCACGCCCGTGACGGCACGGGTGGTCGCGGGTGCCCGCATTGACCACGACGAGCGGCATCGCGGCCGTCTCCACGAGCGTACGCGTGACAGCATCGAGCGTGTGGTCAGACGCTGCGCGATCGACGTCGAGGAGGATCAGATCATGCGCTCCGGCGCGGGCGGACTGCGCGATGCGCGCCGCGCTGCGAACGCCGATCGAGCAGCCTTCGACGGCGAACCCAGCCCGGATCAAGCGGCCGACCGTGCGGGCACGGTCGTCGGACGTGTGCCGGCCACCGGGTGTCGCGCCCGCATCAGTGGCTGTGGATTCATGCCCGTCGTCGATGGCCGGTTCCCGCTCCCAGCGGATGGTGGGACCAGTTCCTTCGACCACGGTCACGCTGACCTTTCGACGATCGGCGACGCGCACGAGGAGGGTGGCGGCGGCTGACGTCTCGCCATCGCTGACGAGCAGGATTCGGTAGCTCACGGTCGCAGGTTCCTGGCGTTCGACGCCGTCGGCATCCGGCATTCCACCGGTCGGCGTGCCCGGTTACGCTCTGGTCGTGCTGTACGGGCGGACGCGCGAATGTGCGGCGATCGACCGCGTCATCGACGACGCACGCGAGGGTCGTGGCGGCGGGCTCGTCGTCCACGGCGACGCCGGCGTCGGCAAGACCGCGCTGCTGCAGCACGCGCTCGCGCAGGCGCCGGATGTGCAGGTCCTCCGGGCGGTGGGCGTCGAAACGGAGTCGCAGTTGGCGTTCGCCGCGCTGCATCAACTGCTGCGACCGGTCCTGCACCACATCGCGCGCCTGCCGGCACCGCAGGCCGCAGCGCTCGGCGCGGCACTCGGTCTCACGGCAGGTGTCCACGACCGCTTCCTGGTCTCGGTCGCCACGATGACCCTCCTGGCGGACGTCGCCGAGGAGCAACCGGTGCTGTGTGTCGTCGACGACACCCAGTGGCTCGACCAGGAGTCCCTCGACGCCCTGCTCTTCGCCGGCCGACGGCTCGAGGCGGAGCGCGTGGCGCTGATCTACGCCACGCGCGATGTCCCGGAGCGGCGGTTCGAGCCGACCGATCTCCCGTCGTTGCACATCGCTGGCCTCCCAATCGACGCGGCGAGGGCGCTGCTCGACGCGCACCATCCTGATCGTCTGGCGGCACCGGTGGCCGACCGGCTCGTCGCGCTGACGCGCGGCAACCCGCTCGGCCTGCTGGAGCTGCCGACAAGGCTCAGCGCGGACCAGCGCGCGGGGAGCGACCCGCTCCCCGACCCACTTCCGGTCACTGCCCGCATCGAGCAGGCCTTCGTCGCGCAGGTGCGACGCCTGCCCGCGGCCACGCAGACGGCGCTGCTGGTGGCGGCCGCGGACGATCTCGGTGCAACGTCCACGGTGTTGCGGGCATCGGCGACCCTGGGCTGTCCGGCGGACGCGCTCGGCCCGGCGGAGTCGGCGGCGCTCCTCCACGTCGACGGCGACCTGCTCACGTTCCGGCACCCGCTCATCCGCTCGGCGGTCTACGGCACCGCCACCTTCGCGCAGCGACGGGCGGTGCATCAAGCACTCGCCGATGGGTTGCACCCCGATGCCGACGACGACCGACGCGCGTGGCACCGCGCCGCCGCGACCGTCGGCACCGACGAGGACGTGGCTGCGGAACTCGAACGTTCGGCAGATCGGGCGCGCGCTCGGGGTGGCGAAGCTGCAGCGGCCGCCGCCTTGGAACGGGCAGCGGAGTTGAGCCCGGTGATGGAGGTCCGCCAGCGTCGACTGGTCGCCGCCGCCGCCGCCGCGTGGACGGCGGGACTGCCTGATCGCTCGATCGGTCTACTCGACGGTCTGGACGCGCCTGTCGAGGATCCGCGCATTCGCGCTGACGTCGCGCGCCTGCGTGGTGTCCTCGAGCGTCACAACGGCACCATGAGCCGCGCGTACGCCATCCTGGTCGGGGGCGCCAACGCGGTCGCCACTGTTGATCGTCAACGGACGGCGGCCATGCTGGCCGAGGCCGGCGTGGCTGGGTGGGACGCCAACAGACCCGAGTGGATGCGCGATGTCAGTGACGCCCTGCGCGCGCTACCGCTGCCCGATGACAGCCCCGCGACCTTCGCGATCGGCTTCATCGAGGGCCTCGCCGGCCTGCAGCAGGGCGACACCGCGCGAGCCGCTCCCAGGATCGCGCAGGCCATCTCGCACGCACGGCGAATGGATCAACCGCTGCCGCTGACATGGGCTGCAGCGGCTGCCATGTTCATCGGCGACGACGAGACCAGCCGCGACCTGTTCGGCCAGGCCGCCACGCAGGCCAGAGCCCAGGGCAAGGTCAGCGTCCTCGCTGCCATGCTCGGACCGTACGCCGCGCTCGAGGCGTGGACGGGTCACTTCAGGCCGGCGATCGCGAACGCCACGGAGAGCCTGCGCCTCGGTGAGGACACCCGACAGAGCAACTACGCCGCGCTCGATCGCGGCCTGCTGTCATGGGTCTATGCCGTGGAGGGGCGCGACGCGGACAGCCATGCGCAGGCGGACCTTGCGCTGTCGACCGCCCGCACCCACGACATGGCCGCCGCCGCCGCGATCGCCACCTGGGCGCTGGCGCTGACAGAGTTGTGCGCCGGGCGACACCCGGCCGCGCATGCGCTGTTCACCCAGATCAGGGAACCCGGCGGTCGGAGAGGCCACCCCAGCGTCGCGATCTTCGCCACCGGTGACATCGTCGAGGCCGCCGTCCGCGCGGACGCGCCCGCGCAGGCACGTGATGCGCTCGAGGTCCTCGAGAGGTACGCGGCACACACCCGGCCCCGGTGGGCGCTTGCCGTCGCCGAACGCTGCCGGGCGCTGCTGTGCGACGACCCCGACGCGGCCGCGCACTTCGAGGCCGCGCTGGACCTGCACCGCGGCGCCACCCGCCCGTTCGAACACGGCCGCACCGCGCTGCTGTACGGCGAGTGGCTGCGCCGTGACCGCCAGCCCACGCGAGCACGCGACCATCTGCGGTCGGCGGTCGAGATCCTCGGCGGGCTCGGTGCGGCGCCGTGGGAGGAGCGGGCGCGAGGCGAGCTGCGGGCGGCGGGCGAGACGCCCCGCCGACGCACGACGAACGCCGTGACGGACCTCACCCCGCAGGAGCTGCAGATCGTCCGGTTCGTCGCGCAGGGCGCGACGAACAAGGAGGTCGCCGCCCAGCTGTTCCTGAGTCCGCGGACTGTCGAGTACCACCTGCGCAAGGTCTTCGTGAAGCTCGACGTGACATCGCGTTCCGAGCTGATCCGCATGAACCTGGATTCCTGAGCGAACGGCTACGCAGGCCAGATCGACACGCTGGTCGCGTAGGTAGCGACGAGACGACGCAGATGTCCGGGCTCCGATGCCGCGTGCCGGTGACGGGCACTGGTGACGTCACCGATGCCGGAGACCCGGATGGTCGAGCACGCTGCACCCGTGCCCTGGAACCGACGGCCACGCCGAGTAGGGCACGGACAGGAGGACGACATGACCGACATCAAGCCAGACCCGGCCGTGCTGATCGTCGGTGCGGGCCCGACCGGCCTGACGCTCGCGATCGAGCTGGCCCGTCGGGCGGTGCCTGTGCGCATCGTCGACCGGCTGACCGATCCGCCGCTGCACTCACGTGGTCTCGGCGTGCAGCCACGCACGCTGGAGGTGTTCGAGCGGATCGGCGTCATCGACGCCGCGCTCGAGGCCGGGCAGATCGCCCGCGGCTTCAACTTCTACAGCGACCGACGGCGCATCGGCGGGCTCACGTTCGCCGGCCTCGACGCGCCCTACCCGTTCATGTTCGCCCTCGAACAGAGCCAGACCGAGCGGGTGCTGACCGACCGCCTCCGCGATCTCGGCGTCGCCGTCGATCGGGGGGTCGAGGCGACCGCGCTCACGCAGGACGACCACGGGGTCGTCGTCACCCTGCGCCAGCCGGCGGGGTTGACCGAGCAGATCCACACCGACTGGGTGGTCGGCTGTGACGGCGCCCACAGCACCGTGCGTGACCTGCTTGGCCTGCCGTTCGCCGGGGCGACCTATCCGGACCACTGGCTGCTCGGCGACATGCACATCGACTGGCGCCTGCCGACCGATGAGGTGCACGGCTTCTTCTCGCCCACCGGTCTGCTGTTCACCGTCCCGCTCGGCAACGCCCGCTACCGCCTCATCACGCTCAAGCCCGACCACGGCGTCAGCGACACGCCCGACGACATCTTCGCCTACTTCGCCGACGTCACCGCACGGCTGACCCCGGGCGGCGCCACCCTCGGTGACCCACGGTGGCTGGGCACGTTCAGCGTGCACCGCCGCATGGTCGATCGCATGCGCGCCGGGCGGGTGTTCCTGGCCGGCGACGCAGCCCACATCCACAGCCCCGCCGGCGGCCTCGGACTCAACGACGGCATCCAGGACGCCCACAACCTGGGCTGGAAGCTCGCGCTGATCCACCATGACGCAGCGGACGTCACGCTGCTCGACAGCTACCACGACGAGCGCCACCCGATCGCCGTGGCCACCCAGCGGGGCACCGACCTGGCGACCCGCGCCATCGGATCGGGCAACCCGTTGCTGCAGCGGATCCGACGTGCCGTCGTCCCCCGCGTGCTGAACCGGCGTGCGGTGCAGCGGCGGCTCGTCCCCCTGGCGACCCAGCTGCGCGTCGCCTATCCCAACAGCTCCATCGTCGAGCACCACTCGCCCGAAGGTCGACGGTGGTTGCGGCGTGGATCGCAGGGCCCACGGGCCGGCGAGCGCGCTCCCGACGCACGGCTGGCGGTCGGAACCGCCGGGCCCGACCGCCTCTTCGAGCTGTTCACCGACCCCCGACATGTGCTCCTGCTGTTCGCGGGCCTCGACGGCGATGCCGAGGGTCGCCGTCGACTGGCCGAGATCGCCGCGGAGGTCCGGCATCGATGGGGTGCCGAGGTCGCGGTCCACCTGCTCAGCACGATCGGTGGTCCGCACGTCGAGGCCGCCGTCGTGCTCGACGACGGCGACGCGCACGAGCGCTACGCAGCAGCCTCGATGTGCGCCTACCTCGTGCGACCCGACGGCTACATCGCCTGCGCCACCGACACAGCACGCCTCGACACCATCACCGGCTACCTCGACCGGCACCTGCAGCAACGGTCGCCGGGCACGCGCGGGACGACGACGGCAACCGCAGCCACCGCACCGGTGGCACCGATCACGGGGGGCACACCATGACATCCCTCACAGCTCCGCAGGCGGTCATGGCACCACCGCACCGACGATGAGACACGGTCACGATCGCGTGGATCGGCACGCGGCACCCGGAGGGACCCGACGATGACCAGACGGCCTGATGCGCCCCGAGCGCCCCGGCGGTCCACGATCCACCAGCGGGTGACCGCGGTCCTGGCCGGCTCGCTCGACGTGCAGGCGCTACTGCAGCTGCCCGATCTCGGCCGCGCGGCCTACTGGTCATCACGTCGCCCGGCGTTCCGCCGCACCGTGCCACGTGTGCTCGCCGACCTGCTGGCATTCCGCACACCGCGGCCGGGCCGCGTCTTGAACGCCGACGAGCTCGCCGCGGTCACCGCGCCGCTCCACGTCGTCGACGGCGGCCACGTGCCATGGCTGACCGATCCCGCCGGCGTCGCTGACCTGATCCAGTCACCTGACGTGACCACATCGAACGGAGGCGCCCCGTGTCGACGACCGCCCGAGCTGACGCGGCTTCCACCGTAGGCAGCGTGCCACGGACAACCCACGGGCGACGATGAGGTCGTCGGCCGACCAGTCCGAGACCGCGACGCCCGCCGCCGTATCGGGCAGCGCGTCCGTTCGCGCGACTGCGAACACCCGACGATCGCCATCCTGGCGGCCGCGGCTTCTCACGACCCGATCGGTCAGGCCGATCCGCTACCTGGTCGGCACCGAGCTCGGCCTGCCACCCGCCCCCAGCCGGTGACCACCGCGGGAACACGGCCGCCGATCGTCGCTCCCGCAACCGTCGTCTGTGCGGCCGTCACGCCTGGCGGACGACGGCGTGGATGGCCGCCGCGATGCGATCGGGGTGGTCCTCGGGCACGAAGTGCCTGCCGCCCTCGATGCGATCGAGGTCCGCACGCAGATCCCACGCCAACCGCTCGCCATAGGCGAGCTTCTGGAACTGGTCGGCGGCACCCCACACCACCCGCGCCGGCACGTCCAGCTCGCGGAGACCGTCGCTGACCGCCAGCGTGTCGCGCACGTGCAGCCATGACACCTGCCGGGCCAACGCCGCCGCGCCGTCGTGGTCGAGGTACGGGCGGGCGTGGACCCGTAATGACTCGCGCATCATCGCCGCGTCGTCGTGGCCGCGCGCGATCAGGCTGCCGATGATCGCCGGCACCGCCCGAGCCGGCAGGTACCGCACCGCGGGCGCCGCAGCGCGCAGCGCGGTGACGCTGGGGATCGGCCACGAGTCATAGGCGATCGCGTTGGTCAGCACCAGACCGGCGCAGCGCTCCGGCGCGCGCACCGCAGCGATCTGCGCGACACCCCCGCCGAGGTCGTGACCGACCAGCACGGCCCGGTCGATCTCCACCGCATCCATCCACGCCAGCAGATAGTCCGCCTGATGGCCGACCGACAGGTCGCGCTGTCGGCCCGCGGGGATGCTCTCGCCGTACCCGACCATCTCGAACGCCAGGACCTGCACATTCTCGGCGAGCGGGACGACGTGCCGCCACAGCACCGGGCTGGTCGGTATCCCGTGCAGCAGAACCACCGGATCGCCGGCGCCCTGCGCCTCCCAGCGCAGCGGCACCCCCCGGACGTCGATCGTGTGCGATTCCATCCCGGGCTCCTTCACTCGCCGCTGGATGCCGCCAGCACCAGTACACGCGGCAACGTCTTGACGTACCCGTCGAGGACCGACGCGATCCCGGCCGCCGCGTCGCCGGCGCCGGCGTGCCGCAGCGCATCCGCGTCCGCAACGACGGGCCACTGCACCGCTCGGGCGGCGTCCAGCGCGGCGGCCTGCAGGCGGTCGGCGGCGTGCAGCGCTTCCGGCACCTGGGGTTCCAGGTGCGACCAGGCGCGTTCGAGCTGTCCTCTGCCGGCGAGCTCACGCCAGATGCTGTTGATGATGGGTGTCTGCAACGCCAGGCGGATGCGGCCGAACACCTCGGCCGCCTCGGCCTGCCACTGCGACGGCGCGGGACGCTCCGCGACCGCGTCCACCGCGGTCGGCGGCGCGGCGTCCGCTGATGCCGCTTCCAGTTCGCCGTCGAGCGCGAGGTGCAGCCCGGCCGACAGCATCACCATCCTCGCCAGCGGCTCCACGAACCGCCCGACTGTGTCGCGCACCTCGCCGTCCGGCGGAGGCGTCACCTCGCGCGCCACCGACGCGCGCAACTGTGCAGCCCCATCGCCGAAGTCGTCCCGGTCGAACACCGCATCAGCCTGCCGCCACGCCAGCACGAGGTACGCGGGACAGACCGCGAACGACTTGAACAGGCTCGGCACCAGCGGCATGCGCGACAGGACCCTGCTGTACACCGCGGCGACGACGCCGACAGCGTCGGCTTCCTCCACCATCGGATAGATCGCCAAACGGTGCGTCAGATCCGTCGTCATCATCCGCTCTTCCTCCACGCTCGACGCGCGAGATCTATCGTTGCCCGCGCATTCGAGCGCAGCAACCGTGGCCGGTCGGCGGAGAGGCACCTGGCGTCGTCGCCGTGAGCCGTCGACCTCGGACTGGCCCGCGGCGGCGACGTCCACGCGGCGGTCAAGGCGACCGAGGTCGTCACCTACCCACGTGGACCGCAATGACGAGGCGGGGTGCGGCAGACATCGCACATCGAGGTTGTCGCACCCCGCCAGGCCGGACGCGAAGGTTGCGTCGTGTACTAGTGGCGCTCGAAGGCGCCCGACAGGATCATGGTGCCGTCTGGCGCGGCGACTCTGACGACGTCGTCCTCGCCGATCGACCGCACCTCATCACCGTCGTCGGTCCGCAGCCGCAGCTCGCCGTCGTTGTTGTCGCGTAGCTCGATGGTGCCGACGGACACACCGTCGACCGCGACGTCAAGCGGCGTGCCGGCCTCGAGGTTCACGTCCTGCACCTTGACCTCCAGCTCGCGGCGCACCTCGTTTCCGTCAACCTGCTCGACGAACCTCGCCTCACCACGCGGCTCGACGCCGTCGATCTTGTCACCCTCGAGATCCGCCCGTAGGTCTGTCTGGCTCGACGATCCCGACGCGGCGGCCGCCGGGGTCACCGCGACGGCTGCGAGCAACGCCATCAGTACGAACAGGGCAGCAACAGCGAAACGCGCATGACGCACCGAGTGATACATGCCGGTTCCCTCCAAACATCGCCATGTGTGCGGTCAGCGCGTATCGCGGACCATCAGCTCGAGTCGTGACGGGGTGGTGCAGCGTCTTGGATGATGTGGCAATAGCCGTCGCAGTCGGACGGGTCGAGCCGGTTGCTGCGCCGCGCGAGCTGCTGCAGCGTGGCTCTCGTGGCATGCAGCTCGGCGATCCGCCGCTCTGTCTGTTCCAGGCGCTGACGGATCAGCGCGTCGACGTGGGCGCACGGCGCCTGCCCGCCGTCGCGGATGGCAAGGATCTCACGGATCTGCGCGAGCGTGAACCCGGCATGCTGCGCTTGGCGGACGAACGCGACCCGCGCGACCGCCGTGCGGTCATAGTCGCGGTAGCCGTTCGGCAGCCGCGAGGGCGTCGGAAGCAGGTCCCGGCGCTCGTAGAACCGCAGGGTCTTGGTCGACACGCCCGTCGCGGCGGCCACCTCGCCGATCAGCATGACGCACCTTCCTGATTGACCTTCCACCGTAGTGGAAGCCGTACGGTCGCAACCCAACGATCTCCCCGACGGCCGGAGCGTGCGTGCAGGTCACGTTGCAGTACGTCGACCTCTGCCCGCACTGGCAGTCCGCCGACCGCCGGCTGCGTGCGCTCGCCGACGACCTCGGATTCGTACTCGACTACCAGCGCAGCGGTACATCGGACGCCGCCGAAGCCCACCGGTTCCGCGGGTCACCGAAGACCCTGATCGACGGTCGCGACCCGTTCGGCCGCGGCGATGAACCGGTCGGACTGTCCTGCCGGGCGTACAAGACCCCTGACGGACCGGCCGGGATGCCAACCATCCAGGCGCTGCGGGCGGTGCTCGAGCCGTGACCCGCCACCGCGACCTTTGGTGGCGGTACGGACTGCTCGCCGCCGGCACGCTGCTCGCCGGAATCGCCGGCTACCTCGGGTACGTGCTGTATCCGCGGTTCGGGCTTCCCGCGATCGCCGGCGCCAGCGTGCTACTGCTCGCGGCCGCCGCCGGGTTCGCCGCGTTCTTCTCACCGTGCTCGTTCCCGCTGCTGGCCACCCTGCTCGCCCGCCACACCACCAGCGACGCGCCACGAGGCCAACGGCTGCGCCACGCGGTGGTCTTCGCCGCCGCCCTGTCGACCGGCGCCGTCGTGTTCGTGCTCACCGTCGGCGTCATGTTCGCGCTCGGCGGCCGCGGCGTGGCCTCCGCCGTGACCTTCACGTCGCTCTCCGGGCGGATGATCCGCGCCGCGGTTGGGATCCTGCTGATCGTGCTCGGCGTCGCGCAGTCCGGTTGGCTGCAGCTGAACCTGCGACAGTTCGAACCCGCCGTGCACGGCGTGCTCAAACGCCAGGCGCGGCTGCGCCGCGACCATCCCGTCGCCGGCATGGCGATGTTCGGGTTCGGCTACCTCGCAGCCGGCTTCGGGTGAACCGGGCCGATCATGGCCGGTCTGGCCGGACACGCCCTGACCACCGGCGGATTCGCCGCTGCCCTGACCGCGTTCGTCGCTACCGGCGTCGTGCTGGTCGCGCTGCTGTTCGCCGCCGCGCTCGGCGTCGCCATCGCACAGGAAGAACTCACCGCACAGCTGGAGACCAGCGCCGCCACCATCAAACGCTGGGGCGGCCACGTGCTGATCGCCGTCGGCGTCTGGCTGCTCGTGCTCGCGGCCTTCGCCGACACCTTCGCCCGCGTCTTCCCGG
>CAYVGE010000098.1:0-14250 GCA_964450395.1 uncultured Actinomycetota bacterium
GCTCGGCCTGCCACCGGGCTATGCGGTGGCGACCCTGCACCGCCCGGCCAACGTCGACGACCCGGACGTGGCGCGGGCGCTGGTCGCCGCGCTGGCCGAGGTGGGCGCCATGCTCCCCGTGGTGCTGCCGCTGCACCCCCGCGGCCGTGGCTCGTTGCGCCGGGCCGGCCTCGACGGCGCAGCTGGGGTCCGGGTCGTCGACCCGCTGGGCTACGTGGAGTTCCTCTCGCTGGTGCGCGGTGCCCGGCTGGTCGTCACCGACTCCGGCGGCATCCAGGAGGAGACGACGGTGCTCGACGTGCCGTGCCTGACCGTCCGGCCCAACACGGAACGGCCGGTGACGATGACGCACGGGACCAACCAGCTGGTCGCGCCGGGCGAGGTGGGCAAGCACGCGGGCGCGATCATCGCCGGCAGCGTGCGCTTCCCGGACCAGCGGCCGCCGCTGTGGGACGGCCACGCCGGTGCGCGGATCGCGCGGATCTGCGCCGACGTCGTCCGCTGACCCCACCGGTCCCGGGGACCGCCGCACCACGCCGCCCGCGCGGTGCCGCACCAGCGCGGTGTCCGGGTCGCCGGACGGGGCGGGTGGCGCGGGCTCCGGTGGCGGCGTCCGGTCACCGCACGGCCGGCGGGGACGGCGGGGCGAGTTCAGGCGACCGTCATCGGCGCGGTCGTGTCGCATACTGCAGCGGTCAGCCCCCATCGGAAGCGAGGTCCGCCTCCATGCCGGTCGCCCGCGACGGGATGCCGTCGGCCAGCCCGCGCCAGGCGGGCGCCGGCCGCGTTGCCTGGCCGCACGTGTCGGTGGTCATGCCGGTGCGCAACGAGGCGCGCCGGCTGCGCGAGTCGGTCGGTGCCGTGCTCGACCAGGACTACCCGGGCCGGCTGGACGTGACCGTGGCGCTCGCGCCCTCCGACGACGGCACCGCGGCCGTGCTGGCGGACCTGGCGCAGGACGCGCGGGTGCGGGCCGTGGACAACCCGTCCGGAGGCACCGCGGCGGGGCTCAACGCCGCCATCGCGGTGTCGACCGGCGCGGTGGTCGCCCGCGTCGACGGCCACGCCGTGCTGCCGCCCGGCTACCTTCGGCGCGCCGTGGAGCTGCTCGACGAGACCGGCGCCGACAACGTCGGCGGGATCATGGCGGCCGAGGGGCGGACCCCGTTCGAGCAGGCGGTCGCCGCGGCCATGTCGTCGCGGTTCGGTACCGGCGACGCGCGGTTCCACTACGGCGGCCCGCCGGGGGCGGTCGACACCGTCTACCTGGGGGTGTTCCGCCGGTCGGCGCTGGACCGGGTCGGCGGGTTCGACGAGACGCTGGTCCGCACGCAGGACAGCGAGCTGAACCTGCGGATCCGCCGGACGGGCGGGACGGTGTGGTTCTCGCCCGAGCTGCAGGTCCGGTACCGCCCGCGCAGCTCGGTGCGGGCGCTGGTGCGCCAGTACTTCGAGTACGGGCGCTGGCGCCGCGTGGTGGCCCGTCGGCACCGCGGATCCCTGCAGTGGCGGCAGTTCGTGCCGCCGGTGACCGTGCTGGCGTGTGTGGTCGGCGCGGGAGTCGCCGCGACCGGCCGGCGGTGGGGGTTGGTGCCCCTGGTGGGCTACGGTGCGGCGGTGCTCGCGGCCACCACGGTGGCCGGCCGGGGGCTGCCCGGCGGTGCGGCAGCGCGGTTGCCGCTCGTCTTCGTGTCGATGCACGGCGCCTGGGGGGTCGGCTTTCTTACGAGCCCCCGACACCTCGGGCACCGGCCGGTTGGTGGCTCTCTATACTCTCGACACGATGAGCAACGGGCTGACCACTCTGAGCGATGCTGAGCTGTGGGGTGTCGACGAGGCGACCCAGGGGCCGGCGGCGGTGCACGACTTCGCGACGCGGCGTTGGACGGCGGGGATCGTGGGGCTGGGCTACGTCGGGCTGCCGCTGGCGGCGACGGTCGTGGGGGCGGGGCTTGACTGCATCGGCTTCGACGTGTCGGCCGACGTGGTCGAGCGGGTGGCCGACGGTCGCTCGCACGTCGGTGACGTGCCCGACGGCGCGCTGCGGTCCGCGCTCGACGCGGGCCTGGAGGTCACCGGCAGCGCGGCGCGGCTGAAGGACGCCGACGCGCTGCTGCTGTGCGTGCCCAGCCCGTTGGGCCGCAACCGCCAGCCGGACATGTCCTACATCGAGGCGGCCGCCGCGACCGTCGCCGAGGTCGTGACGCCCGGGACGTTGGTGTCGCTGGAGTCCACGACGTACCCGGGCACGACCGAGGACATCGTGCTGTCGGCGGCGACGTCGACGGGGCTGGAGCTGGACCGCGACGTGTTCGTGGCGTTCTCGCCCGAGCGGGTCGACCCGGGCAACGAGCGGTCGACCGCCGAGATCCCCAAGGTCGTCGGTGGCGTGTCGGAGCTGTCGGGGCAGGTCGCGGCGGCCGCGTACCGGCGGCTGGTCGGATCGGTGCACGTGGTGTCCTCGGCGCGGGCCGCCGAGATGACCAAGCTGCTGGAGAACACCTACCGTGCGGTCAACATCGGGCTGATCAACGAGATCGCCCAGCTGAGCCACCAGCTGGAGATCAACGTGTGGGAGGTCGTGGCGGCCGCCGCGACCAAGCCGTTCGGGTTCCAGGCGTTCTACCCGGGACCGGGGGTCGGTGGGCACTGCATCCCGCTGGACCCGCAGTTCCTGGCGTGGCGGGCGCGGGAGGCGAAGTTCGCGACGCGGTTCATCGACCTCGCCGAACAGATCAACACGCGCATGCCCGACTACGCCGCGGTGCGCATCGCCGACCTGCTCAACGCGGCGGGCAAGCCGATCCACGCGTCGAAGGTGCTGGTCGTGGGGGTCGCGTACAAGCCCGACGTCGCCGACGACCGCGAGTCGCCGGCCTGGGACGTGCTGGCCAACCTGGCGTCGCGGGGTGCCGACATCACGATCTACGACCCGGTCGTGGGCGCCGAGGTCGTGGCGCGCCGCGGCTACCGCGCGACCGACCTCCCCGGCGACCTGCGCAGCTACGACATCGCGGTCGTGCTCACCGATCACAGCATGGTCGACCTCGCCGCGATCGCCGACGCCGTGCCGATCGTGTTCGACACCCGCGGCGCGTACCACCGGCGGGGGATCACCGGCGACCACATCACCGCGCTGTGAACCGCCCGGCACCGGTCGACGCGCGCGGGGCCGCGGGCGTCGACCGCCGGGTCCGACCCCTCCGGCGGGGGTGGCGCGCGTGAGCCGCGTGCTAGTGCTCTCGACGGTCCACCAGGCCGACGATCCCCGGGTGCGGGTGCGCACCGTGGGCGTGCTCGCCGAGAGCTTCGCCGTCCGCTACGCGACCCCGCGCCCCGCCCCGGTGCACCGCCACGACCACGAGTGGGTCGAGCTGCCCGGCGGGCGCCTGCGCCGCCACGTCGCGGCCGTGGCCGAGGCCTTCGCGCCCGACGTCGGGCTGCTGTCGATCCACGACCCCGAGCTGATCCCGCTGGCGCTGGCCATCACCGCGGTGCGGCGCATCCCGGTGGTGCTCGACGTGCACGAGGACGTGCCCGCGCAGCTGCTGACCAAGGCGTGGCTGCCGCGACCGCTGCGGCCGGTCGCCGCCGCGGTCGCCGCGCGGCTGCTGCACCTCGCCGAGGACCACCTGACCGTCACGCTGGCCGAGCCGGGCTACGCGCGGCTGTTCCGCCGGCCCCACCCGGTGCTGCCGAACTACCCGCGCCGCGGGCACCTGCCGTCACCCGCGCGGCCCGCCGGCGACATCGTGTACGTCGGCGACATCACCGTGGCGCGCGGTGCCGACTTCGTCATCGAGGCCGTCGCCCGCATGCGCGTGCGCCACCGCCTGCGGCTGATCGGGCGGTGCCCGCCGGGCCTGCGGCTGCGGCTGGCGGCGCTGGCGGCCCGCCGCGGTGTCGAGCTCGACATGCCCGGCTTCCTGCCCCACGCCGAGGCGATGCGGCTGGTGGCCCGCGCGTCGGCGGGCCTGTGCCCGCTGGAGGACCAGCCGAACTACCGCCACTCGCTGCCGACCAAGGTGCTGGAGTACCTCGCGCTGGGCGTGCCGGTGGTCGCCAGCGACCTGCCGGGCACGGCCGCCATCGCCGGCGGCCGCCCGGGGGTGCAGCTGGTCGCGCCCCGCGACCTGGACGCCTGGGTCGACGCGCTCGACCGGGTGGTCACCGAGCCGCGCTGGCGCACCGAGGCGTACGCCGCCGCGCCCGACGTGCGGGCGAACTTCACCTGGCCGGAGGAACGGCTGCTGTCGACCTACGGTGATCTGCTGGGCGTGGTCCACCACAGCTCGCCGCAGGTGCTCGTGGGGTAGGCTGAAGCGCGACCAGGCGGGTCCGGCCGTCGCGTGCGCCCCCCGACCGTGCCTACAGTGGCCTGCGTCCAATCGGTTGCCGTCGATGATTGGCCGTGCCGGATGACAGCAACGCAGTATGACGACCTCATCCCGCTGGGACGCGCGATGCCTCTCCGGGTGTACCTGAGGTCGTTGTGGGAGCGCCGGCAGTTCGCGATCACCGTGCCCATCGGCGAGCTGCGGGCCCAGAACATGAACACCGTGCTGGGCAACGTGTGGCTCCTGCTCAGCCCCACGCTGCTGGTCGGCGTCTACTTCCTGATCTTCGGCGTCCTGGCCACCGGGCTCAACCGCGGTGTCCAGAACTTCATCGGGTTCCTGACCGTCGGCGTGTTCACCTACCAGTACCTCCAGCGCACCGTCGTGCAGTGCTCCCAGTCGATCGTCAGCAACGAGGGCCTCATCCGGTCGCTGGCGTTCCCCCGCGCGATCCTGCCCATCGCCACGGTGGTGCGCGAGTCGCTGGCCTTCTACTCGTCGCTGATCCTGATGGTGCTCGTGGTGCTCGGGACCCGGGAGGCCATCACGCTCCACTGGCTGAAGGTGCTGGCCATCATCCCGATGATGGCCGTCTTCGCCCTGGGCATGGGGTTCGTCCTCGCGCGGCTGACCGACACCCTGCAGGACGTCAGGAACCTGCTGCCGTTCCTGTTCCGGCTGCTCTTCTACCTGTCGGGCATCATCTTCGCGATCGACACGCGCATCATCCGACAGGCGCCGGAGCTCGCGCCGTTCGTCGCGCTGAACCCCTTCTTCGTCTTCCCGACGCTGATGCGGGACGCCATGATGACCACCTACCAGGTGAACCCGGTGATCGGACGGTGGCTGTGGCCCGCGGCGATCGCCTACACGGTGCTGTTCCTGGTCGGGGGGTTCACCTTCTTCCGCGCGGCCGAGCAGCGGTACGGCCGTGGCTGACGCCGACACCAAGCAGGTGCCGTTGACCGACGCGAACCACGCCGTGCGGCAGTGGAGCGGGGACGAGCTCGCCCGCCGCCACCAGCTGGTCGAGGCCGAGAGCATCAAGCTCGGGCCGCCCACGCCCACGCACGCCATGCGGCGCATCTGGCGCCAGCGCGCGCGGGGGCTCGTGGACCGCGTGACGGTCGTCGTCGACGACGTCCACATCACCTACAAGGTCTACGAGGACCGCAAGCGGCCCAAGGCGCGTGACCGCTTCGCCGGGAGGAGCTCGCGGTCGTACCGCGAGATCCACGCCGTCCGCGGGGTGTCGTTCGAGGCCCGGTCCGGCGAGTCCATCGGCATCATCGGGCGCAACGGCTCCGGCAAGTCCACCCTGCTGCAGGGCATGGCGGGCCTCCTGCCGGTCGACAAGGGACGGATCCTGGCCCACAGCCAGCCGTCGCTGCTCGGCGTCGGCGCGGTGCTGCAGCCGGGCCTGTCGGGCCGGCGCAACATCATGCTCGGCACGCTCGCGCTGGGGATGAGCAAGGCCGAGGCCGAGGCCCAGGTCGACGAGATCACCGAGTTCGCCGGGCTCGAGGAGTACATCGACCTGCCGATGCGGACGTACTCGTCGGGCATGAAGGCGCGGCTGCAGTTCTCGATCGCCACGTCGGTCCGGCCCGAGATCCTCATGATCGACGAGGCCCTGGCGGTCGGCGACGAGATCTTCAAGCGGCGCAGCGACGAGCGGATCCGCGAGCTGCAGGATGCCGCCGGTACGATCTTCATCGTCAGCCACGGCCTCGAGGGCATCATCGACAGCTGCACCCGGGTGATCTGGCTCGAGGCGGGCCAGGTCGTCGCCGACGGCGATCCCAGCGAGATCATCGGCGAGTACCGCGACAAGGTCGCCCACGAGGTCCGCCAGGACCGCAGGAACCGGCGCGGCAAGGGGCGGGGGAAGGGTCGCGGCGGCCGCGGTGGCGGTGGCGGTGGCGGGGGTGGTGGCGGCGGCCAGAACCGCAACCGTGGTGGCGGTGGCGGCCAGGGCGGCAACGGCCAGGGTCGCGGCGGCCGGGGCGGTGGCGGCGGGCGGGGCTGGAACGGGCCGCAGGCGTAGGGCGGGGGCCACGCGCACAGGGCGGGATGCATGGTCAACGCTGACAGGATCTCCGAGGTCTACAAGGGCGAGATCTGGGACACGGCGCTGCAGGAGCGGGCGCGGCGCCGGGTCGACTGGCTCGCCGGCCACGCGCGCGGCGACGTGCTCGACGTCGGCTGCAGCCAGGGCATCACGTCGCTCGTCGCGGCCAGAGGCCACGCCGGGGTCCGCGTGGTCGGGATCGACAACGAGCTGGACCGGATCGCCTACGCCGACGCCGACCTGACCGCCGAGCCCGCCGACGTCGCCACCCGCGTGGCGTTCCTCGGCGGGTCCGCGACCGCGCTGCCGTTCGGCGAGGACCGCTTCGACGTCGTGCTGCTCGGCGAGGTCCTCGAGCACCTCGAGAAGCCCGACGACGTGCTCGCCGAGGTGGCCCGGGTCCTGCGCCCCGACGGCGAGGTGGCCATCACGGTCCCGTTCGGCCTGAGCCCGCACCACGACCACCGTGGGACCTTCTACGCCGCCGACCTGCTGGAGCTGGTGGCGGGACACCTCGCACCGACCGCCGTCGACGTCGTCGAGCGCTACCTGCGGGTCACCGCCGTTCCGGGCCGCGTCGGGGCCGACCGGATCGCCGCGCTGCTGGCCGCGGTCCAGCCGACCGCCGACCTGGTGCTGCTGGAGGTCGAGCGGGCCGAGCTGGCCGCGCGCGGACAGGTCCGCGAGCTGGAGCAGCAGGCACGGCAGCTCGCCATCCGGACCCGGCAGCTGGCCGAGCGCGATCAGGAGATCACCCGGCTGCGCGGTGCGCTGACCCGCGTGCAGCGCCGGCTGGACGCCGCCGCCGCGAAGCAGGCCGACCTGCGCCACCAGCGCGACGAGTACCGCTGGAAGTTCGCCCAGCTGCGCACGCGCCGGTCGGTGCGGGCGCTGACCGAGGTCAGGCGCGCCCTGGGCGGACCGAAGGCGCTGGCGGCACTGCCGGTCCGGCTTGCGCGGGTGCTGTTCGGGCCCGCGCCCGAGCGCACCGCGCCGCCCCAGCGGGTCGAGCGGCCCGGCCCCGCCGTGATGGACCCGCAGGTCGCCGAGCAGCGTCGCGGGCTCGAGCTGACGATGAAGATGCTCGCGCCGCCGCCCGCGGTCACGCTGCGCGACCTGCGCGTCGCGGGGGTCCTCGACACCTTCAGCGAGGCCAGCTTCGGGCCGGAGTGCGAGCTGGTGACCTTCCGTCCCGACGACTGGGAGGCGGTGCTCGAGCGCCAGCCGCCGCACCTGCTCCTCGTGGAGTCTGCGTGGCAGGCGACCGGTGGTGCCTGGCAGTACCAGGTCGGCACGTACGCCCACGCCGAGTCCGTCGGGCTGCCACACCTGTCGCGCCTGGTCGAGTGGTGCCGGCAGCGCAGCATCCCGACGGTCTTCTGGAACAAGGAGGACCCGGTCCACTTCGACAAGTTCAAGCAGGCGGCGCAGCTGTTCGACGTCGTGCTGACCACCGACGCCGACTGCATCGGGCGCTACCGGGGGCTGGCCAACCTGCGCGCCGGCATCGTCGAGGCGCTGCCGTTCGCGGCGCAGCCCAGGCTGCACCACCCCGTCGCCGCCACCGGTCACCGCGAGGCCGTGCCCGTCTTCGGTGGCACCTACTACCGCAACCGCCACCCGGAGCGCCGCGCGCAGCTCGAGCTGCTGCTCGACGCCGCGCGGGCGTCGGGGCTCGTGATCTTCGACCGGACCTTCGGTACCGACGCCACCGGCGTCGGCTTTCCCGAGCGCTTCGTGCCGCACGTCCGCGGTGGGCTGCCGTACGAGGAGATGGTGGAGGCGTACCGCCGGTACCGGCTGTTCCTGAACGCCAACTCGGTGTCGGCGTCGCCGACGATGTTCTCCCGGCGGGTCTTCGAGCTGCTCGCGTGCGGCACGCCGGTGGTCTCGACGCCGAGCGTCGGCATGGAGGCGCTGTTCGGCGACATCGTGGTCGCCGTCGACGACCCCGACGCCGCGCGCGCCGCGATCGCGACGCTGATCCACGACGACGGGGCGTGGAGGAAGCGCAGCGCCGCGGGCATCCGCCGGGTGCACGGCCAGCACACCTACGCGCACCGGCTGTCGCGGCTGGCCGGGCTCGCCGGCTTCGACATCGCCCCGTACGACGACGAGCGGATCGCGGTCCTGCTGCTCGACGACGGCGCCACGGCGGCGACGCTCGACAGCGTGATCTCGCAGAGCGAGCGTCCCCATGACCTGATCGTGGGGACCACCGCGCAGGGGACGGGTGGGCGTCAGCGAGCCAGGGGGCCGATGTCGGATCGCGGTCACGGCCTGCCGGCCGACGTGACGGCGGTCGTGCAGCCGCCCGACCGCCCGCGGGCCGAGCGGCTGGCCGAGCTGGCCGCCGCCACCGACGCGCCGTGGGTCTTGATCGCGGCCGCCGGCCAGACCTACGACCTCGACCACGTGGCGGACCTCGCCGTGGCCCGGCGGTGGACCACCGCAGACGTCATCGGCGTCGGCACCGACGGCGACCGGGTCGACGGCCCACCGGCGCACCGCTACGTCCGCCGGGTCGCGCCGCACGGCGCGCTGGTCCGCCGCGAGCTGGTCGCCCGCCACGGCTGGGACGACCGCGACGGCGCGGCGCTGCAGGGCCGCCTGGCCGCCCTGGGGGCGACGTTCTACGCCGTCCGCGCCTGAGCTGCGGGTCGTCTGGTGAGTGAACGCTGCGATCTTCACGCGAACGCCGTGATATTTCCCTACGCTCGCGTGCAGATCACAGCGCTCGCGGCGCCGGTACGGCCGTCAGGGTCGTGCGCGCAGCGGGCGGTCCGCGCGTGACCGCTGCGTGCGCACAGCCGCTGTGGAAGACTGCGGCGGGGTTCGACGGCGGCGGTCAGGAGGTGGCGTGCGGCCGATCAGCATCGCGGTCTACGGCGACGTGAACCTCAACATCATCGACGGTTCGGCGGTCTGGCTGGCCGCACTGGTCCAGGTCCTGCACCGGGTCGAGGACACGCGCATCACGGTGCTGCGCAAGGCGCCCGAGCGGCGGGACGTCGTGACCGCCGAGCTCGACGGGCTGTCCCGCGTCACCGTGACGGGGCCGGCGCGGGGGCGGCCGCTGACGCCCGAGCAGGCCCTCGACCAGCTGGAGCGGCTGGTCCGCGAGGCCGCCGCCGCCGTCGTGGTGCTCCGCGGCGCTGCGCTGTGCCGGGCCGCGGTCACCCGCCCCGCGCTGGCGGGGAAGGTGTGGGCGTACCTCACCGACATCCAGCAGGACCCCGCGGCGTTGACCGACACCGACCGGACCGAGCTGCGCGCCATCGCCGCCGGGTGCGACCGGCTGCTGTGCCAGACCGAGCAGCTGCGGGCCCACCTCGAGGGCGTCGCGCCCGAGGCGGCGGGCAGGACGATCCTGCTGCCGCCGATGGTCGCGCCGGCGTTCTTCGACGCCGCGTCGCCGGGCGCCGGTGGCGGTCCGGCGGGTGACGGCCGGGTCCGCCGGCTGTTCTACGCCGGCAAGGCCGCGCCCGGGTGGGGCGTGCTCGAGCTGATCGGCGCGTTCCGACGCCTGCGCGAGCGCCACCCCGACCTCGAGCTGCACGTCGCCGGCGACAAGATCCACAACCCGCCCGACGACCTCGCCTTCAGGCCGCTGGTCGAGGCCGCGCTGGCCGACACCGACGGTCTGGTGTGGCACGGCGGCGTGACCCGCGAGCGGGTGGCCGAGCTACTCGCCGACGCCGACGTCGCCCTGTCGGCGCGGGCGCGGTGGCTCGACGACAGCCTCGAGCTGTCGACCAAGGTGCTGGAGTACGGGGCGGCGGGGGTGCCGGTCGTGTGCAACCGCCACGCGATGCACACCGACCTGTTCGGCGACGACTACCCGCTGTTCGTCGACGGCCTGGACGACCTGGAGCACGTGCTGGGGGCCGTGCTCGCCGATCCGGCGCGCTGGCGGCTCGCCCGCGACCGGGCGGTCGCCGCCGCGGCCGACTTCAGCTACCAGCGCAGCGCCGCCCGCCTGGCGCCGCACCTGCGGCGGCGGGTCCCCGACGTCGAGGTGGCCGAGCGGCCGCCGCGGGTGCTCGTCGCCTGCCACGACCCCAAGTTCTTCCACGCGATCGCCGGCCACCTCGAGCGGTGCGGCGCCGAGGTGCGCTGGGACCTGTGGACCGGCCACACGAAGCACGACGAGGCCGCCAGCCGCGAGCTGCTGGCGTGGGCGGAGGTCGTCATCTGCGAGTGGGCGGTCGGCAACGCCGTGTGGTACTCCCACCACGTCCGGCCCGACCAGCGCCTGATCGTTCGCCTGCACCGGATGGAGCTCGACACGGCGTTCCCGGCCGGGATCGCCATCGACCGCGTCGAGCGGGTCGTCGTGGTGTCCGAGCTGTTCCGCGACAAGGCGGTCGCCCGGCTGGGGTGGCCCGCCGACCGCATCGCGGTCGTCCCGAACTGGGTGGACACGCTCACGCTCGACCGGCCGAAGCTGCCGGGCGCGCGCTTCCACCTCGGGCTGCTCGGCTGGATCCCGATCCGCAAGCGGCTGGACCGCGCGCTCGACGTCGTCGAACGGCTCGCCGCGGTGGACGAGCGCTGGCGGCTGCACCTGGGCGGGCTGCGGCCGTGGGAGCTGCGGTGGGTGTGGCTGCGCGAGACCGAGCGCGACTGGTTCGCCGAGCAGTTCGACCGCATCCGCCACTCGCCGGTGCTGCGGCGGGCCGTCAGCGTCGACGGGCACCAGCACAACGTGGCGAGCTGGCTGCGCAAGGTCGGCTGGGTGCTGTCGCCCAGCGACGACGAGTCGTTCCACCTCGCACCGGCCGAGGGCATGGCGTCGGGTGCCGTCCCGGTCGTCTGGCCGTGGGACACCGCCGAGCAGGTGTACGGCCGCCGGTGGTTGTGCGCCGACGCGGCGGACGCCGCCGAGCGCATCCTCGCGACCGACTGGGACGCCGAGCGCGAGATCGCCCGGGCGTACGTGGGGGAGCGGTACCCGCTGGAGCCGGTCGTCGCCGCGTGGGCCGACCTGGTGCTCGGTGCGACCGACCGCGCGCCCCGGACACCGTCGCCGCGGGAGCTGCTGGCCGCCGCCGGCCGGCCGGCGGGGGCGGCGGCCGCCCCCCTGGCGGGGACGACGACCGGCCCGCGGGCGGGGGTGGCGCCGTCGTGACCACCCTGCTCGAGCCGTTGAAACTGGAGCGGCGGCAGATCGAGGCGCCGAGCAGCCGCTCCGGGCTGTGGCACGACTGGCTGCTGGTGCTGGGCCTGCTGGCGTGCTACGCGGCGTTGCAGAGCGCGTTCGTCCGCCCGCCACAGCCCTCGGACCAGCTGCACTACCTCGTCGACGCGTTCAACCTGCCCCAGGCCACGTGGCCCGCGCACCAGGCGCTGCGGATCGGCCTGACCATCCCCGTCTGGGTGCTGACGCGGCTGTTCGGCTACAGCGAGGCCGCCTACTACGGCGTGCCCTACCTGGCGACGGGCGCCCTGGTCGTCACCACCTACTGGCTCGCGCGCCTGCTCGACTCGCGCGCTGCGGGGGTGATCGCCGGCGTGCTCGTCGTCGCGAACCCCTACGTGCTCGACGACTCCAGCCAGCTGCTGCCCGACCTGCCCGCCGCCACCCTGGTGATGGCGGCGCTGACGCTGCTGCTGTGGTTGTGGCGCCGCTCAGACGCCTCGCGGCCACCGGACCGCGTCGCCGGGCTGGTGCTGGTGGGGATCGGTCTGCTGCTCGGGTGGGCGTACCTGATCCGCGAGTTCATCGTGCTCTGGTACCCCGTGGTGATCCTCGCGGTCGTGATGATGGGGCTGCCGCGGCGGTGGTGGCAGCGGATCGCGGCGGGTGCGGCGGCGATGTTCGCGTTCGAGCTGCTGTGGGGCACCGTCTTCTTCGGCAACCCGTTCGCGCGGATCTGGGCGGCGCTCAACCAGCCCGAGTCCGCTGCGTGGCGCGTGGCGCAGCGCGACGAGCTCATCGCCGAGGGCGTCATCCCCGACACCCACCTCGAGATGCTGACCGCCATGCCCCGGGCGCTGGTCGAGTTCCGGGCCGGGTGGGTGCTGGTGCTCCTGGCCGTCGCGCTGGTGGTCGGCGTGGTGCTGCTGCGGGAGCCGGGGCTGCGGCTGATGGCCCTGTGGGCCGGCCTGCCCGTCGTGCTGCTGACGGTGGTCATCCAGTTCGCGTGGCTGTTCGACAACCGGATCCTGCGCGCCGAGAAGCTGCGCTACTGGCTGCCGATCTTCCCGCCGCTGATCGTCGGTGGCGTGGTGGCGATCATCGCGCTGGGCCGGTGGCTGGGCGGTGAGCACGGCCGCCGGTCGGCGATCCTCGTCGCCGCGGGCGTCACCCTGCTCAGCCTCAGCCTCACGGGCGCCGACTTCGACGCCCAGCAGAACGTCACCCGCACCGGCCAGAACCAGTTCCTGGAGCTGCGGGAGTGGGCGGCGACCAGCGGCGGGACCTGCCAGGTGCTGTGGGTCGACCGCGACCAGTGGCGCTCCACCGACCGGTGGATCCCGATGTACCTGCGCACCTTCTGGGGGCGCCCCGTCTGGGACGGCGAGATCCGCTACGTCAACACCGGCAACGACTTCATCGACATCTCCGAGCTCGAGACCGGTGCGCTCGTCCGGTCGCAGTTCGCGGTCCGGCGGCGCCGGATCGAGGGCCTGCCGGTCGCCGACTGGCTGCGCTTCCCGCCCGGCTCGTGGCGCCGCCTGCTGGTGACCAACGGCCGGCGCGTCCAGGTCCTCGGCGTCGGCGAGTCGACCTGCGCCCGCCCCTGACCTACCCCTCGGCGCCCACCTCGACCTGCGCCCGCCCCTGACCGCCCACCCTTCGGCGCCCACCTCGACGTTCGAACCCCCACCTTGGGCGCTGCCACGAGTCGAGCGCTGTGATGTTCACGCGAGCGCCCTGATATGTCACAGCGCTCGCGTGAAGATCGCAGCGCTCACCGGTGCCTGTGGACGGCGGTGCGCGCCCGCGCCGGGTCGCGGGCACCATGCGACACCATGCTCGACCTGCTCGCCGCCGCCCGCCAGCCGTTCACGTCCGCAGACGCGCGCGCCCTCGGGGTGGAGCCCAACCAGCTCGCCCGGTTGGTCCGCAGCGGTGGCATCCGGCGCGTGGCGCACGGCGCATTCGTCGTGACGGACCTGTGGGCCGAGGCCACGCCGGAGCAACGCCACCTCCTGATGAGCCGAGCCGTCGCACGCCGTTTCCGGTCGGTGGCGCTGAGTCACGGCTCGGCGGCGGTGGCGCACCGCCTGCCCCTGTACCGCGTCGACCTCGGTCTGGTGCACGTGACCCGGACGGGTCACGCCGCGCGGTGCGGACGGGTCGGCCGCCATCCGCCGATCCAGATCCACCCCCCGCTGCCACCCGAGGCGTACACCAGCGTCGACGGCATCGCCGTGTGCACCGAGGCGGCGGCCGTGCTCCAGATCGCCGACTGGCATGGTGTCGAGCCCGGCATGGTCGCCGCTGAGGCGGCGCTGCATCGTGGCTCGATCGCTGCATCGGAGCTCGGCCGGGCGCGGGAGGTCGTGCGACTCGGTCGCGGACGACGCCGTGCGGACACGGTGCTGCGCCTCGCGGGCGCAGCGAGCGAGTCCCCGGGCGAGACGTTGACACGGCTGCTGCTGATCGCCCTCGATGTCGGTGAGATCCGCCAGCAGGTGTCGATCGCCCTTCCGGGCGGCGGCACCGCCCGGGTCGACTTCCTGCTGCCGGACCTCGGCGTGGTCGTCGAGTTCGACGGCCGGGTCAAGTACGAGGGCGCCGACGGCCGCGACGCGCTGGTCCGCGAGAAGCGCCGCGAGGACGGCATCCGCGCGACCGGCCGCGGCGTCGTCCGCCTGACGTGGCCCGACCTG
>CAYVGE010000099.1:0-14250 GCA_964450395.1 uncultured Actinomycetota bacterium
CGATGAACAGCTGGTGGCTGTTGATGTAGTCACGCGGCTGCAGCAGCACCCACACGGGGAGGCGCGACGCGATCCAGCCGTACACGAACATGATCAGGATCCACATGGTCCGCGCGCTCATCCCCAGTGCCTCGGCCAGCGGGCTGAGGTCGATCGGGAACCACACGCCGACGACGATCAGCGCGTAGAGGACCACGACGCCGACGATCGACGGGACCAGAGCGCTGCTGCGCGTCCGCCGGATGTACTGGCCGACGAAGATGGCCAGCGGGATCTCGGCGAAGATCGGGATGACCGCCTCGGGATTGCTGTCGAACAGCGTGCCGATGACGATCGCGAACACGGCGTTCACCAGCGTCAGCAGGAAGAAGATGATCGCCAGGAACAGCGTCCGCGAGCGGGGGTTGATGACGCTCTGGGCGAGCGTGCCGATGTTGGTCGCCTTGTTGCGCACCGAGACGACCAGCGCGCCCGTGTCGTGCACGCCGGCGGCGAACACCGTGCCCGCCACGATCCAGATCAGCGCGGGGAGCCACCCCCACACCACCGCGATGGCAGGCCCGACGATCGGTGCCGCTCCCGCGATCGAGGTGAAGTGGTGGCCGAACAGCACATGCCGGTTCGTCGGGACGAAGTCGACGCCGTCCTCGAACTCGTGGGCCGGCGTGACGAAGTCGGGGTCGAGCGCGTAGACCTTCTCGGCCAGGTACGACGAGTAGAACCGGTACGCGAGCGCGAAGATCGCGAACACCGCGACGAAGACAACGACTGCCGGCATCGGCCAACCCTCTCGGCTCTGGACTCGACATGTCCCGTTTACGATGCCCGGGGCGAGTTGTCAAACGGTTGTTCCCCCGGGGCCGTCGTGGAACCCGCTTCCACGACGCTCCTGATCGACCGGAGAAGCCGGACGGGAGGCAGGTCCCATGTGCATCGATGTGCCCGCCGTGGCCGGTCTGGCCGCGCGCGCCGAGCTCGGCTGGCGCGACGCCGACGGCGTGCTGCGCGCGACCGCGATCGTCCCCCTCGTCATCGACGGCGCCGTCAGTGCCGCCCTGCCGTTCGCCGAGGCGCCGCTGGCGCGGCACCTGGCGACGGCCACGTCGGCTGTCGTCGTCTGCTCCGACTCCCGGATGGCGCGGCGTGGCTGGACCCCGTTCGCGGTGCCCGTGCGCATCACGGTGACGCCGGACCGGACGGGGGACTGGACCTGGTCGGGCGCGCTGGACCAGGAGGTGCGCAAGTATCCGCCGTCGCAGCTGCTGATCGACACGGCGATCCAGCGCCGCGAGCACTGGTGGTACGTGCCGCGGTGGATCGTCCGGCTGGACCCGGTCGGGCGGCCCGCACCGGTCGCACGGCGCGGTGGTCCCGACGACGGGCTGCTGTTCCTCGAACGGCCGGGCCGGCACACCCCGGGTCCCACGGAGCCGGTGTCCGCTGGCCCCGCCGACGACGCACTGGGCGTCTGGCCGGTGGCCGTCGACGGCTGGGACGAGGCCGACGTGGCCCTCACCCCGCTGGACGCGGACCGGCCGCTGCCACGCCCGTCAGGCCGCCGGGCGTTGCTGTTCACCCACGACTTCGCCATCCCCGATCAGGAGCGCGCCTCGGCGCTCGCGGTGACGGGGACGCTCGACGGCCGGCGGTTGCACGTCGAGGCGCGCGTGGGGGAGCGGACGTTGGCTCCGCCGCGCCTGGTGGCGCGGCTGCTGGCGCACGCCCGCTTCGGCCGTGCCTGCCGGCGGGAGCTGGCGGCCTACGACTCGGCGTCCGTGGATGCCCGGTAGCTGCGGTAGACCGAGATCAACGCCTCCTTCTGCGCCTCGGTCAGCTTCGGGTCGATGCGGATGGCCCGCTCGGTCGCCGGGGTGGCCGACGTCGCGGCGGCACCGTTGTTGGCGTCCTCAAGCAGCCCGGCCTGCTCCAGCAGCGTCTCGGCGCTGAGGTCGAGCCCCTCGGCGATCGACCGCAGCACACGGACCGACGGGGCGTGCAGGCCCCGTTCGATCTGGCTCAGGTAGGGGTTGGACACCTTGGCGATGTCCGCGAGCTGGCGCAGCGAGAGGTTGGCGAGCTTGCGCTGGCTGCGGATGTACGAGCCCAGCGCCGCGCGCTGTCGTTCCCAGGGATCATCAATCATGTCACCCTCCAGCCTACGCCGAGGGTACACACACGACGACGCACCGCCCGTGGGCGGTGCGTCGTGCGGGTTCGTGCGTCGCGTCCGGGCTCTCCGCCCGGCGTAGCCTGCCCACCTCGTGGTTCGTGGACCCAGGCTCCGCGAAGCTACTTCGCCTTGTTCGCCGTGTTCGCCGTGTTCGCCGCGCTCTTCTTGGCGACGCTGGTGGCCTTCTGGCTCTCCTGCGCGGCCACAGACTCGGTCTGGGCCCACACGCCGGACGCGGTGCGGACGACGTTGTGCGCGAACTCGCGCTGCGCGGAGAGCAGCGACTCGGCGAAGTCGAAGACCTGGTCGAGGACCTCCTCCGGCTTCGGGAGCTCGTTCGCGCTCGCGGTGCGGTCCTGCGCGGTGCCGACGAGGCGGTTGAGGCTGTCGGACCAGACCTGCATGGCCTCGACGAACGCGTCCTGGCTCTGGCGCACGAAGTCGAGCGTCTGGTTCTGGGCGTTCTCGGTGATCGTTCGGCTGTCGGTCATTGCTGCATCACTCCATCGTGATTGGTGGACGGGTGCTTGATCTTTGACGTGCACTGCTAACTATACCAAGCACTCGCCAGATGTCAACCCCCGGATCCTGATGGATCCGTATCGGCGACCGGGGTGCGTCAGTCCCCGGACTGGCGGACGTACTGTCCCGGTGCCTGGTCGATCGGTGGGTACGTGTCGTTGCCAGCGGGCCGTGCTGGGATCAGATCACCCCCGCGCTCATCGATCCACTCGATCCAGTCTTCCCACCAGGACCGTCCTGATTCCTCGGCCTGCTCCCACCAGACGTCGGGGTCGGGCGGGGTGGTCGACGACAACCAGATCTTGGCCTTGGGGCTCGGGGGGTTGACGACGCCGGCGATGTGCCCGCGCGAGCTGAGGCAGAACCGGACATCGCCGCCGAGGAGCTGCGTCGACCTGTACGACGCCCGCCACGGGGCGATGTGGTCGTTCTGCGCCGCGACGATGTACGCGTCGCAGTCGACCTCCTTGAGGTTCAGCCGCTGGCCGGCGAGCTCCATCTCCCCCTCGGCGAGCTCGTTGTTGAGGTAGCACGAGCGCAGGTACCAGGAGTGCATCTCGGCCGGCATGTTCGTCGAGTCGGAGTTCCAGGTGAGGATGTCGAACGCCGGCGGGTTCTCGCCCTTGAGCCAGTTGTTGATGACGTAGTTGAAGATCAGGTCGTTGGCCCGCAGTGCGTCGAAGGTCCCGCGCATCTCGCTGGCGGGCAGGTAGCCCTTCTTCTCCATCTTGGCCTCGAGCCGTTCGACCGTGCCGAGGTCGGTGAAGACCCCAAGCGGGCCCGGCTCGGTGTAGTCGAGCAGCGTGTTGAGCAGCGTGATCGAGTTGACGCGCTGATCGCCGGTCGCCTCCAGGTACGCGACCAGCATCGTGGTCAGGGCGCCGCCCAGGCACAGCCCGACGATGTTGACCTTGTCCTTGCCGGTGATCGACGCCACGACGTCCATCGCCGCCCGCGGCCCGTGGACGAGGTAGTCGTCCATGGTCGTGTTGCGCATCGTCGCATCGGGATTGCGGTAGCTGATCATGAACACGGTGTGGCCGTGCTGGACGGCCCACTCGATGAGGCTCTTCCCGGGCGCGAGGTCCATGATGTAGTACTTGTTGATCCACGGCGGGCTGCACAGGATGGGGATCGCGTGCACCTCGTCGGTCTGCGGCTCGTACTGGATGAGCTCCATGAGCTCGTTGCGGAACACGACCTTGCCGGGGGTCGCCGCGAGGTTCTCGCCCAGCTCGAACGGCGAGCCGTCGACCTGCCGGGGGCGCGCGTCGTTGTTGATCACGTCGTCGACCAGGTTGCGGACGCCCCTGAGGACGCTCAGGCCGCCGGTCTCGAACGCGCGCTTGAGGGCGTCCGGGTTGGTGGCGAGCGCGTTGGTCGGTGCGATCGTGTCGAGCATGAACTCGAGTGCGAACTCGGCCTTGGTCCGGCTGTGGGCGTCGAGGTCCGCCGCCGCGAGCAGGTCCCGCAGGTACCGCGCCCCGGCGCCATAGACCTGGTGCAGCGCGAAGAACGCCGGGTTGTCCGTCCACGTGGCATCGGCGAAGCGCCGGTCGCCGTCGACCGGCACCGGGCCCTCGACACTGCGGCCCAGCATCTTCGCCGCTGTCGCGCGCCCGGCCTCGGCCAGCGTGCCCACGAACGACATCGTCGCGCGGGTCACCGCTATGGGGTTGGTCGCCGATGCGCCCGCTGCGCGGGCCAGCGCGCGGCCGAACAGCACGGGATCGGCGTCGGCGATCAGTCCCGCCTCGGGCGACAGGACGTCGGCGATCTGCTCGGCGTACTCGCCGGCGCTGGTCATGCTGCTCATGTGCTCGGCCCTTTCATCGAGGTGCCACCCCTACGTTTGCTCAGGATACCTAGCGGGCGCTGGCCATACACAACATCGGCGGACCGCGCCACGTGGGCACGGTCCGCCGCCGCCGTCGCCCGCGTCGCGGGCAGTTGCGCATCCGCTCAGGACATGCGCTCGAAGACCGCGGCGATGCCCTGCCCGCCGCCGATGCACATGGTCACCAGCCCGTACCGGCCGTCGATGCGCTCGAGCTCGTAGAGCGCCTTGACCGTCAGGATCGCGCCGGTCGCCCCGATCGGGTGGCCCAGCGAGATGCCGCTTCCGTTGGGGTTGGTCTTCTCCTCCGGCAGGCTCAGGTCCCGCATGACCGCGATCGCCTGGGCCGCGAAGGCCTCGTTGAGCTCGATCGTGTCCATGTCGTCGACCTTCAGGTCGGCGCGGTCCAACGCCTGGCGGATCGCCCCGATCGGGCCGACGCCCATGACGCTCGGCTCGACGCCGGCGAAGCCGTACGACACCAGCCGCGCCATCGGCGTGTAGCCGTTGGCCTCGGCGTACTCGCGCTCCATCAGCACGACCGCCGCCGCGCCGTCGTTGACGCCCGCGGCGTTGCCGGCGGTCACGCTGCCGTCGCCCCGGAAGGCGGGCTTCAGCTTGGCCATGCCCTCCATGTCGGCGTTGGCGCGCACGTGCTCGTCGGCGTCGAAGGTCACCGTCTCCTTGCGCTTCTTGATCTCGAGCGGGAGGATCTGCTCGTCGAACCGCCCCTCCTCCTGGGCCCGCGCCGCCCGTTGGTGGCTCTGGACCGCGAACGCGTCCTGGTCCTCCCGGGTCACGCCCCACTGCTCGGACACGTTCTCGGCCGTGATGCCCATGTGGCAGTCGTCGAACGGATCGGTCAGCGCGCCCACGGTGGCGTCGACGAGCTTTCCGTCACCCATGCGCTCGCCCCAGCGGGCGCCCGGCACCCAGTAGGCTCCACGGCTCATCGACTCCGCCCCACCGGCGACCGCGACGTCGCAGTCGTTGAGCGTCACCATCTGGGCGGCCGACACGATCGCCTGCAGCCCGCTGCCGCACAGCCGGTTGACGGTGAGTGCCGGGGTCTCGACGGGCAGCCCGCCGTTGACCGACACGACCCGCGCCAGGTACATGTCGTGCACGTCGGTGTGGATGACGTTGGCGAACACCGTGTGCCCGACCTCCGACGGGTCGACACCGGTGCGGCCGACCGCCTCCTGCACGACCTTCGCGCCGAGCTCGGTGGGGCCCAGGTCCTTGAGCGCCCCGCCGAACCGGCCCACCGCCGTGCGTACTCCGCTGGTGACGACGACTTCTCGTTGCATTCCCATTGGTGGTCCTTCCTCGAGGTCGGGCACCTGCCGGCTGGGGTGTGGTGGCCGACCTGATCGGCTCCGGGAACGCTGCCTGATGGTGTCTCGGGCCTCGTCCGCCCCCGGCAAACTTCCTGCCTACAGGGGTACCGCCGGGGGCCATTGGGGAAACGTCGACACGAGGGCGAGGACGCGCCGAGGACCGCCCGGCGGCGCACGGACGAAAGGCACGGTATGGCTGACATGCAGGGACAGGTCGCACTGGTCACGGGAGGGTCGCGTGGCATCGGTCGGGCGATCTGCGAACGCCTCGCCGGCCGGGGCGTCCGCATCGCCGCGGGCTACTCACGCAACAGCGAGGCGGCCGAGGAGCTCCAGCAGAAGTTCTCCGACGCAGACATCAGCATCCACCAGGGCAACATCGGCGACGCCGAGGACTGCCAACGGGTGGTGCAGGAGGTCATCGAGCAGCACGGCCAGCTCGACATCCTCGTCAACAACGCCGGCATCACCGTCGACAAGACGATTCGCAAGATGACCGCCGACGACTGGAACCGCGTCATCCAGGTCAACCTCAACGGCGCCTTCTACCTGTCGAGCTCGGTCCTGCCCCACATGCTCGAGCAGGGTGGCGGGCGAATCATCAACATCAGCTCGGTCATCGGCGAGAAGGGCAGCGTCGGCCAGGCCAACTACTCGTCAGCCAAGGCGGGCCTGCTGGGGCTGACGATGAGCATGGCGCTCGAGACGGCCAAGAAGGGCATCACCGTCAACGCGGTCGCGCCGGGCTACATCGAGACCGACATGTTCAGCGATGTGCCCGACAAGATCCAGGAGCAGATCGTCTCCACGATCCCGACCGGCCGGCTCGGCAAGCCCGACGAGGTCGCCCGGGTCGTCGAGTTCCTGGCCGATCCCGAGTCGAGCTACATCACCGGGTCGGTGTTCGACGTCAACGGCGGCCTGTTCATGTCGTCCTGAGGCGACGACGCGCGAGCGCCCCGCCCCGCACCCCCGCCGGTCCCGCCACGGGACCGGCCGGGGCGGTCCGCCGCCGCGGCTCCACGCCGTACGATCAGCACCGATCGCCCGCGGTCCGGTCATTCGTCGTATGGTGGGCCGCGCGGGTGCTGCGAGGGAAGGACGAGCCGTATGTGCCGACACCGCTCGGCTATCCCTTGCCGGACGCGCGTGCACCAACCTGCAGCCCCGAGGCCCGTGTGGCCCGGGGCCTTCTTGCGTGCCCGGGCGGCGTCCGACGCCGTCCCGAGGGCGGAGCCGCCCCACCACGACCCGCGTGGGACGGCGCTCCGCGAAGACCTGTAGCGGTCGAGGTGCCCGCCGAGGTGCGGGCGAGGAGGAGCCATGCCACGAATCAACGTCACCGTCGACGGGGTGACCTACGAGGATGACGTCGAACCGCGATTGCTGCTCGTCTACTACCTGCGCGATCGCCTCGGCCTGACCGGAACGAACGTCGGGTGCGACACCAGCAACTGCGGTGCCTGCACGGTCCTGTTCAACGGGCGCAGCGCCAAGAGCTGCACGATCCTCGCCGCGCAGGCCGACGGCGCCGAGATCACGACGATCCAGGGCCTGGCCAGCAACGGCGAGTGGCACCCGCTGCAGAAGGCGTTCACCGCCGAGCACGGCCTGCAGTGCGGCTACTGCACCCCCGGCATGATCATGCAGTCGGTGGACCTGCTCGGCCAGAACCCCGACCCGAGCGACGACGAGATCAGGGAGGGCCTCGAGGGCAACCTCTGCCGCTGCACCGGCTACCAGAACATCGTCAAGGCCGTCAGCAGGGCGGCCGCCGAGTCCCGCCAGGAGGTGACGTCGTGACCGACATCGCCACGCCACGCGGCGCGATCGGTGACGCGCCGACCCGCAAGGAGGACGCCAAGCTCGTCACCGGGCAGACGACGTGGACCGACAACATCGCCTTCCCGGGGATGCTGTACATGACGGTCCTGCGCAGCCCGATGGCGCACGCGAGGATCACCAGCGTCGACGTCAGCGCGGCGCTCGAGCAGCCGGGCGTGGTCGCCGCGTTCTCGGGTGCCGACCTCGCCGACGACTGGGCCGGGCCCATGCCCTGCGCCTGGCCCGTCAGCCCCGACATGGTGCATCCGGACCACTGGCCCGTAGCCATCGACGAGGCCCGCTACGTCGGCGACGCCGTCGCCGTGGTCGTGGCGCGTGACCGGTTCGCCGCCGCCGATGCGCTCGAGCAGATCGACGTCGAGTACGAGCCGCTCGACCCCGTGGTCGACATGGAGGCGGCGCTCGCCGAGGGCGCTCCGCTCGTCCACGGCGAGAAGGGGACCAACAAGAGCTTCTTCTGGCAGCTCGAGAACGGTGATCTGGACACGGCCTTCAACGACGCGGACGTCGTCGTCAGGCGCCGCTTCATCAATCAGCGGCTGATCCCGACGGCGATCGAACCGCGCGCGGTCGTCGTCGCTCCCATCACGGCGGCCGGCGAGTACACGGTGTACTCGGCGACCCAGGTCCCGCACATCCTCCGTCTCATGCTGGCCCTGACGACCGGTGTCTCCGAGTCGAAGCTGCGTGTCATCGCCCCCGACGTCGGTGGCGGCTTCGGCTCCAAGCTGAACGTCTACGCCGAGGAGCTGCTGGCGCTCGTGCTCGCGAAGAGGCTCGGGCGCCCGGTGAAGTGGACGGAGACGCGCAGCGAGAACTACCAGGCGACCATCCACGGTCGTGACCAGATCCAGGACATGGAGGTCGCCGCCGACGCCGACGGGCGCCTGCGGGCCATCCGGGCGAACCTCTACGCGGACATGGGCGCGTACCTGCAGCTGGTGACCCCCGGCATCCCCATCCTGGGCGCGTTCATGTTCAACGGCATCTACAAGATGGATGCCTACTCGTTCAACTGCACCGGCGTGTTGACGACCAAGACACCGACCGACGCCTATCGCGGCGCCGGCCGGCCGGAGGCGACCTACGCGCTCGAGCGGATCATGGACGAACTGGCGACCGAGCTCGACATGGACCCCATGGAGCTGCGCCGCCGCAACTGGATCCGCCACGAGGAGTTCCCCTACGACACGATCGCGGGGCTGACCTACGACTCGGGCAACTACGAGGCGGCCACCGAGAGGGCCATGGAGCTGTTCGACTACGACGGGCTGCGCGCCGAGCAGCGGCGCCGTCGGGAGTCGGGCGACCGCCACCAGCTCGGGCTGGGCATCTCGACCTACACCGAGATGTGCGGTCTCGCTCCCTCACGGGTGCTGGGCAGCCTCGACTACGGCGCCGGCGGATGGGAGACCGGCACGGTCCGGCTGCTGCCGACGGGCAAGGTGCAGGCGGTCGTCGGCACGTCGCCGCATGGCCAGGGACACGAGACGACGTTCAGTCAGATCCTCGTCGACGCGCTCGGCGTCGACTACGACGACGTCGAGGTCCTGCACGGCGACACCACGGTGTCGCCGCAGGGGCTCGACACGTACGGATCGCGCTCGCTCGCGGTCGGCGGCATCGCGCTCTACCACGCGAGCCAGCGGCTGATCGACAACCTCAAGCCTGCGGCGGCGCACCTGCTCGAGGCGTCCGCGGACGACCTCGAGTTCGTCGACGGCGCATACCGGGTGCAGGGCTCGCCCGACGAGGCCAAGACCATGGCCGAGGTCGGCCTCGCGGTGTTCGCGCACCACGACATGCCCGACGGCTTCGAGCCGCACCTGTCGGCGGACTTCACGTTCGACCCGGACAACTTCTCGTACCCGCACGGCACGCACCTGTGCGCCGTGGAGGTCGACACCGAGACGGGCATGCCACGCATCCGCACGTACGTGGCGGTCGACGACGTCGGCAACGTCATCAACCCACAGGTCGTCGAGGGCCAGGTGCACGGTGGGTTGGCGCAGGGCATCGCCCAGGCGCTCTACGAGGAGGCCGTCTACGACGACGCCGGGAACCTGACGACCGGCTCGCTGGTCGACTACTACGTCCCGGGCGCGCCCGACCTCCCGGAGTACGTCACCGACCGGACGGTCACGCCGGCGACCAGCAACCCGCTGGGCGTCAAGGGCGTCGGCGAGGCCGGCACGATCGCATCGACGCCGGCCGTCGTGAACGCGGTGCTGGACGCCGTCCGCCACCTGGGTGTCACCGAACTGGACATGCCGTGCAGCCCCGAGCGGGTGTGGCGGGCACTGCAGGAGGGCTCGGCCAGCCGAGACGAGATCGCCCCGAAGGGCGCAGAAGGAGGGCAGCACCCGTGATTCCCGCTGCATTCGACTACACGAGGGTCGACACGGTCGACGAGGCCGTCCAGGCGCTGAGTCAGCACGGTGAGGATGCCAAGATCCTCGCCGGTGGGCACAGCCTGATCCCGCTGCTGCGGCTGCGCATGGCCTTCCCGAGCGTCCTGATCGATGTCGGACGCGTCGGCGAGATGCGCGGCGTCAGCGATGACGGCGACCACCTGGTCATCGGCGCCGCGACCACGCATGACGAGGTCGTGCGGGACGATCTCGTGCGCCGGCACTGTCCGGTCATCGCCGACGTGGTCTCCCATGTCGGCGATCCGCAGGTCCGCCACCGGGGCACGTTCGGTGGTGGCCTCGCCCACGGCGACCCCGCCGGTGACCTTCCCGCGCTCGCGCTCGCGCTCGACGCGACGTTCGTCGTCGCGGGCTCCGGGGGACGCAGGCAGGTGCCGGCGTCGGAGTTCTTCATCGACTACCTGCAGACCGCACTCGGGGCCGACGACGTCCTCGTCGAGATCCACGTGCCGAAGCTGGGTTCGGGCTGGGGCTTCGACTACCAGAAGTTCAACCGGGTCGCCCAGGCCTGGGCGATCGTCGGCGCGCTGGCGCTGGTCAGGCGGAGCAACGGCACCATTGACGAGGCGCGGGTCGGGTTGACGCACATGGGCACGGTGCCGCTCCGTGCCACGCAGACCGAGCAGGCGCTCAGCGGCGCGTCGCACGACGCGATCGCCGACGCCTGCGACCTCGCGGCCGAGGGCACCTCACCACCGGAGGACCTCAACGCGCGTGCGGACTACCGCCGGCACCTCGCGCGGGTGCTGACGCGGCGCGCCGTGGAGCAGGCCCTGGGTGGCTGACACGTCCGTCGACGCGGGCTGGCACGACGCGGCGGCGGCTCCCGACCTCGGGAGCCCCGCCGCGCTGCGTGACCGCCTCGCCGAGCACAGCTACCTGGCCGACACCGGCCTCACCACGGCGATCTACCTCGCGCTGCGGACCCAGCGGCCGCTGTTCCTCGAGGGCGAGGCAGGCGTCGGCAAGACCGCGGTCGCCCACGCCCTGTCGCAGGTGCTGTCGGCGCCGCTCGTGCGGCTGCAGTGCTACGAGGGCATCGACGCGTCGCAGGCGCTGTACGACTGGGACTTCCCCCGCCAGCTGCTGCACCTCCGGGCTGCGGAGGCGGGCGGGGAGCGTGACGCCGAGGCCATCGAGGCCCAGCTGTACGACCGTCGCTTCCTCATCGCGCGGCCGCTGCTGCAGGCGCTCGAGACGTCGCCGTGCGTGCTGCTGATCGACGAGATCGACCGCGCCGACGATGAGTTCGAGGCGTTCCTGCTCGAGATCCTCTCGGAGTTCACGGTCACGGTCCCCGAGATTGGCACGCTGCGGGCCGCCGAGCCGCCGGTCGTGATCATCACGTCGAACCGCACCCGCGAGGTGCACGACGCGTTGAAGCGCCGGTGCTACTACCACTGGCTCGAGCACCCCGACCACGACCGCGAGGTCGCGATCGTGCGTGCCCGGCTGCCCGAGGTGTCGGACCGCCTGGCGCGGCAGGTCACCGCGGTGACCCAGACGCTCCGCGCAGCCGACCTCCTCAAGCCACCGGGCGTCGCCGAGACGATCGACTGGGCCCGCGCACTGCGCGTGCTCGACGTCGCCGACCTCGAACCGGAGATCGTCATGGCGACGCTGGGCGCGGCGCTGAAGTACCGCGAGGACCAGGAGCGGGCGCGGCGCATGGACGTGGATCAACTGGTGCGGCAGGCGCTGGCGGAGGTCTGAGCCGTGACCGGCCTCGACCCTCGCGACGGCGCGGCCCCCGTGGCACCGCGCGTCGATCCACCGCCGCCCGTGCGGGGCGCCGTGGCGCTGGCCTCCGCGCTGCGCGGCGCGGGCATGCCGGTCGGCCCGGACCGCGTGCAGCACTTCGTGGAGGCGCTGGGCGAGCTCGACTGGCGCGACCGGGACCAGGTGTACTGGGCGGGCCGTGCCACCCTGTGCGCCCACCCCGAGCACATCGACCGGTTCGACACGGTCTTCGACGCGTTCTTCGACGGGCACGCCGCGCGGATGCGCCGCATCGAGCGCCCACCGCCGGCCCGGCAGACGATCGCGCTCGCGGACCCGTCCGCCGACCGGGACGAGGGGTCGCCCGACGACGACCAGCAGGCGCTGCTGGCGAACGCCAGCGCGGCGGAGGTGCTGCGCCGGCGCGACTTCGCCTCGCTCGACCCCGACGAGCGCGCGCAGCTCGAGCGGCTGCTCGCGCGCCTCACCATGCCCGGGTCGCGGCGGCGCACGCGACGCTGGCAGCCCGACCGCGCCGGCGCCGTCGACCGCGGCCGGACGGTCCGCGCGGTGCTGCGCGGCGGGGGGGAGATCGCCGAGCTGCGCCACCGCTCGGTCCGCCACCGCCCCAGGCGGGTCGTGCTGCTCGTCGACGTCAGCGGATCGATGACGCCCTACGCCGACGCCCTGCTGCGCTTCGCCCACGCCGCGGCCCGCGGTCGCCAGCGCACCGAGGTGTTCTCGATCGGCACCCGCCTGACCCGCCTGACCCGGGAGATGAGCCACCGTGACCCCGACACGGCGATGGCCGAGGTCGCGGCGTCCATCCCCGACTGGAGCGGCGGCACGCGGCTCGGCCCGCAGCTGAAGGCCTTCCTCGACGCGTGGGGTCAGCGGGGCATGGCGCGTGGGGCCGTCGTCGTCGTGCTGTCCGACGGCTGGGAGCGGGGCGACCCCGAACTGCTCGGCGAGCAGATGGCCCGGCTGCACCGGCTGGCGCACCGCGTGGTGTGGGCCAACCCGCGCCGGGCGCGGAAGGGGTTCGAGCCGCTGGTCGGCGGACTGGTCGCGGCGCTGCCGCACGTCGACGCGTTCGTCAACGGCCATAGTCTGGAAGCACTCGAGCACCTCGCCGAGGTGGTCGCCGGGCGGAGGTGAGGTCCGTGCGTGACATCCTGAGCACGTTGCAGGCGTGGTCGAAGGCCGGCGAGCCGCTCGCGCTGGCCACGGTGGTCGACGTCCGCAAGAGCGCGCCGCGCCAGCCGGGCGCCGCCATGGCGGTCAGTGCCGACGGCGAGGTCGCGGGCAGCGTGTCCGGTGGCTGCGTCGAGGGCGCCGTGTTCCAGCTCGGCCAGCAGGTGCTGGCCAGCGGGGTCCCTGAGCTGGCCCACTACGGGTACAGCGACGACGAGGCGTTCGCCGTCGGTCTGACGTGTGGCGGAGAGCTCGACGTCTACGTCGAGCGCATCGACCCCGCCGCGCCGACCTTCGCGCGGCTCCTCGACGACGTCGAGCGCGAGGCGCCCGTGGCGGTGGTCACCGTGATCGACGCGCCGTCGGACGGCGTGGGCCCGTCGCTGCGCGGTGGCCGCCTGCTGGTCGGTCCCGACTGGACCGAGGGCGAGCTCGACAGCGCGGGCCTGCAGGTCGCCGTTGTCGACGACGCCCGCGGCCTGCTGCGGCAGGGACGCACGGCGGAGCGGCGCTACGGGCGTCGCGGAGAACGCCGCCTCGACGACGTGCGGGTGTTCATCTCGTCGTTCGCGCCACGGCCCCGCATGTTCGTGTTCGGTGCGATCGACTACGCGGCCGCCGTCGCCCGGGTCGGCAGCTTCCTCGGCTACCACGTGACCGTCTGCGACGCGCGGGCGACGTTTGCGACGTCCAAGCGGTTCCCCGACGCCGACGAGGTCATCGTCGACTGGCCCCACCGGTACCTCGAGCGGGTGGCCGTCGACGAGCGCGCCGCCATCTGCGTGCTGACCCACGACCCGAAGTTCGACGTGCCACTGCTCGAGGTTGCGCTGCGCAGCCCGGCCAGCTATATCGGCGCCATGGGCAGTCGGCGGACCCACGACGAGCGCATCGCCAAGCTGCGCGACCGGGGCCTGACCGACGACGAGCTCGCCCGGCTGCGGTCGCCGATCGGGCTGGACCTCGGCGCCCGCACACCGGAGGAGACCGCGGAGTCGGTCGCCGCCGAGCTGATCCAACGGCGGTGGGGCGGCTCGGGTCGCCCGCTCATCGGTCGTCGGTGAAGGTCCGGGTACGAGGGGACGTGTCCGCGAAACACAGGGTCCCGTAGGGTTCGTTCCCGAGGTCGACGGTCGTCCCGAGGAAGCTCTCCAGTCCGTATATCTCGTACGCCTCTCTCCCGTCCCATCC
>CAYVGE010000100.1:0-2073 GCA_964450395.1 uncultured Actinomycetota bacterium
CCGACGAGCCAGTCGCGGGTGCGACTGGTTGTGGAGAACCCGCGTCGCGCGGCACCCGGGTGCGCCCCGACGCACATGCGCACGCATCCGCACCCGGGTGCGCCCGGTCCGGGTTCCGCTGGCGTCGTTGCCGTCCGCCGAGGTCGCGCGGATGATCGGTCGGACCTGCACCGCGACCGCACGGGCGCGCTGGACGCCTGGCGGCGTCACACGTCGGTGCAGGCGGCGCAGACCCCGAAGATGTCCGCGCGGTGCCCGGTGACGCGGAAGCCGCGGCGCGAGGCGACCGCGTCGACCCAGCGCTCGACCTCCTCGGCCGTGATCTCGTCGACGCGGTTGCACGTCTCGCAGATCAGGTGGTGGTGGTGGTCGTCGGAGCACAGGCGGAACGCCTGCTCACCGTCGCGGGCGAACGCGTCGAGCAGCCCGGCGTCGGCCAGGGACGCCAGCGTGCGGTAGACGGTGGTCAACCCGACCGGCTCACCGGCCGTACGGAGCTCACCGTGCAGCTCCTGGGCGGTGATGGCGTCCGGGCGCCCACGCAGCGCATCGAGGACCGTCAGGCGCTGACGCGTGGCCCGCAGGCCGGCTTCCCGGAGGGCATCGGACACGGCTTCGGTCATCGCCGCACCCTCGCGACGCCACGCCATCGGTCGACGGTCGGGTCATGGCAGTCGACGGTCGGGTCGTGGCAGTCGACGTGCTCGTCGAGGTGTCCCACGCCGTCCCCGCCGATGTGGCGGCCCCGGTAGGCGCGGCGCAGGTTGTCGGCCGTGATGACCTGCCCGGGCGGCCCCGCCGCCACGACGTCGCCGGCCAGCAGGATCACGTGGTCGGCACGTTCGGCGTCGCCGAGGTCGTGCGTCGCGACGATCACGGTGCCGCCGGCGTCGCGCACCTCCTCGACGACCGACAGGATCCCGTCGCGGCTGGTCAGATCGAGACCGGTCACCGGCTCGTCGAGCAGCAGCAGGTCGGCGCCCTGTGCCACCCCCTGCGCCACGAGCACCCGCTGGCGCTGGCCACCGGACAGCTCGCGCAGGTGGCGGTCGGCCAGGTCCGCGACCTCGAGGCGGGCGAGCGCGTCGTCGACCGCGCGCCGGTCGGCGGCCGTCAGCCGGCCGAACAGGCCCCGACGGGCGAAGCGCGCCATGGTCACGACCTCCCGCACGGTGACGGGCAGCGCCTCGTTGGCCGGCGTCGACTGCAGCACGTAGGACACCCGCTCCGCCAGCCCGGTGCTGCCCGGGCGACGGCCGAGCACGGTCAACACGCCGGCGGTCAGCGGCATCAGCCCCGCGATGGTCGACAGCAGCGTCGACTTGCCCGACCCGTTCGGCCCCACCAGCGCGGTCACCGCGCCCGCGGGCACCGCGACGTCGACGTCGACCAGCGCCGGGAGCCCGCCATAGCGCACGGTCAGCCCCGTCCCTTCGACCGCGAGCTCGACCATCGTCCTCCCGATCCGACGAAGTTGACAACGGTTGTCAGAAGCATGGTACACCTGGTGCAGACGAAAATCGTTGTCGATGTCATCTTCGAGCGTCGAGGATCCCCGCCATGCGCCCCACCGTCCCAACCCGTCCACCCACCACCCGGCGGACCAGACCGCCGCGGCGCGTCGCGCTGGTGGCGGTTGGGGTCCTGCTGCTCGCGGCCTGCGGCGGCGCGGCCGAACAGTCGGGCGAGGGGACCAACATCGTGGCGACCACCTCGATCCTCGGTGACGTGGTGAACCAGCTCGCCGGTGATGACGCCGACGTCACCGTCCTGATGGACGCCGGCGCCGACCCCCACAACTTCGAGCCCTCGGCACGCGAGCTGGGCGAGCTGGCCGACGCCGACCTGATCGTCGCCAACGGGGGCGGCCTCGAGGCCCAGCTGGCCGCACCCATCGCGGAGGCCGAGCGCGCCGGCGGTCGCGTGTTCCGGGCCACCGAGCACGTCGAGCTGCTGCCGGCCGGCGGACACGCCGACGGCGAGGACCACGGCGTGGACGATGCGCACGAGGAGCAAGAGCACGAGGACGGGACCGAGCACACCGACGAGACCGAGCACACCGACGAGACCGAG
>CAYVGE010000100.1:2173-14177 GCA_964450395.1 uncultured Actinomycetota bacterium
GCACGAGGACGGGACCGAGCACACCGACGAGACCGAGCACACCGACGAGACCGAGCACACCGACGAGACCGAGCACACCGACGAGACCGAGGTCGACGCCGGGGACGGGCACGACCACGGCGACGTCGACCCGCACTTCTGGATGGACCCGCTGCGCATGGTCGAGGTCGCCCGCGCGCTCGGGCGGCAGGTCGGCGTGGTGACCGGTGCGCCGCAGCGCAGCGCCGACCGCACCATGCGCTACGTCGCGGAGCTGCGCGACCTCGACGAGCGGGTCGACGCGACGCTGGCCGACGTCCCCGAGGACCAGCGGACGCTGGTCACCAACCACGAGACCCTGGGCTACCTGGCCGACCGCTACGGGTTCACGGTGGTCGGCACGGTCATCCCGGGTGTCACGACGGGCGCCGAGCCCAGCGCGCAGGACATCGAGGACCTCGCGCGCACGATCCGCGAGACGGGCGTCCGTGCCATCTTCACCGACAGCACGGCCCCGGCGGATCTGGCGCAGACGCTCGCCACGGAGGCGGGCACCGACGTGCAGGTCATCGAGCTCTACAGTGAGGCGCTGGGCGGCTCCGGCTCACGGGCCACGACCTACGTCGACATGCTCGAGACCGACGCCGGACGGATCGCCAGGGCCCTCGGGGGCTGACCGTGCGCCACCCCGGACCACCGACGAAAGCCGCGAGATGGACCAGCTCGTCGAGCTGCTGATCGGCCCGTTCACGGCCGGGTTCATGCTCCGTGCGCTGCTGGCCGGGGTGCTGACCGCGGTCACGTGTTCGCTCGTCGGCACCTGGGTGGTGCTGCGCGGCCTGACCTTCATGGGCGACGCCCTGGCGCACGGCGTGCTGCCCGGCATCGCGGTCGCGTACCTGCTGACCGGGGGCGGCGAGGTCGCGATCATCGTCGGGGCCAGCGTCGCGGCGGTCGTGATGATCGTGGGCGTCAACACGGTGCAGCGGCGCTCGCGGCTGCCGGAGGACGCGGGCATCGGCCTGCTGTTCATCGGCATGCTGGCGTTGGGCGTGCTGATCATCTCGCGCGGCACCGGGTACTTCGGCGACCTGTTCGGCTTCCTGTTCGGCGCAGCGTTGGGCATCCCGCCTGGCGCCATCGTCGTGCAGACGGTCGCGGCGGTCGTCGCGCTGGTCGGCGTGGTGGTGTTCCACCGGGCGTTCCTGGCTCTGAGCTTCGACGAGCGCAAGGCGCAGGGCCTGGGCCTGCACCCGGGCGTGGCCCGTGTGGTCCTGCTGGCCCTGATCGCGCTGGCGATCATCAGCTCGCTGCGCACGGTGGGCAACCTGCTGGTCTACGGGCTGCTGATCGCACCCCCGGCGACGGCGAGCCTGCTGGTGCGCCGGGTGCCGGTGATGATGGCGGTGTCGGTGGGGGTCGGCATCCTCAGCGTGTACGTGGGCCTGCTGGCCAGCTACCACCTGGACCTGGCGGCGGGCGCGGCGATGTCGGGGGTCGCGGTCGCGGCGTTCTTCGTGGTGCTGGCCGGCAGCGAGGTCCGCGCCGCGCTGCGACGGCGGATGCCCCCCGGCGTGGCCACCCCGGCCACCGCCGGCGCGGGTGGCGACCCGGTGGGCGGCTGACCTCCCGAGGATCAGGCGGTTCCCCGACAGCCGCGACGGGGCATGGGGCATAGCGTCGGCAAGGCCTGACGACGAGGAGCCTGACATGGGTGGCAACGACCGACCGGCGAAGCGGCTGCAGCGCTCGCGGCGCAACCGGATCGTGGCGGGGGTGTGCGGCGGGATCGCCGAGTACTTCGGCTGGTCGCCGTCGACCGTGCGGCTGGCGTTCATCGCCTCACTGATCCTGCCGGGGACCCAGGTGATCATCTACCTGGTGCTGTGGGTCCTGATGCCCAACGCGCCGCGGTACTGACGGTGACGCCCCGCTGACCCGACCCCCGGTGTCTGAGGGCTGGGCATCGACACGGCGTTGCGGTGATCGAACACGTGTTCGATACTCGGGGTGTGGCACGAGCAGATCACGCAGGCACCTCCGCCCTGTCCGACAGCGTCACGTCCGCCGCGGCCCTGTGGGGGCGTGAGGACGACCTGATCCCGACCAGCGACGCCCTGCGCCCGCTGTTCCCCGACGGTGGGGTGCGCCGGGGCACCACCGTTGGCGTGACGGGTGCGGGTGCGACCTCGCTGGCCTTCGCCCTGCTGACCGGACCCAGCGTCGCGGGCGCATGGTGCGCCGCGGTGGGGATCGACTCGCTGGGGCTGCTGGCCGCCGAGCAGGCGGGCGTCACACTGGACCGGTTCGTGCTGGTGCCCGATCCCGGCACCGACTGGCCGGTCGTGACCGCCGCGCTGCTCGACGCCTTCGAGGTCGTGCTGCTGCGTCCGCCGTCACGCATCGGCGCCCCGCTGCAGCGGCGGCTGGCCGCCCGCCTCCGCGAACGCGACCGGGTGCTGCTGGTCCTGGGCGACGAGGGCGCCACGGGGCTGGCGGCCGACCTGCGCCTGACCGGTGGCACCGGGGTGTGGGAGGGCCTCGGCTGGGGTGCGGGGCACCTGACCAGCCGGCAGCTGCGCGTGCACGCCGAGGGGCGCCGACTGGCGGGACGTCCCCGGCAGACCACCGTGTGGCTGCCGGATCCCCGGGGCGGGGTGGCTCCTGTCCGCGCCGCCGGGCCCGGGCCCCCACCCCGGCGCATCGCGGGGGTCGCGTGAGGGCCCCGATCACGGAGCGGTGCACCGGACCGGCCGCGTCGGCGGGCCGGACATGACGCGGAGGACCCTGGTGGTGGGGTGCACCGACTGGTCGCTGACCGCGGCGGGGGTGCCACCGCACGAGCCGGCCGCGGTCCTCCATGACCACCGTGTGCGGGCGGCGACCGCCGCCGCCCGGGCCGCCGGGGTCCAGCGTGGCCAGCGCCAGCGGGATGCCCAGGCCAGCTGCCCCGAGCTGATGCTGGTGACCGCCAACCCCGATGCCGACGCCCGGGCGTTCGAACCGGTGGTCGCGGCCACGCACGCGTTCAGCCCGCGGGTCGAGACCGTGCGCCCCGGCGTGGTGGCGCTGGCGACGCGGGGGCCGTCGCGCTACTTCGGCGGCGACGCCGCGCTGGTCATGCGGATCACGGCGGCGGTGCAGGAGGTCCTGACGCGGATCGCCCCCGCCGATCAGCGCGACGACCGCTGCCGCACGGGCATCGCCGACGGGCTGTTCGCTGCGCTGCTGGCGGCCAGCCGCCGGGTGGTGGTGCCGCCCGGCGACAGCGCGGCGTTCCTGGCACCCTTCCCGGTCACCACACTGGACCGGCCCGAGCTGACCGACCTGCTGCGCCGCCTGGGGATCACCACGTTGGGCGCGGTGGCAGCGCTCGAGGAACGTGACGTGGTCAACCGCTTCGGCACCGACGGCCTGCGGGCACACCGGCTGGCCCGCGGGCTGGACGAGCGGCCGCTGGTCGCCCGGCCACCACGAGCGGAGCTCACCGTCACCCAGCCCTTCGACCCGCCCGCCGAGCGCGTCGACGTGGTCGCGTTCGCCGCGCGCGGGTTGGCCGAGCAGCTTGCCGGGCTGCTGGCCCGTCACGGGCTGGTGTGCGTCCAACTGGCCGTCGAGGCCGAGACCGAGCACGACGAGCACCAGACCCGCAGGTGGCGTCACCTGGATGGCGCGTTCACGCCGTCGGCGATGGTGGACCGGGTGCGGTGGCAGCTGGAGGGCTGGTGGAACGCACCCGACCACCCCACCGCCGGGGTGTCGCTGGTCCGCCTGCGCGCCGACGAGTGCGCGCCGGTCGGCGAGGTGCAGCCCGATCTGTGGGACGCCGGCGCCACGATCGACGCCCAGGTCCGCCGGACCCTCGGGCGGGTGCAGGGCCTGCTGGGAGCCGAGCAGGTGCGCACGGCGGTGATCGGCGGTGGCCGCGCACCGGCCGACCAGGTGCGCCTGGTGGCGTGGGGTGACCCGAGGGAGCCGGCGCGGCCGGGGCTGCCCGGGACGGTCACGGTGCGGGTGCCCACGGGGGTCGAGCGGCCGCCGTGGCCCGGCCGGTTGCCACCCCCGGCGCCGGCGGTGGTCCACGCCGCTCCCCTGCCGGCCGACGTCTGCGACCGCGCCGACCAGCGCGTCGGCGTCACCGAGCGCTGCACCCCGACCAGCGAGCCGTCGCGCGTGTCGGTCGCGGCAGGGCCGTGGCTCGACGTGGTGGGCTGGGCGGGCCCGTGGCCGATCGACGAGCGCTGGTGGGATCCCCGGCAGGCCCGCCGGCGGGCCCGGTTCCAGGTGGCGCTGTCCGACGGCACCGCCCACCTGCTGGCGCTCGAGGACGGGCGCTGGTGGGTCGAGGCGACCTATGACTGACCCGCCACCCCGGACCGCAGCGCCCGCCGACCCGCCGCCTGCGCGGTTGGCCCACGTCCGCCCCGGCCGTCACTCCAGCGTTGACGGGTAGTCCAGGCGGTCGAACGGCACCACCACCGACGAGGCGACGTTCAACGCGTTGGCGGCGATCCGACCCAGGTGGCGGTAGGTCAGCGCCAGCGCCACCGGCTGGGATCGCACGTCGACGTCCCACCGGTCCCGGTCGTCCCCGGTGACGGGGAGCACCCGGTCGCCGGCCTCGCCGCGCAGCACGTCGTCGAGCCGGGCGGAGCAGGCCTGCTGCGCTGCCCGGCCCTGCCGGATCAGGGCGCGGGCACCATCCTCGTCCTCGTCGGCGACCACCTGCCCGACGCGGGTGAGCACCGCCAGGACCATCCGTCCCAACTCGGCCAGGTCGGTGCCGACCGCCGCCGGGGGTGGTGGCACCCGCTCGGCGATGCGGCACAGCCCGAGCGCCAGGTCGGTCATCCGCTCGGCGTCCTTGCCGATGCTCATGTAGGTCAGGCAGGCCGCGATGTCGTCGGCCCCGTGCACGCTGGCGTGCACCAGCAGCAGCCGGCGCAACTGGATCTCGGCGGCGTCGGCCCGCCGCTCGAGGTCCGCGACCGCCGCGGCGGCCTCCTCGACGTCGGCCTCGCCCAGCCGGGCGGCGAGCGCCGTGCCGACGGCACGCCCCGCCTCGTCGAGCATCGTCAGGAACACCCGGTGGGCGTCGTCGACGCCGTCACCGCGGTTGCGGCGGCCCATCGCCACACTGCTCCCATCGCCGTGCCGTCCTGCGCTGCACGCTACCCAGCGACGCACGACGACACGACGACCCGCCGCGGCGCGCGCCTACCGCAGGAGGACGACGCCCGTGACGGGCAGGACGAGGAAGAACACGAGCACGTAGGCCACGACCATCGACTTGCGACGGGCGGCCAGATCGGCGAGCCGCTCCGCACCGGCGATCGGGATCCGCCGCAGCGCGGGCACCGGGTAGAACAGCAGGATGCCCGCCAGGTTGAACAGCAGGTGGACCAGGGCGATCTGCAGACCTTCGATCTGCGGGACCGCGAGCGCCGCGATCAGCGCGGTGACCGTCGTGCCCACGTTGGCGCCCAGGGTGATCGGGTAGGCGTTGGGCAGCGTCAGCACGCCGGCGGCCAGCATCGGGACCAGCAGCGACGTCGTGATGCTCGACGACTGCACCGCGACCGTCAGCACGACGCCGACGGCGATGCTCAGCACGCCGCTGCGGCCGAGGACGTTGTTGAGCGACCGTTCGGCGGTCCCCGCGATCACCAGGCGCATGTTGCGCGTGATCAGCGCCAGTGTGGCGAACAGCAGGCCCAGGCCGAGCACGATCAGCAGGACCGCACCGACGTGGCCGCCGGCGCCACCCACAACCGCCTCGACGGCGCCGGCCCCCGCACCGACCGCCGACTTCAGCGGGCTCTCGAACTCGCCGCCGCCCACCCCGCCGAGCACGCCGCTGAGGTTGATGGCAACCCGCGACAGCACCCCTGTGGCCAGCTGCAGCGGTAGCAGGACCGCGACGGCCAGCACGTTGAACAGATCGTGGACCGTCGCGCCGGCGAAGGCCCGCTTGAAGTCGCTGGTGCGGCGGATGGCGCCGACGGAGGCCAGCGTGTTGGTGACGGTCGTGCCGATGTTGGCGCCCATGACCATCGGCACCGCGTCGGCGACCGACACGACGCCGGTGCCGACCAGCGCGACGATCGTCGACGTCGTCACCGACGACGACTGCACCAGGACGGTGGCGAGCACACCGACGGCCAGACCCGCCAGCGGGTTGGCGACCCCGCCGAACAACGCGTCGGCCGCGTCGCCACCGAGCCCGGCGATCCCGCTGCCCAGCAGGTCGACACCGACCAGGAACGCGTAGAGCAGCGCCACGAGCGCGAGCAGCCGCACGGCACGCTCGCCGCCGGACATGCCCCGGCGCAGCCCGTCCGTCGACGGCACCGCCGGTGGCGGTGCGATGACCGCCGCGTCGACCCGCGACGACACCGGCGACTTCACGGTCGATCCACCCTGTTCGGCCATCGGAGCAATTGTCATGTCAGCTCGGCGAACCTGGGGCATCACCGAGGTGAACGTCCGGTGAACGGACGGCCGTTGCTTCACGGAGCGCCACGGCCCGGCCGGCAGGGCGCTGGTCGCCGCCGGTCGACGCGACCAATCCGCGAGGTGCAGGACCGCCTCAGCTCCGGACGGAGCTGGGCGGCGCGGCCCGCGCGCGTCGCCCGACCGCTACCGCATCGCGCCCGTCCTGCGTACGGTGGTCACGACGACCTGCAGGAGGTCGTCACGTCAGGGAGGTGCGCGATGCCGCATGACACCCCCGCGTCGACGAGACCGGACGGCCGGCGACCGTCCCGGGTCGACGCCCACCGGCGGGCCGGCGCCCACTTCGGGGAGCTGGTGCACCGCATCGGCGACGACCAGTGGGAGCTGCCGACGCCCTGTGCCGACTGGACGGTCCGCGACCTCGTCAACCACGTCACCGCCGAGGACCTGTGGACCGCACCGCTGCTGGACGGACGGACCATCGCGGAGGTCGGTGACGTCTACGACGGCGACGTGCTCGGCGACGAGCCGGTGGCGTCGTGGGACGCCGCCGTCGGCGCGGCTCTCGAGGCGACGAGCGTCGAGGGCGTGACGGGGCGGACGGTGCACCTGTCCTTCGGTGACGCCCCGGCCACCGAGTACCTCGACCAGCTGATCGCCGACCACCTGGTCCACGCGTGGGACCTGGCACAGGCGATCGGCGCGGACGACCGCATGGACCCCGAGCTCGTGCACGGCTGCGCCGCATGGTTCGACACGGTCGAGGACGTCTACCGGCAGGCCGGCGCGATCGGTGCCCGGCCCGCGGTGGCGCCGGACGCCGACGCCCAGACCCGTCTGCTCGCCCGCTTCGGGCGCAGCGCGACGCTCGCGGCGGTCGGGCGCTTCACCGCCGCGTTCGCGCGGTGCGACGCCGACGCGGTCATGGCACACATGACCGACGACTGCGTCTTCGAATCGACCCACCCGCCACCGGACGGCCGCCGCCACGAGGGCCGCGACGACGTCGCGCGCGCATGGCGCGAGCTGTTCACGGCCTCGCCGGCGGCCCGCTTCGACCAGGAACAGGTCATCGTCGCCGACGACCACGCGGTCGTCCGCTGGGTGTTCCACTGGGACGACGGACACGTCCGCGGCATCGACGTGCTGCGGGTGCGCGACGGCAAGGTCGCCGAGAAGCGGTCCTACGTCAAGGGCTGACCCGGGTTCGGCGCCCCGACCGGTCAGACCTGCAGATCGCCGGACCCTAGAAGGGCACGTCAGGAGGGCACGTCAGGAGGGCACGTCGCGGGTCGTCGCGCGAACGTGGATCAGCCGGCCAGCGCGCGTCGCGATGTAGACGGCGTCCTCGTCGGCGGCCAGCGCCGTGGCCTCACCGAACCCCGAGGCCCGCCACGCCTCGTAGCCGCGCTCCAGGTCCAGGCCCCGTGCCCGCCCGGCGGCGTCGGCGACCACGACCTGGGTGCCGTCGCTCGCCACGATCGGCAGCAGGGTGCGCGGCGCCTCGAAGTCCCACTGCAGCGTGCCCGTCTCCAGCGCGAGGCCGGTCACGGTCGACCCGCGCACCACGACGACCACGTCGCGCTCCGCGGTCAGGACGGGTGGCTCGTCGGTCAGACCGTCGACGTCGACGCACCAGCGCTGCGCGCCGTCGGCAGGGTCGTAGGCGCACACCTGTCCGGTGCGGGTGGCCAGCACCACGGCGTCCGGCAGGACCGCCAGCGTGCCGATCCACGGGCGGTCGACGTCGACCGTCCAGCGGGCGGACGGGATCATCGCGCGTCCGTCGTCGGCGGTGACGGTGGCGGTCGCGGGGTCGATCACCGCCACCCCGTCCTCGTCGGCGACGGCGACGATGCCCGCACCGGCCGCGACCACGGCGTCGGCGGCGATGCCGCCCGGACCGCCCACGTAGTGCCAGCGCTGGGCGCCGGTCTCCGGGTCGATCGCGACGAGCTCGGGCTCGAGCCGCCCGGGACCGATGCCGTAGACCGCGTCGTCGGCGGCCACCAGCGAGCTGATCGGGGCGACGATGTCGCCGTTCTGCCAACGGACCACACCGTCGTCGAGCCCCACCGCGCGCAACGTCGCCCCGCGCAGCGCGACGACCGAGTCGGTGGCGGCGAGGTCGGTCAGGACCCCGACGTCGATGGGGCTCGACCAGGCCATGACGCCGCGATCGCGGTCGAGCGCGAACACCCCGTGCGGCGCGGCCGCCACCACCGTGCCGTCGACCACCTCCAGCCGGTACACCGCCTCGTCCGTCAGCGGCCGCTGCCACCGCACACCGGCGTCGACCGGGCCCTCGCCCGAGGTCGCCAGCGAGCCGCCGGTCACCTCGGCGCCGTCGCTGACCAGCCCGCCGCTGGACAGCAGGTCACCGCCGCGCGCCAGCGTCGCCAGGCCCAGGGTGCTGATCATCCCGGTCAGCACGACCATCGCGGCGACGGGCCACCGCATGCGAGGCCAGCGCTCGCCACCGACGCGCAGTCCCCGACGGGCCCTGCGGCGCCGTCGCGGCCGGTCGGCGGGTGCGACCGGCCTGGCGTCCACGGCGGGTTCGTCGTCGGGCCAGGCGACGGCGGAGGTCGCGGCCGCGTCCCGGCGACGGCGGGTGGCGGCCGCGGGCGCGGTGGCGCGCAGCAGGTCGACGCAGGAGCTGTGCCGGCCATCGGGCACCTTGTCCATGGCGGCGATCAGGGCGCCGGCGACCGGGCGGCCATCGGCGTCGACGGTCGGCACCGGGCTGAACAGGTGGGCGCCGAACAGGCCGGTGGCCGAGTCACGGATGTAGGGCGGGGCCGCCGTGATGCAGTGGTACAGCGCGCACGCCAGCGCGTACTGGTCGGCCCGGCCGTCGGGGACCTCCCCCCGCAGCTGCTCGGGTGCCACGTACTCGACGTCGCGCAGGTCGATGGCCTCCCGGTCGGCGGCCGCCTGGCGGGCGAGCAGGGGTGCGAGGCCGAACCCGCGCAGCACCGCGGTGGGGCCGCCGGGGCCCCCGGTCCGCACCCCGATCGTGCGGGAGCTGATGGCACCGTGCACCACGCCGGCGGCATGTGCGCGGTCGAGGGCCTCGGCGACGTCGCGCAGCACCGTGACCGCGTCGTGCACCGCCAGCCGGCCCTGGTCACGCAGCCACTGGCCGAGTGGGACCGTCCCGACCAGGGCGGTGGCGACCCACACGCGGTCACCGACCTCGCCGGCGTCGACGCCCGTGGCCAGCGCCACGTGGTTGACGCGCAGCGCCGCGCTCACGTCACGCAGGAAGCGGGCGATCGCCTGGGCGTCGGGTCCTCCGTCAGAGCGCAGCTCGCGGGTGATGCGCAGCGCCACGGGTCGGGTCGGTGGGCCCTGCACGGGGGTGGCCCGGTAGATCGACGACACGGTGTCGGTCGCGATGAGCTGTTCGAGCCGGTAGCCGGCGAACGTGGCCCCCGCCTCGTTCATGCGTACCTGCCGAGCGAGCGAATGGTGCGGCGCCTCCTGCAACCCGGATCCGACGGCATGGGCGGCACTGCGCCACCGAGCTCGTCGCCATCGGCAGCACGGGGCGCCGCGCCCATGGGCAGGATAGAGGAGCAGTCGGTAGCTGACGAACTGTTGACTCCCCGCAGCCGTCCGATCACTGTTCGGATTCGGCGCGGGGGTTGCTCGGGCATCGCTGAGGGTGTTCCCGCAACGATGGCCCACCCATGCATCGAACAACAGTTCGGCTACGCTACCGGGATGGGATGGAACAACCCGCCGATCCCGTGGCACGAGCTGGCGGACCGGCTCCGGGACGTCCCCGTGCGGCACGACGACGGACGCCCGCGCAACGCTCCGCCCCACGCCGACGGCGGGGACAGCCCCGCATGGTCCCGCCGGCGGCTGCCCTACCAGCCGCCGCGGCCGACCGACCGGTCGGCGACCAGGACCCCCTACGCCGAGCTGCACTGCCACTCGAACTTCAGCTTCCTCGACGGGGCGTCCCACCCCGAGGAGCTGGCGGAGGAGGCCGCCCGCCTGAGCCTGGAGGCCTGCGCCCTGACGGACCACGACGGCCTCTACGGTGTCGTCCGCTTCGCCGAGGCCGCCCAGGCGTTGGATCTGCGCACCGTGTTCGGCGCGGAGCTGTCGGTGGGGCGCACCCGGCCGGGCAACGGCGTCGCCGACCCCGGGGGCACGCACCTGGTCGTGGTCGCCCGGGACCCCACCGGGTACGCCGCGCTGTCGCGGGCGGTCAGCCTCGCCCAGCTGCGGGGCAGCAAGGGTCGGCCGGTCGCCGACCTCGGCGAGCTGGGTGAGCTGGCCGGCGACCACTGGATGGTGCTGACCGGCTGCCGCAAGGGCCGCGTGCCGGCGGCGCTGGCCGCCGGCGGGCTCGACGCCGCACAGCGTGAGCTCGAGCAGCTGATCGACGCCTTCGGGCGCTGCCACGTCAAGGTGGAGCTGTGGGACCACGGCGACCCCGGCGACACCGCCCGCAACGACGCCCTGGCCGACCTGGCGACCCGCTGCAGCGTCGAGGCCGTCGTGACCAACAACGTCCACTACGCCACCCCGCAGCGGTGGCGGCTGGCATCGGCGCAGGCCGCGATCCGCGCCCGACGCAGCCTCGACGAGCTCGACGGGTGGCTGCCGGCGGCGGGCGCGGCCCACCTGCGGTCCGGCGCCGAGCAGGCCGCGCGGTTCGCCCGCTACCCCGGCGCGGTCGAAGCCACGACGGCCCTGGCGGTCTCGGCGTCATTCGACCTGCGGCTGGTCGCGCCGCGCCTGCCCGACTTCCCCGTCCCGACCGGTCACACCGAGGCGACGTGGCTGCGCCAGCTGACCATGGAGGGCGCGCTGCGCCGCTACGGGCCACCCGGCGACGAGCGGGTCCCCGGCGCCTACCTGCAGATCGAGCGGGAGCTGGCCACGATCACCGAGCTCGGGTTCCCCGGCTACTTCCTGATCGTGTGGGACATCGTCGAGTTCTGCCGCCGGTCCAACATCTACTGCCAGGGGCGGGGGTCGGCGGCCAACTCGGCGGTCTGCTACGCGCTGGGCATCACCCAGGCCGACCCGGTGGACCTGGGGCTGCTGTTCGAGCGCTTCCTGTCGCCGGCCCGCGACGGCCCGCCCGACATCGACCTCGACATCGAGAGCGGCCGGCGCGAGGAGGTCATCCAGTACGTGTACGGGCGCTACGGGCGCCACCACACCGCGCAGGTCGCCAACGTCATCACCTACCGGCCGCGCTCGGCCATCCGCGACGCAGGACGGGCACTGGGCTTCTCCCCCGGCCAGCTGGACCGCTGGGCCCGGCGGCTCGACGGTTGGGGGCCGCTGCGCGAGGTGGCCGCACCAGCCGGCGACGATGCACCGGGCTCACCCGGGACGGTGCCCGAGCAGGTCGTCGACCTGGCCGCGCAGCTCGAGGGCGTCCCGCGTCACCTCGGCATCCACTCCGGCGGCATGGTCATCTGCGACCGGCCGGTCATCGACGTCTGCCCGGTCGAGTGGGCCACGATGCCCGACCGCAGCGTCCTGCAGTGGGACAAGGACGACTGCGCGGCGATCGGGCTGGTCAAGTTCGACCTGC
>CAYVGE010000101.1:0-11339 GCA_964450395.1 uncultured Actinomycetota bacterium
CGCCGTTCCTGGCCGTGCCCGGCTTCTCGCTGCTGCTGGCCGGCGGGCTGGTGGCCATCTGCGCGCTGATCGCCGGGTTCGTGTGGAAGTTGGCCCAGGAGGGCGGCCGCTCGATCCAGGCCGCGACGGGCATGTTCTACCTGGCGGTGATCATGGCCTTCAGCGCCGAGCTGTCGACGAAGTTCCGCTTCTTCGGCTGAGGCACCACGCCCGGACGGGCGCACAGGCCGCGCCCGTCCGGGCGTGGTGCGAGGTCGGCCGTGCCGGGGGGGGGTCGGCGGTGTGGCAGGCTTCGCGGTGGGGGCGTGGCGTCGCAGGGTTGCTCCGCGGCGGGGCTGGTGCGTTCGAGAACGGGGAAGAGCGCGACGATGACGACGGCTGACGACGGAGGGCGTCCCGGTGCCGCCGGTGCGCGGCCGGACCGGTCCACGGCGCCCACCTTCCCGCGCGTGCCCACGGTGCGCCGGCGCGCACGGGCCCGCCGGACGGTGTCGACCATCGTCATCGCCGGGCTGGCCGGCGGCATCGTCGGGGTGGCGGCGTCGCGGCTGGCGCCCGAGGCCGGCACGTCCGCCGCGCCCGCGGCACCGCTGGCGTCGCCGATCGCGTCGAGCGGCCCGCAGGCCGAGATGGCCCGCGGCACCGTCGCCCGCGTCGCCGAGGCGGTGCTGCCGTCGGTCGTGCGGATCAACCGGGCGACCAGCGACCGGTTCGAGGGCACCGGCAACGGCTCGGGGGTGGTGTACCGGGCCGACGGCCTGATCGTCACCAACAACCACGTCGTCGCCGAGCCCGGCGGGATCGAGGTCGTGTTCGCCGACGGGCGCTCGATCCCCGCCGAGATCGTCGGGCAGGACGAGGTCAACGACCTCGCCGTCATCAAGGTCGAGCGCGACGACCTGACGCCGATCGAGCTCGGCAGCACCCGCAGCCCCCGCGTCGGCGACCTCGCGATCGCCGTGGGCAGCCCCTTCGGCCTGGACGCGACGGTCACGGTGGGGGTCATCAGCGCGCTGGGCCGCGGCATCCACGCCGGCAACGGCACCGGCACGAACACGGTCTACCTGCCCGAGGTGCTGCAGACCGATGCCCCCATCAACCCCGGCAACTCCGGCGGCGCGCTGGTCGACGGCGGCGGGCGCCTGATCGGCATCAACAGCGCGATCCTGACGTCGGGCCAGGCGGCCAACGGCGGGGTCGGGTTCGCGATCCCGGTTGACACCGTCGTCGACGTCGCCGACGAGTTGATCGCCTCAGGGCGGGTGCGCCACCCCCTGCTGGGGGTCAGTGGCGGACCCGTGTCCGGCCAGGTCGCCCAGCGGCTGGGCGTCGACAGCGGGGCCTGGATCCACGACGTGACCCCAGGCACGCCGGCGGCCACGGCCGGGCTGACGCCCGACGATGTGATCGTGCGCGTCGGCGAGCGGCGCATCCGGTCGATGGAGGAGCTGTCGATCGCGATCCGCGACCTCGACGTGGGCGACCGCGTCGAGATCGCGTACGTCCGGGCGGGGGCCCGCCGGACGGTCGACGTGGTCCTGGCCGAGCGTGCCAGCGGCGATCCGCAGTAGGATCGACGGCACGTCGGAGGGTGCCGCGTCGGTTGTCGCGGAGCATGCCTGAGCGAGGAGCGCACACGTGGATGTCGGGTTCGGTGAGATCCTCATGCTCACGGTGCTCGCCCTGCTGATCTTCGGTCCCGAGCGCCTGCCCGGCATCGCCCGCAACGTCGGCCGGACCATCGGCCAGATCCGCCGCGAGGCCTCGAGCACCTTCGACACGCTGCGCTCCGAGGTCGAGTTCGACGAGCTCCAGTCGCTCAACCGTGACCTGCAGGCCGAGCGCGAGGACCTGCGCCGGCGGGCACGCGGCAGCGTCCGGGTGTCGTCGGGTCGTGGGAGGTCGGACGACACGGACCCGTCGGTCCCGCCGCGGTTCGACCCGCACGCCACGTGACCGTGCGCGCCGGCTCCGCCACCCGTCGCGTGGCGGCCCGCCGGGTCCCGGACGTCGCGAGCACATGACCCTGCGTCGCAGGTTGGTGTCGCGCGGTCGCCTGCTGGTCCGCGCGGCGCGCCGTCGCCCGATCAACCGCTCGATGGCGGTCGGTGGCGCGGGCATGGCGCTCGCGTCGCTGGTGCTGCTGTCGAGCCCGCGCCTGCGCCGCGCCGACGTGCGCATGGGCGATCTGATCCGCCGGACCCGCTCCGGACCGTCGGACAAGGTGATCGCCGCCGCGACCGACATCGGCTCGATGTACGGCGTGCTGGGCGTCGCGACGTCGCTGTGGCTCGCCGGTCACCGGACGCTGGCCCGGGACGTGGTGGTCATCGGGTCGGCCGCCTGGTTGACCGCGCAGGGCGCCAAGACGCGCGTCAACCGCGAGCGGCCCTACGAGGCCGAGGGCGTCGTCCGGTTGATCCGTCCGCCGACCGGGTCGTCGTATCCCAGCGGCCACGCCGCCGTCAGCGCCGCGATGATGAGCGTGATCGCCGCCGCCGCCCCCGACCGGCCCACCCGGGCGACCGCGATCGGCATGATCGTCTTCGTGTCGGGCAGCCGCGTCTACGTCGGCGTCCACTACCCCAGCGACGTGCTCGGCGGCATCGGCATGGGCCTGCTGCTCGCGCGGGGCTGGCGGGCGCTCGAGCGGGTCGAGGACTGATCGCCGCTACGGCGCGAGCGGCTCCGACGTGGGCCTCACCGCAGCCGCGCTGCGGCGGTCGACCGTCCGGGGCAGCCCACGGGTGGCGAGCCCCCACCGGGGCACCCGCAGGAGCGCCTCGGCCACGATGGCGCGGCTCATCTTGCTCACGCCCTCGGTGCGCTCGACGAAGGTGATGGGGATCTCGACCACGCGGAACCCGGCCGTGTGCGCACGCAGCGCCAGCTCGATCTGGAAGCTGTAGCCGTCGGAGGCGAGGTCCGCGACGTCGAGTGCCAGCAGCGTGGCCCGCCGGAACATGCGGAACCCCGCGGTCGCGTCGTTGACGGGCAGCCCGGTGCACAGGCGCACGTAGACGTTGCCCGCCCGTGACAGCAGCCGGCGTGACCACGGCCAGTTGCGCACACCGCCGTGGGGGACGTAGCGGCTGCCGATGACGAGGTCGGCGTTGCCGAGCGCGGCGAGCAGCCGTGCCACGTCCGCCGGGTCGTGCGAGCCGTCGGCGTCCATCTCGCCGATCGCCTCGTAGCCCGACGCCAGCGCCCAGCGCATGCCGGCACGGTACGCGGCACCCAGGCCCTCCTTGCGGTCGCGGTGCAGCACGTGGACGCCGTAGTCGCGCTCGGCCAGCCAGTCGGCGATGTCGCCGGTGCCGTCGGGCGAGGCGTCGTCGACGACCAGCACGTGGGCGCGGGACCGCTCCCGCACCGCCTCGACGACGCGGCGCAGGCTCGCCGCCTCGTTGTAGGTCGGGATGATGACCAGCGCGCGCATCCGGCCGTCGGTCAGATCGCGAGTGGCAGCGGCTTGCCGACGAGCGACGAGCTACGCCTGCCCAGACCGGTCGCGATCTCGCGCAGGCGGACCGCCGCCGGCGCCTCGGGGTCACCGACGACCAGGGGCACGCCCTCGTCGCAACCCGCACGCAGGCGCGGATCGATCGGGATCGAGCCCAGCAGCTCCGTGTCCAGCTCGGAGGCGAGCAGCTCGCCGCCGCCTTCGCCGAAGATGTGGTACTCGGTGCCCGTGTCGGGCGCCACGAACGACGACATGTTCTCGATCACGCCGCCGACGCGCATGCCGGTCTGGGCGGTCGTCTGCCCGGCCCGCAGCGCCACCCGTTGGGCGGCCGGCTGGGGCGTGGTGACGACGAGCATGTCGGCCTTGGGCAGCATCTGAGCCAGCGAGATCGCGATGTCGCCGGTGCCCGGCGGCAGATCGCACAGCAGGAAGTCGAGGTCGCCCCAATGGACGTCGGCCAGGAACTGCTGCAGCGCGCGGTGCAGCATCGGCCCGCGCCAGATGACCGGCTTCTCGCTGTCGAGGAAGAAGCCGATCGAGATGACCTTGACGCCGTTGCCCTGCAGCGGCATGACCATGTTGTTGAACGCCACCGGCCGGCCCGAGACGCCCAGCATGCGCGGGATCGAGTAGCCCCAGATGTCGGCGTCGAGGATGCCCACGTCGTACCCCTGCTGGGCGAGCGCGACGGCGAGGTTGACCGTGATCGAGGACTTGCCGACCCCGCCCTTGCCGCTGGCGATCGCCAGCACCTTGGTCTTGGAGTCGACGTCGTTGAAGGGGATCGCCGGCTGCCCGGCGTCGGTCGTGGCGCCGCCGCGCACCTTCTGGGCGACCGCGGCGCGCTGCTGCTCGGTCATGGTCCCGAAGACGACCTCGACCTCGTCGACGTCGTCGAGCGCCATGACGGCAGCGGTCACGTCGGTGTTGATGCGGTCCTTGAGCGGGCAACCGGGCACGGTCAGGCGGACGTGGACCGTGACCGTCGACTCCTCGATCCGTAGGTCGGCGACCATGTCCAGCTCGGTGATCGGCTGGCCGATCTCGGGGTCGTCGACCGTCGACAGGGCCTGCATGACCTGTTCGCGCGTGACCATCGTCTCGGCGCTCCTGGCGTGGTGGGGTGACTGCGATGCGCGATGCCGCCGGGCTCGAACGGCCGCGCCGTGCACCCCACTCTAGACGTGGTCCTCAGCGGGCGTTGGCGGCCGTCACCGCCGCCTCGGTGGCAGGTTCGACCTTCGGGGTCGGCGCCGCGCACCGCGGGCAGACCTGCCAGCCGAACTGCAGCTCGCGACCGCAGGAGTGACACTCGTCGGCGCGCAGGTCGGCGGCGCACCACGGGCAGTAGTCGAACTCGTCGTCGACGAGCAGGCTGCAGCTGGGACAGCTGCCCTCGACCTGCGGGTCGCTGGGCGTGACGCGCAGCACCTCGTCGAGCGTGGTCAACCCCTGGCGCGCCTTGGTCATGGCGTCCTCGCGCAGGGTCCGCATGCCGTCGGTCACGGCCGCACGCCGCACCGCCGCGGTGTTGCCGCCGGCCACCAGCTGCTCACCGGCGCGGCCGTCGGTCGACAGCAGCTCGTGCACACCCAGCCGGCCGCGGTACCCCGTGTCGTCACACAGCTCGCAGCCCGCGCCGACGCGGAACGTCTGGTCCCCCAGGTCGCTGGCCGCCAGGTGCAGCGCCGCGCGCTGCTCGTCGGTCGGCGTCGCGGGCCCGGCGCAGTTGGCGCAGATCCGGCGCACCAGGCGCTGCGCGACGACCAGCGTCAACGCCGCCGACAGCAGGTAGCGCGGAATGCCCAGGTCCGCCAGGCGGGTGACCGCGCCCGGGGCGTCGTTGGTGTGCAGCGTCGAGAACACCAGGTGCCCGGTCAGCGACGCCTGCAGCGCCAGCTCGGCCGTCTCGCGGTCGCGGATCTCGCCGACCATGACGATGTCGGGGTCCTGGCGCAGCACCGTGCGCAGCGCGGCGGCGAACGTGAAGCCGATCTTGCCGTTGATCTGTGACTGGTTGATGCCGTCGAGCTGGTACTCGATCGGGTCCTCCAGCGTGATGATGTTGTGGGTCGAGCTCGCCAGGTGCGCCAGGAAGGCGTACAGCGTCGAGGTCTTGCCCGAGCCGGTCGGCCCGGTCATCAGCACCATGCCCTGCGGGCGCGAGATCGCGTCGCGGGCCTGCTCCAGGTGCCTGGACGTCAGGCCGAGCTGGCCGATCGCCAGCTGCTGGGACTCCTTGCGCAGCAGACGGGCGACCAGGGTCTCGCCGAACATGCTCGGCAGCGTCGACACGCGCAGGTCGACGATGCCCTCGGCGCTGCGGACGCGGGCACGGCCGTCCTGGGGCCGGCGGCGCTCGGCGATGTCGAGGCTGGACATGATCTTCAGTCGCGACAGCAGCGAGGCGCTGACCTTGCGGGGGACCGTCGTGATCTCCTGCAGCACGCCGTCGATGCGGTAGCGCACGACGGTGCCGTCCTGGCCCGGCTCGACGTGGATGTCCGACGCGCCCATGGTGATCGCGTCGTTGATGATGCTCTCGGCGAGCCGCACGACGGGGGCGTCGTCCGCGAACGACAGCTCGTCCTCGGGCGCCTCGTCGACGAACTCGATCTCGTCGATCAGCTCCTCGGCGCGCCGGTCCAGGCTGTAGGCCTGCTCCCGCCCGCGCCGGATCGCCGACGCCGCGGCGACGACCAGCTTGAGCGCGCGTGCGCCGGTCGCCAGCCGCACGTCGTCCGCGGCGACGACGTCGGTGGGGTCGGTGACCGCCAGCACGAGCGTGCCGTCGGGCTCGAGGCGCAGCGGCAGGATGTTGTGCCGCTCGGCGAGCGACGCGGGCACGACCGCGACGACCTCGGGTCCCGCGACCAGGCGCTGGTCGACGAACTCGTGGCCCAGCTGCTTGGCCAGGGCACGGGCGATGTCCTGTTCGCTGGCGAAGCCGAGCCGGACGATCGCCTCGCCCAGGCGCTCACGGCCATGGCGGTTGTGGAGGCGCTGGTCGAGCGCCTCGCTGAGCTGGGACGACGAGATGGTGCCCCCGGCGACCAGCACCTCGCCCAGGCGGCGTCGCCGCCCCGCGTAGGTGGTGCCGCGCGCACCCTCTTCTGTGGGTTCTGGCATCGTAGTGGGCACCGTCGGCTGGCGAGGCCCTCCCTTCATGACTCTGCGCGAACGCTGTGTGCCGCCCCTGGCGCTCGTGGCGGTCGTCGTGCTGCTGGCCGGGTGCCGGTTGGACGGCGATCTCGAGGTGCGGCTCGACAGCGACGGTGGCGGGACGCTCGCGGTCACGGTGGCGGCCGACCGGCAGCTGCGGGACCGCGCGGCCGCCGCCGGCGCGGATCCGCTCGCGACGCTGCGCGAGGCGGGTGGGCAGCTGCCCGGGTGGCAGGTGGTCGCGCGTGACGAGGATGCCGGCAGCGGGACCGTGACGCTGGAGACCACCTTCGCCGACCCCGACGAGCTGGCACGGGTCAGCGGCGACTTCGCCGAGGCGGTCGCCGGCCCGGAGCTGCGGCCGCTGGGCCCGCTGCGCGTCGAGGTGACCGACGACACCGTCGAGCTGCGCGGCACCGCCGGCCTGGCGCCCACGGCGCGGGTCACCGACCTGGGCGTGGCGCCGGCGCGGGCCGAGCGGGTGCTCGACGAGGCGGTGGCCTACACGGTCTCGGTCGACCTACCCGGCGAGGTGCTCGAGACCGACGCCGACGAGCGGACCAGCGACACCAGCGTCCGGTGGACCATCGCCGCCGGCCAGGAGCGTCGCCTGTACGTCAGCGGGCGCCGTCCGTGGACGCTCGACCGCGTCGTGGCGCTGCTGGTGACCCCCGCCGCCATGCTCACCACGGCCATCGGCATCGCGATGATCTTCAACTGGCGGCGCGCGACCCGCGACCAGCCGACGCTCCTGGCGGTCGGTGGACCGGGGTCCGGTCAGGCGTTCGCACCCTCGCGCTCGGCACGGATGCGGGCGCGTTCGGTCCGCACGTAGTGCGCCTTGGACTTCGCGCGGGCCACCCGCTCGGGCATGCCCTCGGCCAGGAAGCGGTCCATCGCCTCCTGGTCGATCTGGGCCTCGACGTGGATCTCGTCGGAGCGGTCGGCGGCGGCCGCCGCCGGCTGGGCCGCCTGGGCGGCACCGGGAGCGCCCGCCGCCGGCAGCGCCGCCGCGGCGGCGGCGACCTCGTCCTCACCGAAGTCCGGCGTCAGCTCGAGGAGCTGGCACTGCTCGCGCCAGCGGGCGATCGCGGCGTCGCCGTCGTCGGCCATGTTCAGGCGCCGCGTGCTGGCCTTCTGGGTGATCGTGGCCCAGCGCTCGTCGTCGGGTGGGACGACCTCGACGGCGCACTCGACGTCGGCGACCAGGCTCCGGGTGTCCTTCCCGCGGGCGTTGAGCCGGACCGTCCTGGTCTCGCCGAGGCCCGGGATCTGCTGCTCGCCGGGCCCGTGCAGCAGGTAGACCTTGTCGCCGTCGGCGACGAACCACACCGGCTGGGTGTGGGCGGGCACCAGCCGGCGCCGCCGGCCGACGTGCCGCGCGGGCACCGTCACCCAGATGATGGTGCTCTTCTTGACGGCCGCCGCGAACGTCGCCTGCGCCGCGGTGCGGGCGCTGCCGCCGCTCTCGGGCTCGACGAAGACCGGCACCCCGCCGACCTCGTCCTCGCCGATGTAGAACGTCAGCTGGTGCTCGGCGAGGTCATCGATCGTGATGTTGCGCAACTCCGACAGGAACCGGTCCTCGAACGCCTCGCCCCGCAGCGTGATGCGCCCGGCGCGCGACTCGGCGAGCACCTTGCCGGACGCGTTGGTCAGCACGAACCGCTCGACGTAGGTGCCCTGGGGGCCCTGGTACTCGCGCACGACGAGGAACGGCTTCGCGGTGCCGGGGATGCCCCCCTCGACCCGCACGATCGGGTCGAGGACCCCTCGGTCGACGCGGGCGGCGTCGTACACGTCGCGGTCGATCGCGAACGCCTGGTGCAGGTCGGCGCGTGCCAGTGGAAGACCCTTCGCTCAGCTCCCGGCCACCCGACGAACCCGGCGCGACGCCGCGGGCGGTGGCGACAGTATAGGGAACGGATCCGGCGCCCGGAGGCTCCAGGGCCGTCGCGGTCGGGCTGAGCAGAACGGGCGCGCGGGGGTCGGGTGGGAGCGCCCGGCGCCGTCGCGGGTGGACGGAGGGACGGACGGTGGAAGACGGACAGGCGGCGCCGACGGCGGCCGACGAGCGGCTGGCCGATCCGCGTGTGCGCACCGCCCTGCTGGTGCTGGGCGTGGCCGCCGTGTCGTCGGCGGCGATCCTCGCCAGGGTGGCGGCGGCGCCCGCGCTGGCGCTGGCGTGGTGGCGCACGGCCGCAGGTGCCATCGCGCTGGCGCCGTCGGCGGTCCGGTCGGGGGTCCGGCCGCCGCCGACGCAGCGCCGCCTGCTCGTGCTGTCGGGCACGCTGCTGGGCGTCCACTTCTGGTGGTGGTTCCTGTCGCTGGAGCTGACGACCGTCGCCGCGTCGGCCGTGCTCGTGTCGCTGTCACCGGTGGCGGTGGGCGTGGGGTCGGCCTGGCTGCTGCGCGAACCGCCGAGCCGGCGCACGTGGAGCGGGCTGGCGCTGACCGTCACGGGCGCGCTCGCGATCGTCGCCGGCGACCTGGGTGGCGCCACGCCGCGCGCGCTCGTGGGCGATGCGCTGGCCCTCGCCGCCGCCCTGGCGATGGCGGGCTACCTGCTGGTCGGCCGTCACGCCCGCCGCACCCTGCCGGTCAGCGTCTACGCCACCTGGGTGTACGGCAGCGCTGCCGGCGTGCTGACCGTCGCGGCCGTCCTGACCGGCACGTCGCTGGGCATCACGCGCCCGTTCGACGCCGGGACGTGGCTGGCGATCGCCGGTCTGGTGGCCGGCCCCCAGCTGCTGGGCCACACGGTGTTCAACCTGGTGCTGGGCCGCGTGTCGGCGACGGTCGTGGCCGTCGTGATCATCGCCGAGCCGGTCGGTGCCACCCTGCTCGCCGCGGTGCTACTCTCCGAGGCACCCGCGGGCCTGTTCTGGTTCGGTGCGCCACTGGTCCTCCTCGGCGTCGTGCTGGCGTCGGGGGCGTCGAGCCCGCGGGTCAGAGCAGGTCGAGCACGCCGTTCGCGTCGAGGAAGTCGATGAGCCCGTCGACCAGGTCGAGCCGGTCGAGCGCGGCGCGGTCGGCCCACACGACGTCGTCGGCGTCGTCGCCGGCGGCGGGAGCGCCCTCGGCGGTGACCCAGAAGTCGAGGATCACGTAGTGCGCCCGCGCGCCGATGCGTTCGGCGATGCCGCACAGGTCGCCGACCGCGACCTCCAGGCCCGTCTCCTCGCGCAACTCGCGGCGCACCGCCTCGGCCAGTCGCTCGCCGGGCTCGACGCGGCCGCCGGGCAGCGACCACCGCCCGACCGCGACGCCGCGGCCGCGTTGCACCAGCAGCAGCCGGCCGTCGCGCACCAGCACCGCCCCGACCGCGACCTCCGCCCGGTCCACCGCCACCCCACGCCCCTCCCGCTCGCGTCCGCCGCCCCGACGGCGGGCGGCCCGGTCCGGTCTACCACCCCCGCCGGGCCCGACGCCTCCGCCGGCCCTGAAGCCTCCACCGCCCCGGCCGATGGACGCTGTGGTGGAGCTTGACGCGGTGGAGGCGACGTCGGTGCTGTCCGCGGCGCCCGACGCGGTCGCGGCGTGCCGTGCCGTGGCCGACCTCCTGGTCGACCGCGGCCTCGCGCTGCCCAGCGTCTACCTCCTCCGGGGCGGCCGGCTGCGGTGCTACGCGGCGCGGGGTTACTGGCAGGTCATCGACGGGTTCGCGCCCGGCATCGGGGTCATCGGCAAGGTGCTGCGCTCGGGCAGCCCCGTGCTCGTCCCCGACGCCAGCCGGCGGCCCGACTTCATCGCGGCGATGCCGGGGCTGCGCAGCCAGGCCAGCGTCCCGCTGCGGCTGGAGGGGGACACGGTCGGGGTCCTCAGCGTCGAGTCGTTCGACGTGCTGCCCGCCGACGTGCTCGAGGCCCTCGGAGCGTGCGCCGACGCGCTCGTCGCCCGGCTGCACGAGCTCGGCGGCCTGGGCCCGCGGTCGCTGTTCGAACTGCTCGCCGACCACGTGGCCGCGCTGTCGAACCTGGCGGAGGTCACCGAGGTCGAACGGCACCTGACCGCGGCGGCCCGCGAGCTGTCGGGCATGGACACCGCGCTGGTCGTGTGGCGCCAGCCCACCGGCGACCTGCAGATCACCGCCGCCAGCGGGCCGCTCGCCGGCGCCCTGCACGTGCTCGACCCCGCCGACCTCGCGGTGATCGCCGGTTGGGTGGCCCACGGCACGTCGTGTTGGTTCACCGCGGGCTCGGCGTCGACCGTGCACGACCTGTTCGCTGGTGCGGGCGCCGGATCGGTGCTGGTGCTGCCGCTGACCACCCGTGGCTCCCAGGGCGGCGTGCTCGTCCTCGCCGACGAGCGGGTCGTCGTCCGGTCGCCGGAGCGGGTGAAGCTGCTCGAGCAGCTGGCCGCGCACGGCGCCGCCACCCTACGGGCGTTCGAGACGGTCGAGAGCCTGCGCATGCTCGCCTTCACCGACGCGTTGACCGGCGTCGGCAGTGCCACAGCGTTCTCAGCGCTGCTCGACGGCGACGTCGAGGAGGTGCCGACCGGGCCGACGGCCCTGGGCATCGTCGACGTCGACCACTTCAAGGTGGTCAACGACACCTACGGCCACGCCGCCGGCGACCGGCTGCTGGTGGCGGTCGCCGACACCCTGACCGAGGTCACCGGAGCAGCGGGCGGGCGCGTCTACCGGATCGGCGGGGACGAGTTCGCGGTGGTCGTGCCCGCCGACGCGCCCGCCGCCGAGCGCCTCGGT
>CAYVGE010000101.1:11349-14111 GCA_964450395.1 uncultured Actinomycetota bacterium
GATTCCTATGAAGCCTCGCTGCGTGCGGCGGTGGCACGGTTGTGCGCGGCGGCCCACGACACCGGGGCGTTCACCCTCTCGGTCGGGATCAGTGTGACGGTCCAGGCGGACCGGCAATCGCTCGCGCTCGCCGACGCCGCGCTGTACCAGGTCAAGCGCCGGGGCCGCGACGGTCACCGCGTGGTCGACCACGACCGGGTCGGCGCGGGCGGGCACGGCGGTGCGGCGGCGCGGCGGGTCGCGGCGCGGGTGCCGCTGGATCCGGGAGAGGCCGTGCAGCGCCAGATGGCCTTCGCGCGGGTCGTCACGAGCGTGCTGGAGCGCTTCGCGACCGCCGATGGCGACGAGGTCGACGACGCCATCGCCGAGGCGCTGGAGCGCCTCGGCCGCTTCGCCGGCGTCGACCGCAGCTACGTCTTCCGCTTCTCACCCGACATGACCCGCATGGCGAACACCCACGAGTGGTGCGCGGAGGGGGTCACGCCGCAGATCGCCACCCTGCGCGACGAGCCGTCGGCCCAGGTCGCCGACTGGCTGCCGGAGCTGCACGCCGGCCACGCGGTCCACGTCCCGCGGGTCGTCGACCTGCCGGACCGCATGGCGGACCTGCGGGCCTCGCTGCAGCGCCAGGACATCCGGTCGCTGGTCGTTGTCCCCCTGGTCGCGCCCGAGCGGCTGCTGGGCTTCATCGGCTTCGACGCCGTCTCGGACGCCAGGCGGTGGTCTCCCACGCAGGTCACGCTCTTGCGCTCGGTCGCCGCGGCGATGGTCGGCGCGATCGTCCGCCACGAGGCCGCCGGCCGCCCGGCGGTCGCACCGGCGCCACCCCCGGGGCGGGGCGGCGCAGGCTACGGTTGAGCCTGCGCCGCACGGGCGCGGGACGATGGACGGCCGGCCAGGTCGGCCACCGACGGACCATCCGACGATGTCGCACCGTGTGGGCGCGCGCTGGACGCTGGACCGCCGCGACCACGCGGAGCCCCGGTGCCGCGAACCACGAGGTAGACCGGCTCCGCCGGGCGACAGCCAGGACCGACCGCCGATGGGGATGCGCATGGCCAACGGGTACGACCTGCACACGCACACTGTCCATTCGGACGGTACCACCACGCCTGAGGACAATGTCTCATTGGCCGAGGAAGTTGGCCTCGCAGGGCTCGCGTTGACCGACCATGACACCGTCAGCGGCTGGACGCAGATGCGCGACGCCTGCGAACGGCACGGACTGGCGTTCATACCTGGAATCGAGCTGTCGACCGAACGGGATGGCCGCAGCGTGCACCTGCTGGGCTACTGGGTGGATCCGACCGACACCGCTCTCCTCGACGAGTGCGACCGGCTGCGCAACGAACGGTCGCGCCGCGCCGAGGACATCTGCGCGAGGCTCGACGCCCTCGGCGTCGGGGTCGACGTCGAGCGGGTCCGGTCGTTCGCGGGTGACGCCCCGATCGGACGTCCCCACATCGCCAGCGCGATGATCGAGGCGGGGCACGTGCCCGACATCCAGGCCGCCTTCGACGGGTTCCTCGCCGACGGCGGCCCGGCCTACGTGCCCAAGTACGCGGTGGACCCCGCGCGTGGCGTCGAGCTGCTGCTCGCCGCCGGCGGTGCGGTGGTGCTGGCCCACCCCGGCGTGAGTGAGGACGGCGGCGGCGCCGTGACGCCGGAGCTGCTCGACGAGCTGGTGGCAAGGGGCCTGCACGGGGTCGAGGTCGACCACCCCACCCACCAGCCCGACGTGGCGGCGCGGTGGCGGGGCCTGGCCCGCCGCCACGACCTGCTGATCACGGGCGCCAGCGACTTCCACGGGGACCGCAAGCCGATCCAGCTCGGTGAGCGGACGACCACGGCAGCCACGCTCGAACAGTTGCAGGCGTTGGCGACCAACCAGATGCACGATACGGTACCGGTGTCGCCGACAGCTTCTTGACGGCGGCGTTGCAGCGGAAGAGGCAGATGTGGCAGGTCCAGCGAAGCGGTTGACACCGCAGCCGATGATCGTGGTGCCGGGGGACGGTGCGAACGCCGCGGCGACGCTCGTGATCGACGCGGACGAGCTGTTCGTCGGGCGCCGCCCGACGAGCCACCTGGTGATCAGCGACCCGCACGTGAGCCAGACCCACGCCCGGATCCGACGCTCGTCCGGGGCGATCCTGATCGAGGACCTCGGGTCGACCAACGGCACCTTCGTCAACGGGGAGCCCGTCACCGGCCCGATGGCCCTGCGCCACGGTGACATCGTGCGCTTCGGCGCCATCGACGCGCGGTTCGAGGACCGCGCCTCCCAGATGATCCAGGGCGAATCGACCGAGATCATGGAGCGCGCAGGCGACGGCGACGCCATGCTCGAGCGGCCCGTCCTGTCGCCGCGGCAGAGCGAGGTGCTCGGCTTCCTCAAGCAGGGGCTGACCAACCCGCAGATCGCCGAGCGGCTGGGGGTGACCGAGCGCACCGTCAAGGCCCACTGCCAGGAGGTCTACGACCGCCTCGGCGTGCCCAACCGCACGGCCGCGGTCGATGCCGCGCACCGCCTCGGCCTGCCGCTCGAGGAGCAGGCGCCCACGACGCAGCGCCTCCAGGCTCCGCGGTAGCACGGGTCAGCGCGCGCGGGTCCGTCCCGGATCACGGATGACGATCCGGGTCCGTGCGTCTAGGCTGCGGGACGCGGCCGGTCGCCCTTCGTGGCTTGCGGGCAACCGCTCGGAGGCTTCATACCGTCAAGCGTGGGTCGACTCAGGCACCTCTCGCGTCAGCGACCGGTG
>CAYVGE010000102.1:0-9504 GCA_964450395.1 uncultured Actinomycetota bacterium
CGCCGTACCTGACGATGAACGGGAAGGACGCGGCGTGGGTACCGATGGATCACCAGGAGTACAGCGACACGGGCCTCGTGGGGAATCCCGGCAATCCCTTCCGCGCGACCGCGGAGAAGGGCAAGAAGATCGTCCAGAAGAAGGCCGAGCTCCTCGGACACCGTGTCCTGCCCGCGCTTGAGGATCTCGGGCCGCAGCGTGACGTTGCCCGGCTTGTACACGCCGTGGACGTTGCCGAAGGTCGCCGCCAGGATGTACCGGCCCTTCTCGCCGGTGCCGAGGGTCTGGGCGGTGCGGCCGAAGTCGCTGTCGGCGGTGTAGAGCTTCTCGTTGATCTCGGCGACGACACCGTCCTCCTCGCCGCCCACGACGCCGATTTCCATCTCCATCACGAGGTTGGCCTTGGCGCACTCGGCCAGGAGCTCGTCGGCGATCCGGAGGTTCTCGTCCAGCGGCACCGCCGAGCCGTCCCACATGTGCGACTGGAACAGCGGCAGCTCGCCGTTGGCCACCCGCTCCTGGCTGATCTTGATCAGCGGGCGCATGAAGCCGTCGAGCTTGTCCTTCGGGCAGTGGTCGGTGTGCAGCGCGATCGTCACGGGGTACTGGTCGGCGACGGCGTGGGCGAACGTCGCCATGGCCACGCCGCCGACGGTCATGTCGTTGTTCGTGGGCCCCGAGAAGTACTGCGCCCCGCCGGTCGACACCTGGATGATGCCGTCGCTTCCGGCCTCGGCGAAGCCGCGGATCGCCGCGTTGAGGGTCTGCGACGACGTGACGTTGATGGCCGGGTACGCGAACGCCCCCTCCTTGGCGCGGTCGAGCATCTCGGCGTAGCTGTCGGGCGTGGCGATCGGCATGGCGGCTCCGTCCTGGACGACTGCGGTGATCGTAACCCGAGACGCCCGCGCGCGAGCATCCGTTCTCGGATCCCGTCCCGCTCGACGATGGACCGTAGAATCGCCGCCGGGCCCGGCGCCGCGGAGCACGTGGCGACCCGCTCCGGTGGACGCCGGTCCGCGCCGCACCTCTACCATGGCGGTCCACACCCATGCCCGAACCCGAGACCCTGCGCATCCGTCGTGCGCGCTCCTACGACCTCAACGAGGTCGCAGACCTGTGGACCGACTGCGGCTTGATCCCCTCGCCGCGCGGCTTCCGCAACGAGATGGAGCGCATGCTCCTGCGGGCGCCCGAGCTGTTCCTCGTCGCGGTCGACGCGGGCAGCGGCGAGATCGTCGGCGCGCTGCTCGGCTCGTACGACGGTCGGATCGCGACGGTGTCGCGCCTGGCCACGCACCCCGACCACCGCCGCCGCGGGGTCGCGTCCGCGCTGGTCGACCACCTCTCCCGGGCCCTGGCGGACCTCGGCGCCGGGGACGCGCTGCTGCTGGTCCTCGACCGCAACCCCGCCGCGGACCTGTTCTGGGCCGCGCTCGACTACACCCACGCCCAGGACGTCCGGGCCTACCGGCGCGACACCACCGACCGCTGACGGCCACGGCGGGCCGGACGCGGCGACCGGGGCTAAGGTGAGCGGCGATGGGCGCTCCACCGCTGGCCGCAGCCGCCGCTGAGGGCGCCGGCGCGCCCGCGTTCCTGACCGAGGTCGCCGCGCTGCTGGTCGCGGCCGCCGTGGCCGCCTACCTCGCCAGCAGGCTGCGACAGGTACCGATCGTCGGCTTCCTCGTCGCCGGTGTGGTCATCGGCCCGAACGCCGTGGGCCTGGTCCGCTCCATCGACACGGTGAACGCCGCGGCGGAGCTCGGTGTCATCCTGCTGCTGTTCACCATCGGCATCGAGTTCTCGCTGGACCGGCTGTTCGCCATCCGGCGGATGATCGTGGGCGGGGGCGGGTTGCAGGTGGGGCTCGCGATCGCCGTCACGGCCGGCCTGTGCCTGCTGGTCGGAGCGTCGATGCCCGAGGCGGTGTTCAGCGGGATGCTCGTCGCGCTGTCGTCGACGGCGATCGTCCTCAAGCTGCTCGCGGAACGGGGGGCGACCGACAGCCGCGACGGCCGGGTGCAGATCGCGCTGCTCGTCTTCCAGGACCTGGCGATCGTCGCCTTCGTCCTCCTGGTGCCGATGCTCGGTGGCGAGGGCGGCACCGCCCTGGACATGGTGATCGCGCTGGGCCGCGCGGTGCTGGTGGTCGCCGCCGTGCTGTTCGGCGCCCGCCGCGTCATGCCCCGACTGCTCGAGGCGGTGGCGCGCGCGTGCTCGCAGGAGGTCTTCCTGCTGGTCGTCATCGCGATCTGCATCGGCACCGCCTACGTCAGCGGCCTGCTGATCGGCTCGGTCACGCTGGGCGCCTTCCTGGCCGGGCTGCTGGTCGGCGACTCGGCCTTCGACCTGCAGGCGCTGGGCGAGATCATCCCCCTGCAGGCCCTGTTCAGCGCCGTGTTCTTCCTGTCGGTCGGCATGCTGCTCGACCCGGCCTTCCTGCTGACGAACCTCCCACTGGTCCTCGCGGTCGTCGTCGTGGTCGCCGTGGTCAAGCTCGTGACCACGGGGGTCGCCGTCGTGGCGCTGCGGGAGCCGTTGCCGATCGCCGGCGTCGCCGCGTTCGGGCTGGCCCAGATCGGCGAGTTCTCGTTCGTGCTCGAAGGCGTCGGCCGGTCGGCCGGGCTGTCGCCGGCGGGGCTGGGCGACGCCGGCAGCCAGACCTTCATCGCCGCCACGGTCGTGCTGATGGTCGCGACGCCCGGGATGTCGTCGGTGGGGCGCCGTCTGGCCCACCGGCTGAAGGTGCTGGGCGCCAGCGTGCTCGAGGAGGACCTCGACGGCCGGCCCGACGCCCTGACCGGGCACGTGGTGATCGCCGGCTACGGGACCGCCGCCCGGTCGCTGGCGGCGCTGCTGGCCCGCAACGGCATCCCGTTCGTCATCACGACGCTGTCACCGACCGGCGCGACCGACGCGGCGGACCTGGGCTACGACGTCCTGCGCGGCGACGCCACGCGCCGCGCCACGCTCGAGGCGGCCGCGCTGGCCGACGCCCGCTGCCTGGTGATCGCCGACGACGAACCGGAGGTCGTCGCACGGACCGGCGCGACCGCCGCCATGGTGGCGCCCGGCGTGCCGGTGGTGGCCCGTGTGGCCGACGGCGCGGGGGCCGACGGGCTGCCCGTCGACGACGTGGTGACCTCGGAGGACGCCGCGGCGCTCGCGGTCGCGATCCGCGTGCTCGAGCGGTACGGCATGGCGCAGGCGGCGATCAGGGCCGAGGTCAAGCGCGTCCGCCACAGCGGGTGGAGCGGCGACCTGGCACGCGACGGATCGTCCGCCGACGTCAACCCCGACCGGCCCGTCGGCTTCCACCCGTCCGGGCAGGGGTGCGCGCACCTCGACGACGACGCCCCGGTGACGCCGAGCTCGAGCGGGTGCGAGGACTGCCTGCGCACCGGCGACCGGTGGCTGCACCTGCGCGTCTGCCTGGCCTGCGGGCACGTCGCGTGCTGCGACTCGTCGCCGAACCGGCACGCCACCGCCCACCATCACGACAGCGGTCACCCGGTCATGGCCTCGGCGGAACCCGGCGACGACTGGGCGTGGTGCTACGTCGACCGCCAGCGCGTCGACGGGCAGCTGACCGCCGACGTCACGGCGTAGTCGCGCTCGGACCGCAGGTCGCGGACGGCACCGTCCGGCGCCGGTCAGGTCCCGTCGACGCCCCGGTCGGCACGGTCGCCGTCGCCGGGCAGCCACACCCGGGCCTGGGTGCCGCGCGGCGACGAGTCGACCGCGATGCTGCCGCGGTGGCGCTGGGTGACGATGCGGTGGGCGATCTCGAGCCCCAGGCCCGAGCCCTCCCCCGCCGCCTTGGTGGTGAAGAACGCGTCGAAGATGCGCGGTCGGACATCGTCGGGGATTCCCGGTCCCGTGTCGCCGATGACCACCTCGACACCGCCGTCGCGCGGGCGCACCGCGACCGACAGCACACCGTCGCCGTCCATCGCCTGGGCGGCGTTGTCGATCAGGTTGGTCCAGACCTGGTTGAGCTCGCCGGTGTGGCCGGGCACAACGGGCACATCGTCGGGGTCGTCACGGTGCACGTCGATCGTCGCGAGCTTGTGGCCGAGGAGCGTCAGCGTGCTGTCGAGGCCCTCGCGCACGTCGACGTCGGAGAACGGCGCGCGGTCCATGTGCGAGTACTGCTTGACCGCGGTGACCAGCGTCGAGATCCGGCCGGTGGCCTCCTCGATCTCGGTCATCAGGGACTCGGTCTCCAGGGTGTACATCAGCCAGCGCAGCGCCGGCTCGAGCATCGTCCGCCCGACCTGCTCGACGAGGCCGTCGAGCCACGCCGGCTCGACGCCCGCGCCGGCGAACACACCCGCGATCTCCCAGCTGCCCGCGATGTCGTGGTCGTCGAGCCAGTCGGTCAGCTCGTCCTCGGCCTCCGACTCGGCCAGCGCCGACCGGCGGGGCGCCTTGGCCGCCAGGTCCACGACACGCTCCTGTGCCGCGACCAGCTCGCCGAGGTCGTCGGCCGACAGCCGCCCGTCGGCCAGCATCGCCAGCTTCTGGCGCATGCCCGCCACCCGGTCCCGCAGCTGCCCGGTCGCGCGCATCGCCGCCGACGACGGGTTGTTCAGCTCGTGCGCCAGCCCGGCCGACAGCGCGCCGAGCGCCGTGAGCTGCTCGTGCTGGCGGACCATCGCCTCGCTGTTGCGCACGCCGACGAACAGCCCCTCGAGCAGGTGGACCGCCATCGGGAACCACCGCTGGAGGAAGCCGGCGAAGTCGGTGGTGGGCAGGCGGTAGAACCGCGACGGCCTGGTGGTGAGCAGGCTGTTGAGGTAGGTGTCGATCGTGTTGCTGATGACCGCCTGGGTCGCTCCGGCGTAGACCCCCCGTTGCGTGGTCTCGGGCAGTTCGACGATGTCGGCGCCGACCCGCCGGGTGAAGCGTACCCCACCCTCGAGCAGCACGTAGAAGTGCTCGCCCGGCTCGCCCTCGTCGTACACGTGCGCGCCGCGGTCGAACGTGCAGACCTCGCCGCGCCCAACCAGCCAGTCGAGCTGCTCGTCGGTGAGCCGCTCGAACAGGAACGTCGTGCGCAGCTCCTCACCCAGCTCGGACGTCATGGGGCTCCCTCCAGGTACCGGTGCACCAGCGTCACGGCCATCGCGCCCTCGCCGACCGCCGACGCGACCCGCTTGACCGACTGGTGGCGGACGTCACCGGCGGCGAAGACGCCCGGGGTGCTGGTCTCGAGGTAGTACGGCTCGCGCTCGGGCGTCCAGCCATCGGGCGGGCGCCCACCGCGGGTGAGGTCCGGCCCGGTCAGCACGAACCCGCGGTCGTCGCGCACCACCCCGTCGCCGAGCCACCCGGTGGTCGGCGAGGCGCCGATGAACACGAACAGGTGGCTGGTGCCGACCTCCTCGCGGTCGCCCGTGACCGAGTCACGCAGCACCAGCGACTCGAGGTGGCCGTCGCCGTCCGCGCGCACGACCTCGGTGCACGTGCGCACCGTGATGTTGTCGATCCCGTCGATCTGGTCGATCAGGTACTGCGACATGCTGCGCTGCAGCGTGCCGCCGCGGACGAGCACGGTCACGTGCGCGGCGTACTTCGCGAAGTGCACGGCCGCCTGCCCCGCGGAGTTCGCCCCTCCGACGACGTACACGTGCTCGCCCTTGCAGTTGACGGCCTCGTGGGTGGCCGCGCCGTAGTAGATGCCGCGGTGGCGGAGTGCTCGACCAGCAGCGTGCGCAGCCCCTCCGACGCGCCGTACACCGCCGCACCGAGCCCGGCGGGCCCGCCGCCGACGATGACGAGGTCGTAGAACGGTCGCTCCGCCGACGTGGACAGACCGATGCGCGACGCGATGTCGCGCCGGCTCGGCGCGCGCAGGACCTCACCGCCGGGTGCGACCACCACCGGCAGGTCGTCCTCGGTGGCGCGGGCGGCGTCGAGCAGGCGCCTGGCCGCTCCGCTCTCGACGTCGAGCCACTCGAACGGCACACCGTTGCGGGCGAGGAACTCCTTGACGTCGTTCGACGGCGCCGACCAGCGGTGCCCCACCACCCGGACGCCGTCGAACGCCGGGCGTTCGACGGCCGTGAGGGCGTCGAGCAGCTCGTCGAGCACCGGGTACAGCTGCTGCTCCGGCGGGTCCCACGGCTTGAGCAGGTAGTGGTCGAGATCGACGGTGTTGATGGCCGCGATGGCGGCGTCGGTGTCGGCGTACGCGGTCAGCAGGGCCCGCTTGGCGGTCGGCGCGATGTCCATCGCCCGCTCGAGGAACTCCACGCCGTTTCATGCCCGGCATCCGGTGGTCGGCCAGCAGCACCGCGATGGGCTCGCCCCGCGTCACCAGCTCGCGCAGCGCTTCGAGCGCATCCGACCCCGACTCCGCCCGCACGATGCGGTGGTGCTCGCCGTAGCGGCGGCGCAGGTCGCGAGCGATGGCCCGCGACACCGCGGCATCGTCGTCGACGGTCATGATGACGGACCGGCCCATGCGCGCCCCGGATCTGCGGTGGACTGCGATCGACCGGGCAACGATTGCGCGGGCGTGGCGGTCGTCGGGGGTCACCGGCCTTGCGTCGGCGCCCATGTCCAGCGACGCTGCACCGATGGCAGACGCCACGGCCATACGCACTCCGGACCGCCGACTCCGCGTCTTCGTCTCGTCGACGCTCGGTGAACTGGCGGACGAGCGGCGGGCGGCGCGGCAGGCGATCGAGCAGCTGCACCTGTCCCCCGTGCTCTTCGAGCTGGGCGCCCGACCGCACCCACCCCGCCAGCTCTACCGCGCATACCTCGAGCAGAGCGACGTGTTCGTGGGCATCTACTGGCAGCGCTACGGCTGGGTCGCGCCCGACGAGACCGTCTCGGGGCTCGAGGACGAGTACCGCCTGGCCGGTGCGCGGCCGCAGCTGATCTACCTCAAGGAACCGGCGTCCGAACGGGAGGCACGGCTGACCGCCCTGCTCGACGACATACGGTCGAACGATCGCGCCTCGTACCGGCGGTTCACAACACCCGAGGAGCTGGCCCGACTGCTGACCGACGACCTCGCGGTGCTGCTCAGCGAACGCTTCATGGCTGCGCCGACGGGGGCCCGCGGCTCGCGCCGGCGCGCGACGCCCGCACCCGTGCCGCTGACCCCGACCTTCGGTCGCGACGACGACGTCGCCACGGTCGCGCGCATGCTCGCCGACGGCGAGCGCCTGGTCACGCTGACCGGCCCGGGCGGCACGGGGAAGACCCGGCTGGCGCTCGAGGTCGCGAGGGCGGTCGCGACCGACCACCCCGGCGGCGTGCACCACGTGCCCCTCGCGTCGATCACCGATCCGACCTTGGTGCTGCCGACGATCGCCGACCACGCCGGCGTCAACCTGGAGGCCGACGTCGGCGCCGACGAGGCCATCGCCACGCACTTCGCGGGCGTCCGGGCGCTCCTGCTGCTCGACAACCTCGAGCAGGTCATCTCGGTCCGCTCCGACCTCGCCGCCCTCCTCGGGCGGGCCCCGGACCTGCAGGTGCTGGCGACCAGCCGTCAGGCGCTGCGCATCGCCGGCGAGCGGGAGATACCGGTCGGGCCGCTGCCGGTGCCGGCCACGGGCGACCCGATCGACGTGGTAGCGGCGACGGCGTCGGTGCGCATGTTCGTCGACCGTGCGCGTGCCCGTGACCGGTCGTTCGCGCTCACCTCTGATAACGCCGACGTCGTCGCCGAGCTGTGCCGGCGCGTCGACGGGCTGCCGCTCGCGCTCGAGCTGGCGGCGGCGCACCTCCGCCTGTTCGGTCCCACCGGCCTGCTGGAGCGCCTGCGTCGGCCGCTCGACCTGCCGGTGACGGGCATGGACCTGCCGGCCCGGCAGCGGACGTTGCGCGCGACGCTCGACTACAGCCACGAGCTGCTGGCCGAGCCGGAGCGCCGGCTGTTCGCACGCCTCGCGGTGTTCGCCGACGGGGCGACGCTCGACGCGATCCGGGAGGTGTGCGCCGACGACGGTGAGGACGTGCTGGAAGCGCTGGCCGGCCTGCTCGACCAGAACCTGCTGACCGCGCGTGACGACGGCGACGCCAGCCAGCCGCGGCTGCGCATGCTGACGCCGGTGCACGAGTACGCCTTGGAGCGCCTTGCAGCCCGCGGTGAGACGGATCTGATGCGTCAGCGCCACCTCGAGCACTACCGGCGACTCGGCCGTGCTGCCCAGCCCTACCTGTGCGGCCCCCGGCAGCGGGACTGGGCCGCGCTGTGGGACGCCGAGCGCGCCGATGTGCGCGCGGCAGTGGCCACCGGGTTCGACACGGGCGCGGTCGGGACCGTGTTGCGCCTGGTCTGGGACTCGGTCGTGTACTACTACATCCGCGACGCCGTGGAGGAGCCCCGGGCGTGGGTCAACCGCATCGCACCGCACCGCGACGCGCTCGACGAGGCCGAACAGGCCATGCTCGACGTCGGTCTGCTCATCGTCGGCACTCCCCCGGACGACAGCCCGCCCGAGCCGATGCTGCGCGACGCGACCACCGTCCTCGAGCAGCACGGACTCGAGCTCGAGACCGCCGTCGCGTGGCACTACCTCGGCCTGCACCGCTGGCACGCCGGCGACGTCGCCGGCGCGATCGACGCACTGCAGCGCTCGTCGGGGCGCTACGGCGCGATCTCGCACGACTGGGGCGTGGCCGCCGTCGAGACGACCCAGGGTGCGGTGCAGGCCGCGCTCGGAGACACCGATCGCGCCATCGCGCACTACCGCCGCTCGCTCGTCCACAGCCGCGCGATCGACAACCGCCCCCAGATCGCCCAGGCGCTGCAGGGCCTCGCGTTGGTCGCCGCCCGCGAGGGCCGGGTCGACGAAGCCACCGAGGCCCTCCAGGAGGCACGCCGCATCGTCCTGGCCTCCCGGTCGGTGACGGGCGCCAGCTACCTCCTCGAGGCACAGGCGGCCGTCGCGGCGGCACGCGGTGACGTCGACGACGCCATCCGGGCGCTCGTGGCCGCACGGACGGTCAGGGCACGGCTCGGCATCCCGGCGTGGACGGCGGCTGCCGACGCGGCGGAGCCCGTGCTCGCCCAGGCGCGCGCCGCGGTCAGCCCGAGGCACTTCGACGAGTGCCGGCGCGAGGGCGAGGAGGCCGACCCGTTCGAGCTGCTCGCCGGCGACGCCGTCGCCCCGTCGGCGAGCACGGGGTAGCATCCCTGCCATGCACCACCGCGCGCTGACGACGACCACGGGATCCGTCCCCGAGGCCGCTGCGTCGCGCTGACCGCGCACCGCCGAAACCCCACGCCCCGGGGCCGACCCCGGGCGTTTGTGCGTCCGGCGTCGGTCCCGCCGTCCGGAGGACGACCGATGCCCATCCGATCCGATCATCTCGACCCACCCGCCGGCCCCGTCGCGGCCACCGAGGCACCGAACGCGCCCGCCGGGTCACCGGCGGCCGACGCCGGCGACCACCTCTACGACCGCGACCACCGGCGCCTCGGTCGGCAGCTGGACCTGTTCGCCACCGACGAGCTCGTCGGGGCCGGGCTGCCGC
>CAYVGE010000102.1:9604-13996 GCA_964450395.1 uncultured Actinomycetota bacterium
TCCGGCCACTGGCAGCACTTCCGCGACGACATGTTCCCGCTGATGGACCTCGGCGACGAGCAGCTGGTGCTGCGCCCGTCGAACTGCCCGCACCACATGCTGATCTACCGGTCGGCGCAGCGCAGCTTCCGCGACCTGCCGGTGCGCCTCGCCGAGCTGGGCACCATGTTCCGCTACGAGCGGTCGGGGGTCGTCGGCGGGCTGAGCCGCGTACGCGCGATGACCCTCAACGACGGCCACGTCTTCGCCACCGTCGACCAGGTCGAGGACGAGGTCCGGCGCATCCTCGGGATGATCGAGGAGGCCTACGCGGTCCTCGGCATCGACGACCACTGGCTGCGCCTGTCGCTGCGCGGGCCGGCGCGGTCGTACGCCAACGGCCCCTGGGACCGCGCCGAGGACGTGCTGCGCTCGGTCCTGCAGGCCCGCGGGCTGTCGTGGGTCGAGGCCGTCGACGAAGCGGCGTTCTACGGACCCAAGATCGACGTGCAGGTGCGCGACGTCCGCGGGCGCGAGGAGACCCTGTCGACCGTGCAGGTCGACTTCCACCAGCCGGCCGCCTTCGAGCTGGAGTACACCGACGCCGAGGGCAGACGCCGGCGGCCGGTGATGATCCACCGGTCGCTGGTGTCGACCATGGAGCGGCTGACCGCGTTCCTGATCGAGCGGTACGCCGGCGCGTTCCCGGTGTGGCTGGCCCCGGTGCAGCTGGTCGTGCTGCCGGTGGCCGAGGCGCACGTCGCCGCCGCGTACGTCCTGCGGGACCGTGGCCACGACGCCGGGCTGCGTCTCGAGGTGGCCGAACCGCGCGCGTCGCTGGGCGCACGGGTCCGGCGCGCGCGGCAGCGCCGGGTGCCCTTCGTGGCGGTCATCGGGGAGCGCGAGGTGGCCGACGACACCGCCAGCCTGCGCCGCCGGGACGGCGACCAGCTCGCCCCGATGGCGCACGCCGAGGTGGTCGGGCTGGTCGCCGCGCTCGCCGGCGCTCGCGCCCGTGGCCTGGACGACCCGCGATGACGGCGACGCGGGTCGATCCGGTGGTGCGCCCCGCTCGGCCGTCGCCGTCGGCGTCCGGTGCGGTCCGGCGGCCACGCACTCGCAGTCGAGCCGCTGCGGGTGTGGAAGCCCGTCCGGTTCTCGTGGTGGATGACCACCCGGCGCACCTCCCGACCGATCGAGGGTCGCGGCCCCGACGATGGCCGGCACCCGTGCGAGAGGTGTTGCGCGGCCGTCGCCGTGGTGGGATGCTGCGCCCGGCGTCGCCGCCACGCCCACCCTGCCCGGTCGCGTGCCGGCCCGGTGCCCTTCGGAGCGGAGCGTCCCCATGGACCCAGCGCCCGTGCCACCCCTGCCCGACGATGCCTTCGACCGCGTCCTGTGCGTGGTCGCGCACCCCGACGACATCGAGTACGGCACGTCGGCGGCCGTCGCGGCGTGGACCGCGCGCGGCATCGAGGTGTCCTACCTGCTGCTGACGCGCGGTGAGGCGGGCATGGACGCCAGCCCGCCCGAGGCGACGGCGGCCCTGCGCACGGACGAGCAGATCGCCGGCTCCGGGGCCGTCGGCGTAACCGCCGTCGAGTTCCTGGACCACCCCGACGGCGTCCTCGAGTACGGCCTGGACCTCCGGCGCGACATCGCGCGCCACATCCGCACCGTGCGGCCCGACGCCGTCCTGGTGGGCTCCTGGGACGTCGAGTTCGTCGCCGGCCTGAACCAGGCGGACCATCGGGTCGCCGGGCTGGCGGCCCTGGACGCCGTGCGCGACGCGGGCAACCGCTGGGTGTTCCCGGAGCTCGCCGACGCGGGCCTCGCGCCCTGGGCGGTGCGGTGGCTGCTCGTGTCGGGCGACGCCCGCCCGACGCACGGGGTGGACGTGACCGGCGAGCCGCTCGAGCGGGGCATCGCCTCGCTGGAGGCCCACGCCGCGTACCTGGCGGGCATCCCCGGCCACCCGCCGCCCCGCCCGATGCTCACCGCCATCACCGCGGCGCAGGGCCGCGCCATGGGCGTGGCCAACGCGGTGCTGTTCCGCGCCTGGGACTTCCACGCGCCACCGCCCATCGCCCGCGAGGCGATGGCGTCGTCCACCGGGGCGGGCTGACGGACACTTCGATCTCCGCTCCGAAGTTCGAGGTGGGTTGCGAACTTCGGCCATGAGCCGAAGTCGGACACCCACCTCGAAGTTCCGTCGCGGAGGAGAGGGTGGGAGTCAGGCAGCGCGGCTCAACCGGCGGCGTCGAGGAACTCGTAGACCTCGGGCATGTCGACGCCCGGGAACGCGCCGACGGGCAGGGCGGCCAGCACGTGGCTGTGGGAGCTGGCGAGCGGGCGCGCCAGGCCGTCCCACCGCCGGGCGAGCGCGGGCTGGGGCTCGCGGCAGCACGGCTGGTCTGGGCAGCCCGAGGTCGTGCGGTTGCGCGTGTCGCGCCCGCGGAAGTGCTTCGCGTCGCCGAAGCCGACACCCACGGTGACGGCGTGCTGGGGATCGCGGCCCGCCTCGCGCACGGTCGTGCACCAGAAGGTGCCGGCGGGCGTGTCGGTGTACTGGAACCGCGCCGCGCGCCGCTGGTCCGACTCGAACACCCGTCGCGTGCCCCAGCGCCGGCACACGCGCTGGCCCTCGATGGCGCCGTCGGGGTCCGCCGGGAACGGCACGCCGTTGTTCTCGTAGGCCTTCCAGATGACGCCCTCCTCGTCGGACCGCAGGAAGTGCGTCGCGATGTCGAGGTGGCGGGTCGCCAGGTTGGTGAAGCGGTGGGCGGCCATCTCGTAGGACACGAAGAAGTGCTCGGCCAGGTCCTCGACGTTGAGGTCGTGGGTCTCCTTGGCGCGCTGCAGGTAGCCGACGGCGGCGACCTCGGGCACCAGCAGCGCCCCGGCGAAGTAGTTGGCCTCGACCCGCTGCTGGAGGAACTCGCCGAAGCTGCCCGGCTCGCCGTGGCCCAGCGCGAAGTGCCCCAGCGACTGCGCGACGATCGAGCGTGACAGCAGCGTGCCGACGCGCTCGCGCTCGTGGACGAACAGCCGTCCGTGCTGCAGGTCCGCCAGCGAGCGCAGCCCGCTGGGCAGGTGCGGCACGGCGATCACGCGGAACCCGAAGTGCGAGGCCAGGTCGTCGATGACCCGGGCGGTCAGGTGGCCGTCGCCGGTGTAGTCGACCGCCTCCAGCGCCGAGCGCGCCGACTGCTCGATGTCGGCGAAGTAGTTGTCGCGCTCGCGCATCATCGACCGCAACTCGGCGTTGTGCTTGCGCGCCTCCTCGGGCGTCTGTGCGCGGACCGAGCTGACGCGGCGCAACTCGGTGTACAGCGCATGCACGTGCTCGAGGACGTCGTCGCTGATCCTGCGCGACAGCGAGAAGCGGTCGAGGCCCAGCCGCCGGTACAGCGGGTCGTCCTGGGCGCGCTCGATCGCAACCTCGAGCTCGGCGCGGCGCGTCGGCGGCGCTGGATCGAGCAGCTCGTGGGGCGTGACCTCGAGCGCGTCGGCCAGCGCGCCGATCAGCGTCAGCGTCGGCTCCCGCTTGCCGTTCTCCAGCCGCGACAGGTACGGCGGCTGCCGGCCGACCAGCTCGCCGAGGTCCGACAGCGTCAGATCGCGCTCCTGCCGCAGGTGGCGCAGCCGCTGCCCGAAGACGAGGGGGTCCAACGACGAATTTCCCACGTACTCCGCAGTAACCGCAAGATCTGCCATAGTTGCTCCAGAGTCGGCTAGGTATGCCAAGCACCGCACAACAACACTACAGGTTGCCAGACACCTAGGGGCCGCGCCGCGTGGCTCCACGACGTGTGAGGAGCAACCTGATGGACGACATCGCGCACCGCAGCGACGCCGACGAGCTGCGGCAGGAGTGGGAGACGGACCCCCGGTGGGCCGGCATCCAGCGTGACTACACCGCAGAGGACGTCATCGCCCTGCGGGGCTCGGTGCACGTGGAGCACAGCCTGGCGCGGGTCGGCGCCGAGCGCCTCTGGGAGCTGCTGCAGGGCGAGGAGCCGGTCCGCGCCCTCGGCGCGCTCTCCGGCAGCCAGGCCGTGCAGATGGTCAAGGCGGGGCTGCAGGCCATCTACCTGTCCGGCTGGCAGGTCGCCGGTGACGCGAACCTCTCGGGCAACACCTACCCCGACCAGAGCCTGTACCCGGCCAACAGCGCGCCGCAGCTGGTCCGGCGGATCAACTCGGCGCTGCGCCGGGCCGACCAGATCGCCACGCTCGAGGGCGACGACGACCGCTGGTGGATCGCCCCGATCGTCGCCGACTGCGAGGCGGGCTTCGGTGGCGCGCTCAACGCCTACGAGCTGGCGCTCGGGATGATCGAGGCGGGCGCGGCCGGGATCCACTACGAGGACCAGCTGGCCAGCGAGAAGAAGTGCGGCCACATGGGCGGCA
>CAYVGE010000103.1:0-9289 GCA_964450395.1 uncultured Actinomycetota bacterium
CGGACGATCGACACGGCGACCCGCGGCGGTGCCGTCTGCGTCGTCGTCGCCCACGCCCGGTGCTCCCACACATCCGAACGGATCTCGGACCGACGGCGGTCCGCGACCGGGGCCGGCAGCGCCGCGGTGTAGCGGTCGACCCACCAGCGGGCGAACGCAATCGGCACGGTCGATCCCGCTCATGCGCCCGCCAGCCCCGGACGGCGGCCGCGTGCCGTGCCAGCCTGCGGTGCATCGGCTGCGGCCAGCGCGCGCTCGCCGGCGCCGGTCACCTCGTACAACCGTCGCAACGGCCGTCCCTCGGTGGCGGCGATGGCGGGATCCTCCCACTGCGAGGCCAGCAGTCCGCGGTCCTCCAAGCGACCCAGCGCCTTGTACAGCGTGCCGTGGGAGGTCAGCGACCGCGCCCCGGCGCTGTCGGCGAGCGCCTTGGCCAGCTCAAAGCCGTGGAACTGCGGGTTGCCGCGGCGGTGCGCTGCCACGGCGGCCGTGAGGATGTCGACCTCGAGCGGCAGCAGGGTGCCGGGTTTGCGTCGGACCATGCACGCAGTATGAGAAGCTATCTTCCCAAAGTCAACCCCAATGGTTGCGACCGGTTGGGCATCCCCGGCTATCGAGCGGTCTGAGGATGCGGGATCGCGACGACATCGAGAGCTTCGATGCCGGCGAAGTCGTCGGGATTGACGGTGTAGACGGGGAGCCCGTTGGCGATCGCCACCGCGGCGATCATGGCGTCGTACGCCCGGGCGCTGGTCTTGCGTCCAGCGCGTCGCAGTGACGCCGCCACGCTGCCGAAGGCTCGCGCCGCGGCCGCGTCGAATGGCAGTGCGTCGAAGTCGGCTTCGGCCTGCTGCACATGCGCCTGTCGAGCGGCGCGCTGCTGTTCGCTCGTGGCGACCAGCGGCCCGACGGACAGCTCGGCGAGGGTGATCGTGCTGATGAGCGGCTGTGCGGGCAGCGTCGTGGCGTCGGCGAGCTGTGGCAGGAGGATCACGGTGTTGGTGTCGAGCAGCCCTCGTTGCGCGGACGCGGTCACAGGGTGGCGTCGATGACCGCGTCGAGATCGCTGCGGAGCTGGTCGGGGTCGACGGGTGGCAGTCGGCGCCATCGGGCGAGCAGTGCCGACGCCGTCGTCGGCCGGCGTGGCAGGGGTCGGAGTTCCGCGACGGGAACTCCGGCGCGCGTCACGGTCAGGGTCTCGCCGCGGGTGACGCGATCGAGGACCTCACTGCCGTGATTCCGCAGCTCGCGGACGTTCACTTCGCCCATCACGTGCAGTGTATCACGCGTGATACGTCGGGGGCGCTGCAGCCGGACCGCGCGGCGGTCAACGCGAAGTGGCGGGCCTCACAGAAGTATGAGATGGGGGGCTGCGTCCGAGAACCGAACACGACGCGCGTCGGAGGCGAACGCTTGCCGAGCACCGGCGTTGGTGCGCGCGGTGTCGTTCCCGACGACGGAGAGGTGTGCGTTTACGCCTGGTCGCGGTGTGCGGCGAGCCGGTCACGGATCGCGGTGTCGACGGCCGCGGTGTCCAGGACGCCTCCGACGTCGTGGTCGCGGTCGCCTTGCGCGAGGACCTTGAGCAGCTGCAACGCGCGGTGTCGACGCTCGTAGGACGCCACGTCCTGGAGGACGGCGGTGGGTCTGCCGTCCTGGGTGATGACGATCGGGCTGCCGCGTGCGATGGCCCGCCTGATGAGGTCAGCGCCGCCGCGTTCGAGCGCGGTGACGGGCTGGACGTCCTCGGTGAGATCCATGGTGTCGCTTCGGGCGGCTATGCGGATTCGCGGGCCAGGATCTGGCTGACGCGCTGATGGGAGACACCGAGGAGACGGCCGATGTCGCGCACCGACAGGCCTGCGGCGCGCAGCTGCTCGGCGGCACGCCGTTGCGCGTGTGCTGCGGCCTGGCGTGCGTCGTCGGCCAGCCGCTCGGAACGTCGTAGTGCCGCCAGGTCGTCGGCGAGCTGGTCGGGGAGTTGGACGTCGACCTCGACGCCATCAACGTCAGCGGGGTCGACGTCGAGTATGAGCGCGATGACCTCACGCGCCATCGCCTCGGCCTGGTCAAGGCGCTTGCATTGGCTGAACGCACCGGGCAGTTGGGGGATGGTGATGGCCCACCAGTCACCGGAGCGCGTGGCCACCGCCTGGTAGCTGCCCGCTGCCGCGGGCTCAGCTGCCATCCCGGGTCACCTCCTGTGCGGTCGTGATGATGCCGCGCGCGGTGCGTTCGTTGATCTCCCGATGTCGCGGGATCGTGAGACGCTGCCCGCCGAGCGACCACAGCTCGTGGTTGGCACCCTGTCTGACGAACTCCAACTCGAGGTCAGCGTCCGCGGCGATGGCTCGCAGCCGCTTCATGAGTTCGCGCTTCTTCATGAAAGCATAAGGCTAGGAACGCTTGCGTGCAGTAGGCAAACACGCTTGCCTTGGAGCTGTGGACAAGGTCGGAGGCGTGCTGAGCCGTCCCCGTGGGGCGAGACCCACGCGACGAGTCACCGACCCGGCCGGTGGCTGCGCAGCGCAGTTCGGCGTGCACAGCTCCGGGCGGCGCATCGTCATCGTGGCCGGAATCCCTGGACCCAATCCTGGACCCACTGGAGCGAACTTCGGCGAACTGGATGGCAACCAGTGGACACAGACGCCCAGGTCAGAGCCTTGTACGGACGTCTGCGAACGCACCAATTACGACTACGGATCAGAAGGTCGGGGGTTCGAATCCCTCAGGGCGCGCTTCGCATCTGTGCTGGTCAGCGGCCTGTTCCGGATCGCGTCGCGAGTGAACAGCCGGTGTCGAAGTGATCCCGGGACCCACAGCGGGACAGACGACGCGACGGCGTGCCCGAAGTCCCGGTCGGGCCTTGTCGTCTGACACGAGGGCAGATGCGTACCGCGACCCGACCGCAGTTCCACCGGTGTTCATCGTCGTGAAACGTCTCGGGCATGACCGCGGAGTCCTGGCGCGCCCGAAGCCTGGGTCGTCGGCGGCGAGGCATTCCCCGGCCCCCACAGCGCGCGGAACGCTCCGGTTTCAGACGGGCCGGATCGAAGCGCAGCAGATTCAGCGGGAGCCCTGCCCAACTCACGACGTCGTCGGCCGTCACCCAGTGTCCCGAAGCGTCAGCGACGGCTGGGGGTCCAGGTGAACGTGCTTACTGGCTCTCCGTTACCTCCGCAGAGTGGAGGTGAGGCGACAGGGCCCGGTGTCACCCACCGCGACAACGGCGTCCGAAGATGCCGAGTAGATGGCTCATGACCGACCAACTCGGTGCGTGGGCTGCTGCCGAGTCGCTAGGTTGACGTCGTCAGTGTGGTTGCCCGATGGCCACGACGTTGCCGGCTGGGTCGGTGAACCACGCCACCGAGTGACCCTCGGTGTGGAAGATGCCGCGGTCGTCGGTGTCGATGCCGCCATACCGCTCGGCGTGGACGCCATGTGCGGTCAACTCGTCGACGGTCGCGTTGAGGTCGTCGACGAACAGGTTGAGCACGGTGAAGGTCGCTGGTCTGTGATCTGGCTTGGGGTACACGAGCGTGTCGTGTCCCTCGCTACCGTGCACCCAGATTGGACCGCCTCTTGCCTCGAGCGACACCTTCAGCCCGAGGGTGTCGCGGTAGAAGCGCGTGGCCGCGTCTATGTCGTCGACTGCGAAGCTACCGAACGTCTTGGTCGCGTGCACCATGATCGCCTCCGTTCACCGGCCGAGCGCCCGTGCGTGCCTAGCGCTTCGTCCGTGGTGCAGATGACATGATACTGTCGATGCGACAGGATCCTGTCAACACGAGAGGGTGCAGCACCTCCCTCATGGCGACGGTGTGGAAGCTGCCCGGCTACTCGGGCGTGCGTGATGAGCGAACGGTGATCGGCCGATGACGCCGGAACAGGAGGTGATGAGCGGCATCGCCAAGACCATCTTCCGGCTCAACGGGCAACTCATCGCGCTCGCGGAACACATGGCGCTGCCGGCCGGGTTGACGGCCGCGTGGTGGCAGGTCCTCGGCGTCGTGCTGTACGATCCGCTGCCGGTGGCTGAGATCGCCCGCAGTGTCGGCGTCACCCGTCAGAGCGTGCAGCGCGTCGCGGACCTGCTCGTTGACCGTGGTCTGGCGGAGTACCGGCCGAACCCGGCGCATCGGCGAGCCAAGCTGCTGTGCCCAACTAGCGAGGGCCGCGCCGCTGTCCGGCGGATCGGACCGCCGCACGCCGCGTTCGCCGAACGCCTCACCGACGAGGTCGGCGCCGAGCAACTCCAGCGCACCCTGGACGATCTCACGCGACTGTCGAAGGCGTTGGACGTGCTCGATCCGGCCCGCCAGTGACTTCACCACCACGACGACCGCCAGCCCGCCGAGCGAGCTCGCGAGCGCGTCGACGATCGACAGTACGGTGCCTCAGGTTCACCCCTCCGCGATCCGGGCGGTGGCGCAACCCAAGCGTTGCTGGGTGCGGCTGTCTGCCAGACCCCCGCTCAGCAGCTTCGAACTCACGAAGGTCTCCATGGAGTGTCACCTTCTTCGGCCGGCCGCGCGGGCGCGGCGCCTCGGACCGCTCCAGCGCTCACGCGTCTCGTGTGCGGAAGAAGCCGCCCGCGTCGGTGGGCAGCAGGCGGACGCTGAGATGCGGCATCCGTTCGGGGAGTGCCTCGAGGTACTCCCGGGTGTCGGGGTTTGGCGCGCCGTAGATGTCGATCTCGTGGGCGTCGACCGACGCGTAGGCGCGCTCGCTCAGCCGCTCGTTGAACAGCTTGAGGTGTGTGTCCAACGAGTCGGGGCCGCTGTGGATCTGGATCGTCGTCACCTCAATGCCGTCCCCGGACGCGTAGTTGTAGAAGCCGAGCATGTTCGGTTCCTCGGTGCGCACCATGTCGATCGCTTCGCTCAGGTGCGCCTCGTACGTCTCGCGCTGTCCCGGCTTGACCGTGGAGCGGGAGATGAGGATGACTGGTCCTGCCATTGGAGTACCTCCTGTGCGTCGGTGTCGTCGACCGTAGGAAATGCAGTCGTGGCGATACATCTGTCGAACGACGTATTTCGTGTCCGGCCGAGCGTCGGCGTCAGATGGCGAGGAGCCCCCGCTGCTGGGCGATGAACGCTGCTTCGGTGCGCCGCGAGGCTCCCAGCTTCTGCAGGATCCGCGACACGTGCACGCCGACCGTCCGCGGGCTGATGATCAGCGTGTCAGCGATCTCGGCATTGGTCCTTCCCGCTGCGAGCAGCGGGAGGATCTCCCATTCGCGTGGCGTGAGGTCGATTGCCGCCTCGGGCACGGCGCGGTCCGTGTCGGTGCCCTGCGATGCCGCAAGCCCGTCGATGGCCACCGACAGGCGGGCCGTCCTCGCCAGATCCGTCGCAGCGCCGACCAACGGCCGGGCATGGAGCAACGCTGCTGCGCGCACGGCCTCCTGCAGGTGCATGCCCGCCTCACGCCGACCGGTTCGCTGTCCGAGCAACGCATGGGCGAGTCGCAGGCGGCTGTATGCCGCGCCGTACGGATCGGCCGCAGCCTCCCAGGCCATGAGGGCCCGGCGCCACGGGGCCGCGACGCGCTCGCCGCGCTGCCGCGACAGCTCACCCGCGATCGTGGCGGCGACCGCCCGGAGACGCGGATGCTGCTCCGACGACGGCCCACTGACGTCCGCTTGCAGGTCCGGCGGCAGCGCGGGCGGATCCCGACCATGCTGTCGGGCCGAGTCCGAGAGGTCGGCGATCGCGCGCGCCCGCAGCGACTGTGAGGCGATGCGGCCTATGGCGTCGCCGGTTGGGGGGTCGGCCGGTTCGACGTGGGCGAGTGCCGCGGCAGGCTTCCCGGCCCACAACGCCATCTCCGCCCGCGCGCGCCGCACGATGGCGCGCGGCATGGGCTGCTGGGGCATGTGCTCCGACAGCGCCGTCACCTCCGCGGCCGACGCGTCCAACACAGCCGCGTCACCGCGTCCGGCGGCCAGCTGTGCCTGGTAGGCGTGGGTGAACATGGCGGGGACGCCGGAGACGCCGCGCTCCGTGGACTCATCGAGGAGTGCGCCGGCTTCTTCCCACCGGCCGGTCTCGAGCAGCAGTTCGGCGAGGAGATAGCGCATGACTGGCGCGTAGCTGCCGCCGAGGCCGTGCGCGGCGACGTGGCCGAGGCCATCCCGCAACACGTGCTCCCGCTCGTTGCGGCGACCCAGCTGCGTCAGCGACAGGGCGATCGCGAGCTGTGCTCGCGCCAGCTCGTCGCTGCCGTCGCACGCGACGGCCAGGTCGCGGGCGCGCCGCAGCGCGTCCAGCCCAGCCTCCGCGTCGCGTCGTGCGAAGCCCCAGGTGAGTAGCGCCTGACACAGTTCGAGCGGCGCATTGCTCGATTCGGCAGCATCCAGGGCTCGCTGGGACGTCGCGTGCGCCTCCCCGGTCCGTCCCATGATCGCCTGGTTCCAGCCGTGGCCCGATAGGACACGGGCCCGGGTACGTGCGGGCGCGGCGCGCGGGAGGGTGGACACGGATCGGATGTGCGCACGCTGTGCGCCCGCGCCGTCACGGTTGACCCACCGGTAGCGCGCAAGCCGCTCCCAACGCAGCGCCTTCAGCGTCGGCTCGTGGGCCTCCTCCAGCGCCGACTCGGCCAGCGTGATCGCCCGATCGAAGTCACCGGCCAGGTAAGCGGCCTCCGCGGCACGGGCCAGCAGCTCGCCGCGGCCGCCGGTCGCCTTCGCATCCGCGGTCGGCAGCGCGTCGAAGTGTGCGATCGCAGTCTCGAGGTGGCTGTGCGCCTCGGCGGGCGCATGCATCCGCTCGGCCCGCGCAGCGGCTCGCAGGCTGGCGTGTGCGGCCTCGGTTGACTCGTCGGCCGCAGCCCAGTGGTACGCCAGTACCGCCGCATCCACCTCATCAGCGGCCAAAATCTGCGCCGCCCGCCGATGCAGCGCTCGGCGTAGCGCTACAGGCACTGCGCCGTACACCGCCTCTCGCAGGAGCTCATGACGCATCCGGTACGCGCCGGCGTCCCTAGCCAAGACCGACGCGGCCGTTGCGCGCACGAGCGCGGCGTCCGCCTCGCCAGCGTCGCAGCGCAGCATTTCGGCCACGAACCGATCGCTGCACCGCCCGCCAGCCACGGCCACGACCTCCACCGCCTGACCGGCCTGGTCGTCGAGGCGGCCGACGCGCGCGATGAACAGATCGCGCAGGTGATCGGGCACCGCCGTGGTGCCCGCCGCCTCGGCGGCCAGGACCTCCTCGACCAGCAGTGGGACGCCGCCGCTGCGACGGTGGATGCGGTCGGTGTGTGGTGACGACGGTGCCGCGCCGGTAATGCCCTCGATCAACGCTGCCACGTGGTGAGCCGGCAGCGCCTCCAGCGATACACGGACCAGGGCGTCTCGGTGCAGCAGTGCAACCCAATGCTCGATCGCCGGGCGGACCGCTAGCTCCTCATCGCGGACCGTCACCACCAAGGCCCACCGGCCCTGCCGTGCCGTCGCCACCAGATACAGCAGCGCATCGCGCGTGACCCGATCCGACCACTGCAGATCCTCCACCATCAGGACCGTCAACCGGCGCCGCGCCAAGCCGACGATCTCCTCCCGCAGGAGCGTGAACAGCTGCGCCCTCGGCAGATCGAGACCGGCGGTCAACGCATCGAGCAGACGAGCTGGAGCCGGATCAACACCGCGAAAGGCCTCGATCAGCGGCGAGTACGGGACTGACGGCTCGAGATCAAGGCACGCGCCAGTCAGAATCGCTGCTCCGTCGTCGCGCAAGTGCTCCACCAGAGCCGTAACGAACCGTGTCTTCCCGATACCGGCCGGCCCACGCACGATCGCTATGCCAGGTCGGTCAGGTCGAACAGACCGCAGCGCCGCCACGCTCTCATGAAGCGGTCCATCCCGCCCCACGAGGGCCGGACTGGTCAGCCGCACGATGGTTGTCATCGCCTCACGGGTGCGCAACGCTGTGAGATCCGGCACCGAGTGCGCCCTGCAGTGTGATCGAGACATCCAGTCACACCGACCGCTGCGTCACGCCGCTGTCATTGTTGCCCATCCAGGTCACGCCAGCCAGTGCGGATCGGGCGCACTCGTCAACGACCCTCAGCCCGAGCATACCGACGCCCGTCCTGCCCTCACTTCGGGGACTCGGGCGGGCGATCGTGCCAATGGTGCGTCCAAGCCATCTCCGACGCGACCGCGAGATCGTCGATGCGTCCGTGGTCTCACCGCGGCCGGTGACCGTCAACAGTGGCCAGTAGCCGCCCGCACCATGCGGCCAGGTTGCCGTCGCGCCGGACGCAGGCAGCCCCGGCTTCCGCGACGCGGTAGTTCACCGCGATGACCGTGGTGTCAATCGATGTCGAGTTGCTGCGGTCCGCGGGCCTGAAGAACGGACGGGTCTGCGTCGCATGCGTGGTGGTACGTTCGATTCACTGCAACTGACTGGGGAATGACCGTGCTGAATTTCATCGTGGGAGTGCCGTTCTGGGCCGGAGTGGTCGTCGGGGTCATCGTGACCCTGCTGCTCACAGCCATCTTCTAGGGCACGTGCCAAACGGGTTCGCCGGGATCCAGCGACGAGCGCCGCGCTCCACGGGCTGTCCCGTAGGCGTCTCTGGGTCAGATGGTCGACCCAGTAGGACGCTACGGCAGTGTGAGCCGAAGTGCCGCGGTCGTAGTGCGCTGCGCCGGTCACCGAGACGAGCTCCGGAGAACCGTGGCCATGAGCGCTCGACCAGCGTGTCGGTATCTGGCGGTGGGGTTGCATCAAGTGGTCGTGGAGCGCGTGGGCTTGGCCCGTCCGTGAGGACGGGTTCGTGGGACGTTGATGCGATGGTCCTGCGCGGGAACAGGTTGACGGCCCTGCGGCTCCACGATGGTGTATTCGGCCTCGACGGTGTCGGGCCAGCTGGTTACGTCCGGGCTCGGATGCTGTCGGGGCGTCCTGACCTGGATGGTGGTCCTGTTGCTGACCTGGCCGTCACCTCTACGGTGACCGTGTGGATGCACGCTGGACGCTGGTTCGAGGGGAGCGGACCCGTCGGCGGCTCGGGCCCGACCTGACCGCCGCGGCGACCGTCTTCGCTGTCCTGTCGGCGATGGTCGCAACGAGGTGGCAGCCGGTGTTCGCGTTCGACGACGCGATCGTCGACGCATTGAATGAGGTGGTCAGCGGCTCTGCTCTGGTCGTGACCGTCCTGCAGTTCGTGACCGACCTCGGTGGGGCGCAGGCCGCCTGGCTGCTCATCCCGCTGGCCGTCGTGTGGCTGCTGATCCGGCGGCTGTCGCGCGCGGCCGTCTACGTCGCGGCGACCGGCC
>CAYVGE010000103.1:9389-13891 GCA_964450395.1 uncultured Actinomycetota bacterium
CGAGCTTTCCGAGCGGCCACGCACTCGGAGCGACGGTCACCTACGGCCTGCTCCTGTTGATCTTCCTGGCCGCCGTGCCGCCCTCTCGCCGTCGCGCCGTGGCGGCGGCCGCCACCGTGCTGGTGGTCGTCGTCGGACTCTCACGCGTCGCCCTGGCCGTGCACCATCCAACGGACGTGCTCGCCGGCTGGTCTCTGGGCGTGCTGTGGCTGGGCATCACCAACGTCGCGCTCATGCGCCCCGACGGTGCCGGCCGCGCGGCCGTCGACCGGCCGGGCGACGGCGCCGGTGCGCTCCGACCAGCGCCCCGCGCCGGAGACCCGCTGCCGGAGGGCGCACGAAGCGCCGCGGTCCTCGTCCTCGCAGCGGTGCTGCTGTGGGGCGCGCTGCTCGGGCTTGGTGAACTGCTGAGCGACCCGAGAGGAGTCGTCCTCGACGTCGACGCGGTGGTCATCGACTGGTTGGTTTCGGTGCGTACCGAGTGGCTGTCCGACGTCGCGGCGCTCGTCGGTCGGCTCGGCGGCACGGTCGGGATCGTCGCCGGATTGGTGGTGGCGGCGGTCGTCGCCGTCGCTGTGACCCGACGGTGGCGTCCCGCGTTGTTCCTGATCACCGCGGTGGCTGGGGAGACGGCCATCTTCCTCGCGACCGTCACCATCGTCGAGCGGGGGCGCCCGACGGTCGAGCTCATCACGGAGAACCTGCCGCCGACGCCGTCGTTCCCGTCCGGGCACGCCGCCGCGGCCGTGGCACTGTACGGGGCGGTCGCGCTGCTGGTGAGGGCCTGGGCCCCCCGATGGGCCGGCCGCCTTGTGTTCGGCGTGGCGATCGTCGTCGCGCTGGGAGTGGCGCTGTCGCGGCTGTACAGGGGCGTGCACTACCCGACCGACGTGTTCGCCAGCATCCTCTACACCAGCATCTGGCTCGCGGTCTGCTGGCGCGTGCTGCGTCCCGGCCCTACGGCCTGGCGAGGGGACGACGACACCGCTGCAGACCTGCAGTCGACTGGAAGAAGCCCGTGAAGCGTGCGCTGACGTGGATCGGGATCGGCCTGCTCGTGATCATGATCGGCCTGGCTGTCTATGGGATCGCGATCGAGCCGCGGTTGTGGCTCGACGAGCGCCACTACCGCGCCGAGCTGAGCGCGGTGCCGACCGAGCTGGCAGGCACCCGGATCGCCGTGTTCTCCGACCTGCAGGTCGGCATGTGGTGGGCGAACACAGGCATGGTCGAGCGGGTCGTCGAGCGGGTCGTCGACGTGGAGCCCGACGCCGTGCTGCTGGCCGGCGACTTCGTTTACAGCACCGCCCCCGACCCGCCAGCACAGGTCGACCACGTGGTCGACCTGCTGCAGCCGCTGTTCGACCACGACATCGCTACGTTCGCGGTGATGGGGAACCACGACCACGCCGTCGGGGCGGTCGACCTGCTCGTCGAGCGGTTGGAGGCCGAGGGCGTGCGGGTGCTGCGCAACGACGCCGCACGGCTGTCGCTCGACGGGGCGAACCTGTGGGTGGTCGGGATCGGTTCGCACGGCTACGGCAACAGCCGTCCGGAACGTGCGTTCGACGATGTCCCTCCCGACGCCCCGCGGGTGGTGGTGATGCACAACCCCGCGTCATTCCCCGAGATCGGCGGCCACCGCGCCCCCCTGGCGGTCGCCGGGCACACCCACTGTGGGCAGATCGCACTGCCAGGCACCCCTACCTGGTCCTACATGCAGCTGCGAGCGCAGGAGCGGGTCGTCGTGGACGGCTTTGCCCCGCCGGCGTACGGCAGCGACGGGAACCGGCTGTTCGTCAACTGCGGCATCGGGTTCAGCCTCGTCCCGGCGCGGATCGGTGCGCCACCGCAGCTGGTGTTCTTCGAGCTGGCCGTGGGCGAGGCCCCGCAACCGTCGTTCTCACGGAGCCAGTAGCGCCGCCACCTGCCGCGGATGACTGGCGTGGACAGCGTGCGCCCCCACCGGCAGGTCGACCACCCGAGCGTTCGGCAACCATCCGGCCAGCTGACGGATCCATCGGAGCGGCGCCACGCGGTCCCGTGCGCCGCGGACGACCGTCGTCGGCACCGTCACGCGCCGGACCGCAGCCTCGGTGTCGTGGTCCAGCCCGGATCGAAGCTCCCGGACGCCCTGGGTCGGCCGCTGCAGCTGCTCGGCTGCGATGAGGGCGACGAGCGGGAGCGACTCGTACACCGCCCCCTGCACCAGCCGCACGGCCTGCCGGGTCGCCGTCGGCGCCGCCGGGTCCATCGTGGGCCCCACCAGCATCAGGCTGCGGACGTCCGCGTCCAGGCCGGCAGCAAGGTGCAGCACGACCTGGCAACCGAGCGAGTTTGCCACCAGGTGCGGCCGGTCGATACCCGCCACGTCGAGCCACCGGCCCAACGTCTCCGCCTGCCTCGGGATGCCGAGGGACCGCCCATCGCAAGCCGTGCGGCCGTGCCCGGGCAGGTCGGGCACGGCCACGCGGAACCGTGGCGCCAGCGCCAACGCCAGCGGCGCCAGATACCGGCCGGACACGCCCAACCCGTGGACCAGCACCGCCCACGGGGCGCCTGCCGGCGCCAGCCCCGTGCACACCCGGCTGTGCACACGCCAGGGCCCGACGCCGTGCCAGCGGCTGTGCAGCCGTCGCCAGGGCAGCCGACAGATTGACGCGGCGGCGCGGTCGTCGAGGTCGGTCGTCACGGTCCCCAGCTGTGGTCTTGTCGACGGCGTGCCCCGCCGATCGACGCGATCGTCACATCTCGAGTCCAACGCGGCACAGCGACGGTAGCCCGAGCACGATGGATCCTTGCCCATGCGGCAGCCGACAACCGACCGTGGGCAGAAGCCAGTTGTCGTGGCGAGCCGCCCTGCTCCTCGCCAGTCGACAGCTCGCGAGTACCGGGGTTCTCGAAGGCTCGATCCCTGCGTACCGAGGAGCCCGGTGTGTGCAGCCTGCTCAGGATGGCCTACCAGACCGGTGCCCTGACGGAGGTAACGCTTGCCCCCCAGTGCGCCAGTCATGGTCCTGCGGACCTTGGCCCAACGTCTGTCCGGGCTCCGTAGCCGTGGATGGTCCGTGGGCCTCATGCATGCCGACGCAAGTGCCTGGGCATCGCGAGGCCATGGCTGTTGCGCCGAGTCCCAAGGAAATCTACGAGCGCGCGACGGAAGAAGGGCGTCGCCGCCTGGATATGCGGTTTCTCGAACAGGTGGCGACCGGGTTCATCGCTGGCGTCACCGTCGTCTTCGGCATCGTGGCGCTGGGCGTCGTGGAGGCGGCTGTCGCTCCCGATCTTGGTGAAGGGGTCGCGGTCGTCGGTGGCGCGCTGGCCTTCGCGATCGGCGTGGTGTTCCTCGTCGTGGGACGGTCGGAGCTCTTCACCGAGAACTTCTTTGACCCAGTCGCGACCGCCATCGTGGACCGGGGCGGCCAGGTCTGGGCGCGCCTTCTCATGCTGTGGTCCACAACGCTGGTGCTCAATCTGATAGGAGGGGCCGTACTCGTCGGTGTGCTCGCAGTCGAAGGTGCCCTTCCAGCCGGCTCCTCTGAGACGCTGGTCGCAATCGCCGAAGAAATCACTGCGAAGTCCTGGCAAGCCACCCTCGCCCGTGCCGTTCTGGCGGGTGCTCTCATCACGCTGTTGTCATACATGCTCGAGGCGACGAACACCGTTGCAGCGCGCGTACTGGTTGCCTATATGGTCGGGTTCTTCCTGGCACTGGGCCCGTTCGACCACGTGATTGTGTCTGCGTTACACGTGCTCTTCGGCATTTGGCTGTCCGATGCGGTCGGCTACACCGACCTGGCGATCAACATCGGGCTGGCCACGGTCGGCAACCTCGTTGGCGGACTGCTGTTGATCACACTCACGCACACCGCACAAGTGAGGGGCGCCCGGGATTGATCAGAAGGACAGCGGCTCCCTCCCTGGCTTCTCAGCGGGCCCCTCGACGGGAGGGCACAACGGATCACGTGACGCCTGCCCCGAGGCCAGCGATCGTGGCTGCCTCGCGGGGCCGCCGGACCGGCTGCCAACTCGGATGGTTGGTTATTGGCGCCATCCCCGAGCCCTTGATCGTTGTGGCGTTGGCGGGCTGGCCGCGACCCCCGCGTCGCGGAGGTAGTCCTCCTGCGAGTACAGGCGGATGCACACGCCGTCGGGCGTCCGGCCGCAGCGGCCTGTGCGCTGGTCGGCGGACGCGCGCCAGACCTTGGTGTAGAGGTCATCCCGTACCGGCGTTGCCGCATGCCATCCTCTCGAGTCACCCCCGGCGGAGCACGCCCGCACGACCGTAGGATCGTACCGACCGCCCACCACACGAGGCGAGGGGAGCAGTGCGCCCACCATCACGGGGACGGGCCACCGCCGATGGGCCGCGGGCCCGCGGACGCGCCGCCAGCCGCCGATGAGCGACGGCGAGGTCACCGCCAACGACGCGAGGCCCACCGGCTACGGCTGGGTCGAGGGTGTCTTCGTCCCGACGCTGCTGACGATCCTGGGCGTCATCC
>CAYVGE010000104.1:0-5485 GCA_964450395.1 uncultured Actinomycetota bacterium
CGACGACATCGCCTTCGTGCTGATCGGCGTGCGCCCCGACTGACGGCACGGTCGCACGGCCCGGATGGCGACGCGGTCTCGACGACCCGACCCGCGCCAGCGCCCTGGGGCGAACCTGCCGCGCCTGGGGCGAACCTGCGTCCGGCGGTCCGGGACGACCGCCCGCTCAGCGCTGCCGGCGCCCCGTCCCCACCGGGTGCGGCGTGGCGCCCGGGACGGCACCCTCCCGCCACCGCCGGTACCAGCCGGCGAAGCGGGCGATGCCGTCGGCCAGCGGCACGCGGGGCCGGTACCCGATCAGCGCGGCGAGGTCGTCGGTGTCGGCGTGCGTGGCCGGGACGTCCCCGGGCACCGCGTCCTCGTAGCGGCGGCGCGCGGGCCGGCCGAGCTCGTCCTCGAGCAGCGCGATCAGGTCGTTGACGGTCGCCTGCGCGCCGAAGCCGAGGTTGCACACGCGCCACGGCGCCCAGCTCGCGGCCGGGTCCGACCGGGTGGCGTCGAAGTCCGGGTCGGCGGTCGGCGGCCGGGCCGCCACGCGGATGATCGACTCGACGACGTCGTCGACGTAGGTGAAGTCGCGGATCGCCGTGCCGTCGCCGTAGATCGCGATCTCGTCGCCGTCCCAGATCGCCCTGGCGAACTTCCAGTAGGCCATGTCCGGGCGACCGAACGGGCCGTAGACCGTGAAGAAGCGCAGCCCCGTCGCTGGGATGTCGTACAGGTGGCTGTAGGCGTGCGCCATCAGCTCGTTCGACCGCTTGGTGGCGGCGTAGAGGCTGACCGGGTGTCCTGCGGAGTACGGGTCGTGGACCTCGTAGGGCAGCCGGGCGTCGCCGCCGTAGACCGACGACGACGAGGCGTACACCAGGTGCCGCAGCCGGTCCCCGGAGGCGGCCCGGGTCGCCTCGAGCACGTTGCCGAAGCCGACGAGGTTGCCCTGGATGTAGTCGTGCGGGTGCGTGATGGAGTGGCGGACCCCCGCCTGCGCGGCGAGGTGCACGATGATTTCGGGCCGCACCCGTTCGACGACCTCGCCGAGCGCCGCACGGTCGGCGATGTCGAGCTGCTCGAACGTGAACCGCCCCGCCGACGGCGCCGCGGGCCCACCGTCGGTGGAAGCATCGAGCACGACCTCGCGGTCGGGCGTCGACCGCAGCCAGTCGAGCCGCGCCGCCTTCAGCGCCGGGTCGTAGTAGGCGTTGAGCGAGTCGACGCCCGTGACGTCGTGCCCGTCGGCCACGAGGCGCCGGCTCAGGTGGGCACCGATGAACCCCGCTGCCCCCGTGACCAGCCACGAACCCACGTGCGCCTCCCTGCGATCCTGCTTCGATCCGGCTTCGGATGATCGTCGCCCGTCAGCGTGGGACCGACATGAGCGACGAGGTCGGAGGCTAGCGCGAAGCGCGTGGCCGCGCCGGTCCAGGGGCCGGTCCAGGGGTCAGACGCGACCGGGGCGCGATCGACGCCTGGACGCGTGGACACGGTGGAGACGCCCGCCGTGCCGTCAGGCGGCGCCGCGACCGGTCGCCGACTGCAGCTGGTCGATCCTCTCCGACGCCTGCGCCTTCGTCAGGTCGGGGTCGAACTGCTCCCCCGCCTCCTGGCACAACGTCTGCAGGTACGACCGCTGCGGGCCGGTCATCGGTTCGTCACCGGTGACCCACTCCTCCGGGTCGCGTTCCGGGTTCGGCTGGACGTTGGCGTCGCTCACGATCGGACCTCCGTGACGATGGTTGCGAGGGAACACCTGTTCGATACCCGCCGACCGGGGTGAATCACACGTTCCCATCCGTTCGGCGCGCCCACGAGCGGCCGGGCTTCGAGGGGACGGTGCGGACAGGCGGTCGCGCATCGTTACCGAACTGCAACCCGCCCGCGATCCGACGGCGAGGTCGTCGACGCACCGTGCAGGGTGCGGACGACCCGCTCGTCCGGTGGAGGGATGTGGTGACGATGCGCAGTGCACGGTGGCGATCGACGATCACGCTGACCATCGCCGGGATGGCCTGCATCGCGCTGGTCGCCGCGGCCGCAGTGCCGGCATCGGCGTCCGCGCTGACCTCGACACGGGGGTCGGCCGCCGCGTCGATCGTTCGACCGTGGTGCGGCATCTGGTGGGGCAGCCTGGCAAAGACCGCCGGCGCCACCGACGCCGACTGGCTGATGGAGGGACGCGTCGGCCGGCACCGCTGCTACGACCGACTGGTCTTCGAGCTCGCCGGACCGGAGGCGGGGGTCAAGGCGCGCTACGTCCACCGGGTGCACGTGGCGCCAGGCGCGCGGCAGCCCCGCGGCGGCGCCCGTCTCCAGGTCCGCATCCCCGCGACACTGCCGCCGGCGTCGGCGACGGACGGCACGGTCCAATCCTCGCTGCGTCCGTTCGGTCACAGGTCCATGTTCGACGTCGGCGGGTTCCGCACCTTCCGCGACGTCACGTGGGGCCGCATCGACGCGCGGGGCACGACGATCGGCGTGGGTGTGCGGGCCCGTCTGCCGTTCCGGGTGTTTGTGCTCGACGGACCGGGTAACCGGAGCCGAGTCGTGCTCGACGTCGCGCACCGTTGGTAGTCACCGAAGGGGGCGGGGTCGGGGGCGTTGCGGCCGGTACGGAGGGGGAGCCGGCCGCAACCCCTCGGGCATGCGCGGCGCCAGTGTCACCCACTGTGCGCCTGAGGGTCGTGTGTGGTCGTGGTCTGTGGGCCGGCGGAACCATGCTCTGCGGCGGGGCGCCCGAGACGGACGTCTGCGTCGGCGACAGCAGTGGACCGCTGCTGGTGCGCCGCGGCAGGCGCTGGATCCAGCACGGCATCACCAGCTTCGGTGACGTCGACTGCCTGACGGGCGACGCCAGCGCGTACATGCGGGTCTCGGCCTACGGACCCTGGATCAGGAAGCTGACGGGCCTCACACTCCGTCGCTGAATCCACCTCACCGACCGTCAGCCGGCCGGCCGTCTCGTCAGTCGCGGCCGGTCGGCTATCCGGTGACCCTCTGCGACTTGAGTGGCGTAGAAGTCTCCATCTGTCGACAGTTGCTCGTTCGGGAACGCGACCGTGCGTGATGTTGTCACCGCAAGATCCCCAAGATGGATGACGTGACGGGCGACTGCTGAACCTTACGCTCCGTAAGATTTATGAGGGGCGGCGGAGCTCCTCCGGCGAGACGGAGATCGTTCATGAGACTGCGCCCCCTCGGCACCGGCGTCCTTGCGCTCGTGCTGCTGTTGACCATCCTCGCGCCGGTCGCCGGCGCCCAGACGCCCGCAGCGGCCGACGACGGTGCCCTGACGCCGGTGCAGGACACCATCAGCGACGAGGCGCTCGACACCCTGCTGGAGGGCGTCGTGCGGACCGGTGCCGACATCGTGAACGGCACGCCCACCGGGAAGCGCGAGTACCCCTACGTCAGCCTGGTGCTGATCTTCAACCCGAAGACTGGACTGATCACCGGCGATTGCACCGGATCGGTCATCCGCTCGACGTGGGTCCTGACCGCCGGGCACTGCCTCGCGGGTGCCAAGGGCATCGCGGTCGTCCCTGCGCTGACCGACGTCAGGACGATGACCGTCGACGACCTGCAGTTCGCCAAGGCGTTCGCGACGGCACCCGGCTTCCGCCTGGCGCCGCCACGGCGCGATGTCGGCCTGGTCAAGCTGGGCTCCCGGGCCGGCGTCGCGCCCGTGCGCGTCGCCGGCGCGAGCGACGACGACTGGTTCCTCGGTGGAACCCCGGCGACCATCGTCGGCTGGGGTGATCGCACCGGGAAGGGCGAGGTGACCAACGTCCTCCGCGAGGGCGACGTCACGTTGCTGAGCACCGACGCCTGCTACGCCCAGCTCGGCGCCCGCCTCTTCGACCACGCCGGCATGGTCTGTGGTGGTGGACTGGTCAACGATGCCTGCGTCGGCGACAGCGGCGGGCCGCTGCTGGTCCGGGGCGACGCCCAGACCTTGCTGCTCGGCGTCACCAGCTTCGGCGACCTCGACTGCGGCGTCGGCGACGCCAGCGCCTACGCCCGCGTCTCCGACGTCCGACGATGGATCGAACGGCTCAGCGGACTGCCGGCGCGCGCCGGCACGCCGCGGGTGTACCGCGATCTCACCCGTGACGAGCGCCACTTCGAGGCGATCCTCAAGATCACCTACGCCGACATCGCCACCGGCTTCCCCAACGGCGACTACCGCGCCGACCGGTCGGTCACCCGCGCCGAGATGGCGACCTTCCTGGCGCAGGCGTTCGACCTGACCGCGTCGGCGTCGCAGGAGGCGTCGTTCAGCGACGTCGACCCGGCATCGCCGCACGCGGCCGCCATCGCGGCCGTGGCCGAGGCCGGCATCGCGACCGGCCCCGGCGACGGCACCTTCCGACCCGACGACCCGGTCACGCGGGCGCAGATGGCGAGCTTCCTCGCCCGCGCGCTGGACCTCGACGCGACCGGCACCCCGCTGTTCCGGGACGTGGCCGACGACGCGACGCACGCCGGCGCGATCGCGGCGGTCGCCAAGGCCGGCATCACCACCGGCGCCGGCGGCCGGCGCTACCTGCCCGGCCAGGCGGTCACCCGCGGCCAGATGGCCAGCTTCATTGCGAGGGCGCTCGGCCTGCTGACGCTCGAACCGTCAGCGTAGGCAACGCCGCCCGACGACCGGGCGACGGCCCGCTGCGGCCGTCGCCCGGTCCACCCCGGCTCGGCTGCAGGAACAGCGGCGGGACGGTGGCGTCTCCGGGGAGGCCCGGCGTCAGATGCGCCCCGACCGCTGCCCGAGAGACGTCGGAGGGCCACACTCGGAGGGTGGCCGTCGGTCGGGACGGCGATGCGGGCTCACGCCTGCCGGCGGACGTCCATGAGGTGGTGCACCACCTCGTGGAGGGTGCGGACCGCCACCCACCGCAGCGAGCGCTCCGTGCGGGTCGGGTAGTTGTAGACGACCGTGCGGTCCCACGCATCCGCCGGGAGCAGGTCGAGCACGTTGGCGAACAGCAGCGCCGCATCGGTCAGTTGGCGAACCACGTTGACGATGTGCTGGTCGGCGTAGCCGTCGTGCTCGACGCGCTCGTCGCGACCCATCGGCACGAGCGACGGCCGGTCCTGGCGCCGCGCGAGCAGGACCCGCTCGCGCTGGGTCGCCAGCACGTCTCGGGTGTGGCAGGCGTACTCCAGGGGCGACCACACCTCGGGCTGTCGCCGTCGGCCGACGTCGGGCACGGTCAGCACGACCTCCACCAGCATCGCCGTCTGCTCGACGACGGCCCGCCCGGCCTCCTCGGCGGTGGTGAGGTCACAGGAGAAGCCGCACTCCGGACAGGTCTCCACACGGGCAGGGTAGTCGGCCGGGCACCTGTCGGGCACATCGGTGCGCGGACGGGCAGGAGCGCCGCCTCGTCTGCGCGACCTCGCCGCTGACGGGCTCGGCCGCGTCGCCCGCCCCGTAGTCGCTGCCGGTGGCCGCGGGAGTGGGGGCGAAGGTGGCGACCGGCGTCAGCGG
>CAYVGE010000104.1:5495-7051 GCA_964450395.1 uncultured Actinomycetota bacterium
GGCATGCGCCGTGCCGGCCGCCCGCTGCGGACGGCCGGCACGGCGCCCAGTCCCCCTACGCGTCGAGCCCGGCCAGCCCGCGGCTCAGGAACGACGCGAGCTGTCCCCGCGTCACCTCGCCGGCGACGCAGAACCGGTCCGCGGTGCAGCCGACGGTGATCCCTGCAGCGGCCAGCCGGTTGATGTTCTCCTCGTGGCCGTGGCCGTCGTCGTCGACGAAGAAGTCCTGATCGGTCTCGGGCAGGTCGAACCCGCGGGTCAGGTAGCTGGCCATGCGCGCGCGGCTCACGCCCTCGTGCGGGCAGTAGGCGCTGCCGTCCCCGCACCCCAGGATCACGCCGGCCGCCGCGAGCGCGTTGATCGCCGGCTCGGCCGCGAGGCCGTCGTCGTCGGGGAAGAAGTCCTCGTCGGTGTCGGCGGGTTCGAGTGCGCGGTACAGGACCTCGGCCATCTCGATCCGGTCGATGGCCTCGTTGGGGCAGAACCGCTCCTCCGCGCAGCCAGCCATGATGCCGGCGTCCAGCAGCTGGCGGGCGGCCTGCTCGTGCTCGCTGCCCGTGAGGTCACCGAACGGCGTGTAGACGACGGGGGCCTTGCCAGCGACGTCGCCCCGCTGCTGGGCCGCCTTGAGGCTGCGGTAAGGATTGATCCGGTGCCCGCCGTACGGGTCGGTGACCGCCGGGTCGTGGATCTCGAAGTGCAGGTGCGGCCCGGAGCACGAAGCGTTGCCCGAGCAGCCCACGTACCCGAGCTGCTGGCCGCGCAGCACCCGCGACCCCTTCGCGATGCCGTCGACGTAGGCCTTCCTCGGCGGACCGTCGTTGCGGCCCATGTGCAGGTAGACGTAGGTGCGCCCGTCGTCGCCGGCGACCCGGATCATGTAGCCGTAGCTCGGCAGGGGCTCGGTCAGCCCGGTGATCGTCTCGATGGTCCCGCCGACCGCGGCGAAGACCGGCTGGCCCTCCGTGGCCATGATGTCGGACGCCATGTGCACGCGGCCGCCGCTGCGCGCCGCGTCGAACGAGTCGACGTAGGTCGTCGTGCCGACGACCGGGAACGTCAGGTCGACGACCTGCTGGTAGCCGCCGCCCGCGGCCGCCGCCGGTGCGGCCGGGAGCAGCAGGAGCAGGGCGAGCAGGAGCAGCAGGTGGCGACGTGCGGGCATCGGTCCTCCGGCGATCGGGGCGCCGCGGGGTGCGGGCGCGCTGATGACCGTTCAGACGCCCACGCCCCGCGCCACCCCGTCGGCCAACGGACCGGATCGGTGCACGTTTGGCCCGTTGTCGCCGACTTGGTGCTGTTGAGGCACTCCCCCGCCCGACCGGTGACCGCTGGACGCACGCCCCGGATCGACGCCAGCGCCGCGGGTGGTCGCCGGGGCGCACGCCCGGGACGCGGGGTCGCCGGGGCCCGCGCCCGGGACGCGTGGTCGCCGGGGCGCCCCGCCCGGGACGCGGTAGGCCCGCCCCGCCCGCGCACCTTCGAGGTGGGAGCGGAAACTTCGAGGTGGGTGCGCAACCTCGGCCCAGACCCGACGTTCGACACCCACCTCGAAG
>CAYVGE010000104.1:7151-13625 GCA_964450395.1 uncultured Actinomycetota bacterium
TCGAGGTGGGTGCGCAACCTCGGCCCAGACCCGACGTTCGACACCCACCTCGAAGTTCTGCCGCAGAGGTGGGTGCGGAACGTCGAGGTGGGAGCAGGAACGTCGAGGTGGGAGCGGGGCGGCGGCGACGCCCCGGCGGTCTCCGCCGCTGTCAACGGTCCGCCAAGACCCGATGACGCCCCGTCGACGGACGCGCTGGCGACGGCGGCGTCAGGCGGGGACCAGGCCCGCGGCCTCCTCGAAGTCGTCCAGCGACGGGCGGATCGTGAACGTGGGCGTGGCGGGCACGGCGTCGACCGTCTTCAGGCCGTTGCCGCTGATGACCGCGACGGTGCGGGCCGAGCGGTCGAGCGCCCCGGCGGCGGCCAGCTTGCCGAGCACCGCGACGGTGACGCCGCCGGCGGTCTCGGCGAACACGCCCTCGGTGCGTGCCAGCAACCGGATGCCGCGGGAGATCTCGTCGTCGGTCGCGGTGTCCATGCCGCCATCGGTGCGGCGGGCGACCTCGATGGCCGGTCCCCCGTCGGCCGGGTTGCCGATCGCCAGCGACTTGGCGATCGTGTCGGGCCTGACCGGCGTCGGATCGTCGGACCCCGCGGCGAAGGCGGCCGCGATGGGCGAGCAGCCCAGCGCCTGCGCGCCGAACATCCGCCAGGGCGCCTCGTCGACCAGTCCGACCCTGACCAGTTCGCGGAACGCCTTGTCGATCTTGACCATCATCGAGCCCGACGCCATCGGCGCCACGACCTGCGCGGGGAGCTCCCACCCCAGCTGCTCGACCGTCTCGAACCCGATGGTCTTGGAGCCCTCGGCGTAGTAGGGGCGGATGTTGACGTTGACGAACGCCCACCCGTGCTCGTCGGCGACCTCGCTGCACAGGCGGTTGACGTCGTCGTAGCTGCCCTTGATCGCGACCAGGTTCGGCCCGTAGACCGCGCTGGCGAGCACCTTGGTCTGCTCGAGGTCGTGCGGGATGAACACGTAGGCCCGCAGCCCGGCGGCGGCGGCGTGGGCGGCGACCGAGTTGGCCAGGTTGCCCGTCGACGCGCACGCGACCGTGTCGAAGCCGAACGCCTTCGCGGCGGTCAGCGCGACGGTGACGACGCGGTCCTTGAACGACCACGTGGGGTTGACCGTGTCGTTCTTGAGCCACAGGTCGTCGAGGCCGAGCTCGGCGCCCAACCGTGGGGCGCGCACCAGCGGCGTCAGCCCGCCGCCGAGCCACACCGGGTCGACGGGCTCGTCGGTGGGCACGGGCAGCAGGTCGCGGTAGCGCCACAGGCTGTCGGGGCCGGCCTCGACCGCCTCGCGCGAGATCGTCGCGGCGATCGCGTCGTAGTCGTAGGCGGCTTCGAGCGGGCCGAAGCAGCGGTCGCAGACGTGGGCGGGGGCGATGTCGATCTCGTGGCCACAGCCACGACACCGCAGCGCGCGTAGGTACGTCACCTGGTCGTCCTTCCTCTACGTCGACGGGAGGGAGGACGAGCGTTTGCGGCCATCTTCCCCCCGAAGGGGCCGGAGTTCGCACCTGGGCCGCGCGGGGCGTGACCTGGTTGCGGCGGCGTCGACGGGCCGGTTCCCTCAGCCGCTCTGGATGGCAATCCACGTGCACCGCGACGGCCGGGCGGCCGTCGACGGCGCAGCCATGCTACTTGCTCCGGGGCTCCGCGGGGACCCGCGACCGCCCGGACCCGCTCCCGGCACCGGCGTGGCCGGGGCTGGAGCCTCCGGAGGCCGCGCCCTGTGGCGACGTCGCGTCGGGGGTGCCGTCCGCCGGTCGCGCGGCCCGGGGCGTGGCGGGACCGAGGGCGGGCGGGATGGTCGCCCACGGCACGCGCGTCTCCCACAGGTGGCGGGCCAGGACGCTGACCGCCGCGACGCTCGGCACGGCGATCAGCAGGCCGAGGACGCCGTAGACCGTGCCCGCGATCACCAGCGCCAGCAGGACGACCAGCGGGTGCAGCCGGACGTTGCGGCCCATGACCAGCGGTGAGATGACCTGGTTGTCGAGCTGCTGGACGACGAGGAGCACCACCAGCACGAGTGCCGCCAACCCGAGCCCGTCGCTGACCAGCGCGATCGAGACGCCCAGCACCCCGGCCACGAACGGCCCGAGCAGCGGGATGACGTTGGTCACGCCGGCCGTCACCCCGACCAGCAGCCAGAAGGGCAGGCCGACGATGGCCAGACCGAGCGACGCCGCCACGCCCACGAACAGCGCCACCAACAGCTGGCCGCGGATGAAGCCACCGACCACGACGTGCAGCTTCGAGCCCACCTCGACGGCTTCGGCCCGGTGCTGGGGCGGGATCAACGTCTGCACCCAGCTGGCGAGCCGCGGCAGGTCGATCAGCACGTAGAAGCCGATGACCGGACCCAGCGTGAACACGATGACGGTCTGCAGCAGACCCAGCGCCAGGCCCGACAGCCCGCCGAGCAGCCCGGCGACCGCCGCCAGCCCCCCACCCTGGAGTGCCCGCTCGACGTTGGCCTGGACCGCCGACACGTCGATGGTCTGGCCGACCGGCACGTCGATGCCCAGCGGGCCCAGGCGCTGCTCGAGGTCGGCACCGAACCCGGCGAGCAGCTCGGGCAGGCGGTCGGAGAACGTCTGCAGCTGGGTGACCAGCATCGGCATCAGGAGTGCCGTGACCGCGACCAGCGCCACCAGCGTGGTCAGGTAGGCGACCAGCGCGCCCAGCCAGCGGGGCACGCCGCGCCGCTCGAGCGCGGCCACGACCGGCGACAGCAGGTAGACGATGACCGTCGCCAGCAGCAGCGGCGGGATGATCACCGCCAGCGGACGGGCGAGGATGCGCCACCCGACCCACACCAGCGCCACGATGCCGACCGCCAGCCAAACGCGGGTGGCTGCCCGGTGCACCGGCCCTGACGAGGTCGTCATCGTGGTGCGCATGGTATCCGCACCGGCCGGGCGACGGCGCGCAGGTCCACCGCCGTGGCGACCGGCGCGCGGGTGAACCGGTCACGGTCGGGTAGAGGGGAGGTGTCCCCGGACCACGGCAGGAGCCTCGACCCATGCCAGTGCCCGACTTCACGATCCGAGACCAGGGCGACCGCGACTGGACGCTGTCGGATCACCTCGACGCCGGCATCGTGCTGGTGACGCTGCGCGGCGACTGGTGACCGTACTGCAACGGCCAGCTGGTCAGCTTGGCACAGCGGTACGCGCAGTTCCTGGGCGCCGGCGCGCGCATCGCGGGCGTCAGCGTGGACTCCCCCGCCCAGCAGGCGGCGATGATCGACAAGCTCCAGCTGCCCTTCTGGATGCTGTCGGACCCCGACGGCGAGGGCGTGCTCAAGGCGCTCGACGCCTGGCATCCCGGCACGCGGCACGGTGACATCGGCAGGCCCGGGGTCTCGGTGATCGACCCCGACGGCGCCGAGCGGTTCCGGCGGATCGGCGGCGACTTCGCCGACCGCATCTCCGAGGACGAACTGCTGGCGCAGGTGGCCGCGATGGAGGTGCCCCCGACGGACCAGCCGGACCGCGCGCTGGTCGAGCCCGAGCCGGGTGACCAGGCCATGCCGGTCCGCGCCATGCCGCCGTACCTGCGCGGTGCGCGCTTCGCGGCCACCGCGATGGGCATGCGCCACGAGGAGGCCAAGGCCACCGCCGACGCCTACGTCGAGCAGGTGGACCGCTACGCGGCCGCCGTGCGCGTCCTGCGCGAGCGCACCGGCGCCTGACGCGCGCGCCACACGCAGTGGCCGATCGTGCGAGAATCCCGGTGCCGGCGTCGGCGGGGCACGACGACGAACGGATCGGGAGGCCCAACGACCAGTGTCACGGCTGCCAGAGCCCGGCGAGACCTGGAACGACCGCTACGAGATCCGCTCCGTGCTGGGACGCGGGGGGTTCGGTCGTGTCTACCGGGCGTGGGATCCGCTGCTCGAGCGCGACGTGGCCATCAAGATGCTGCGGCTGTCGGAGGACTTCACCCCCACCGACCACCGGCGCTTCCGCCGCGAGACGAACATCGCCGCCAGCCTGGAGCACCGCAACATCGTCACGGTCTACGACGGCGGGGAGCACCGGGGGCTGCTGTACCTGGTCATGCGGTTCGTCGCCGGCCGCGACCTGCGCTTCGAGCTGGAGGAGGGCCCGCTCGCGCCGGCGCGGGCGGCGTCGATCGTGCGCCAGGTCGGCGAAGCGTTGGACTACGCCCACGCCAAGGGCCTGGTCCACCGCGACGTCAAGCCGGGCAACATCCTGTGCCAGTCCGACAGCGACACGGTGTACCTGGCGGACTTCGGCATCAGCCGCCGGGTCGACCAGACCACCGAGAACCCCGTCACGCAGGGGCTGGCACCGGCCACGCTGGCGTACGCGGCGCCCGAGCAGATGCGCACCGACGTGCGCGTCGACGCCCGCGCCGACATCTACGCGCTGGGGTGCGTGCTGTTCGAGTGCCTGACCGGCGGCAAGCCGTTCGACGGCGAGATGGCGGCGATGATCAACGCCCACCTCCACGAGGCGCCGCCCCGCCCGTCGGACCGCGACCCCTCGCTGTCGCGCACCTGGGACCGGGTGGTCGCGACCGCGATGGCCAAGGACCCCGGCGACCGCTTCCAGCGCTGCGACGAGCTCGCGGCAGCGGTCGCCTTCGCCGTGCCACCCGACCCCGGGCCCGACACCGGCCACCTGCCCGACGCGGCGCCGACCGGGCGGGTCCCCGCGCGCGACGAGGCGGTCGCCGTGCCGTCGCGGTCGCGCACCCGCCGCCTCGAGCAGCCCGACGCTCCCACCGGGCACGCCGCACCGCCCGGTGACGGCGGGTCGGCGACCGCCCGGTGGGCACACCCGCCCGGCGTGGACCCGCCGTCGGGGCGTCAGGACCCACCACCGCCGGCGCCGACGGCACGACCGCCCGCGACACCGGACCCCGACCGGGCCCGACCCGCACCGGTGGTCGAGCGGTCGTCGCCTCCGGCCGGAGCCCGATCCGACGACGGGCGGACGCACGGGTCGGGAGGCCGGTCACCCACGGCCCGGCACTCGTCGCCACCCGCCGACGACGACCGGGCGGCCGCCCGCTCACGCCGCGGCACCTCCGAGGAGCCCGCCCAGCGTGGCCGGAGGGCCGGCCTGATGGCGCTCGCATTGGTGGCGGTCGCGGTGCTGGTCTGGTTCGCCTGGCCGCTGCTGTCCCCCGCCCCCGCCGGCGACGGCGATGGTGCGGGCGGCGCCGCCGCCGGCCGGGGCGGGGACGGTGCCGACGCACTCGACGACGACCAGCTGGCCCTCGTCGAGGCCTTCGACGCGTACGAGCCCGCAGACTGCCGGCCGACGACCGGGGACCCGTTCGCCGGGCAGGACGTCGGGGTGGCGTGCGCCCACGCCGATCAGGCGCCGACCCGGGTCGTGTTCCGCCGCTTCGGCTCGACCGACGCGCGCGACGCGGCGCTGGACCGCCTGGCCGCCGGCGCCGGCGGCGGCGACTGCCGCAACGACCGCCGCGCCGACCACCCCTACACCGGCGCCGACGGCGAGGGCCGCGTCGTCTGTGCGGTCAGCAGCACGGTCGCGGGGCTGTCGTGGAGCGTGCCCGGCGAGGCGGTCATGGGCAGCGCCCGGCTCGACGATCCCGACCGCGCGGCCGACCTCTACGACTGGTGGGCGGACCTGGTCGGGCGCTCCGACGGTTGACCACCCGCGGTCCGGCGCCGCGTGCCCGGGCGGCCTGCCAGGATGCGCATGATCCGAGCGAGGGAGGCACGCGGATGACGGCAGCGGAGGGCAACCGGCGGCAGGGCCGGATCGCGGTCATGACCGGCGGCGGCAGCGGCATCGGCGCGGCGGCCGCGCTGGAGCTCGCCGACGCCGGCTGGACGGTGGTGCTGGCCGGCCGGCGCGCCGATGCGCTCGACGCGACGGTGACGCGTGGTGCCGGCCTGGCCGGCGTGCTGGAGGCCGTCCCCACCGACGTGACCGACCCCGACGCCGTCGACGCGCTGTTCGCGCACGCCGTCGACCGCTACGGGCGGCTGGACCTGCTGTGCAACAACGCGGGCGTCTTCGGCGCATCGGCCGTCGTCGACGAATACGACGTCGACGTGTGGCACACGCTGCTCGCCGTCAACCTGACCGGCGCGTTCCTCTGCACGCGGGCGGCGTTCCGGATCATGCGCCGCCAGCAGCCGCGCGGCGGGCGGATCATCAACAACGGCTCGATCTCGGCGCACGTCCCCCGACCCCACTCGATCGGCTACACCGCGACGAAGCACGCGGTCACCGGGCTGACGCGCCAGACCGCGCTGGACGGACGGCCGTTCGACATCGCGTGCGGGCAGATCGACATCGGCAACGCCGCGACGGACATGACCGCCGGGATGGCCGAGGGCGTCCGCCAGGCCGACGGCAGCGTCAGCGCCGAGCCGCGCATGGACGTCGACGCCGCCGCCCGGGCGATCCGCTACATGGCGAGCCTGCCGCTGGACGCCAACGTGCTG
>CAYVGE010000105.1:0-13416 GCA_964450395.1 uncultured Actinomycetota bacterium
CACAGGACAGGCCGGGGGGCGACCTGCTCGCGCCAGCGAGGAGGTCGGGCGGTGACGACGGGCACCGACCGGGTGCTCACGCCGACGGACCTCGGCGAGGCCCGCGAGGCCGTGCTCGACACGGCCGGCACTCTGCTGTTCCGCGGTGCCGGGACGAAGCTCGGGTGGGGGGTCCCGCCCACCGGCGTCGACACGGTCGTCTCGACGTCCGCCATGGCCGACCTGCTGACCTACGACGCGGCGGACGCCACGGTGTCGGTGCAGGCGGGCATGCCGCTGGCGCAGCTGCAGGAGGTGCTCGGCGAGCACGACCAGTGGCTCGCGATCGACCCGCCGCACGTCGACGAGGGCGCGACCGTCGGCGGGCTGCTGGCCGCCGACGACGCCGGACCCCGCCGGTTGGCGTACGGCACCATGCGCGATCTGGTGATCGGCGCCACCTACGTGCTGTCGGACGGCGCCATCGGTCGGACGGGCGGCTTCGTCATCAAGAACGTCGCCGGCTACGACATGGCCAAGGTGCTGTGCGGCTCGCTGGGCACGCTCGCGCTCGTCGCGGAGATCGTCCTGCGGGTGCACCCGCGGCCCGGCGCGTCGGCGACCCTGCGGCTGCCGGTCGACGCGGCCACCGCGGCGCGGGTCGGCGTCGTGCTCGGCGGCGCCCCCGTCGAGCCGGTCGCGGTGGACTGGGCGGACGGCACACTGTGGATCCGCTACGCCGGGCACGGCGACGCCGTCCGGGCGCAGTTGGACCGCACGCGGCAGCTGCTGGACACCGCGCTCGACATCGCTCCCGACGTCGACGAGGTCGACGGTGAGGACGAGGCCGGCGCCTGGCGGCGCCTGACCGCGGCGCTGGCCGGGGCCGATGGGCAGACGGTGGTGCGCGGGGCCTGCCTGCCGACCGGGCTCGGCGAGGCCGGCCGGGCGTGCGCCGAGGCGGCCGACGCGGCCGGGGTCGACGCCGCGCTGCAGGCCCACGTGCTGCTGGGGGTGCTGACCGCCCGGGTGTCGGGCGGCGGCGCGGCGGCGCACGCCGCGTTCGTCGACGACTGGCGCGCCCGGCTGGCCGACCTGGGCGGGCACGCCGTCGTGCGCCGCACCGCCGACGGGGTCGCCGACGTGGTCGACGTCTGGGGTCCGCCGCCGTCGGCGATCGGGCTGATGCGCCAGGTCAAGCAGCGCCTGGATCCCGACGGACGCTGCGCCCCGGGCCGCTTCGTGGGAGGGATCTGACGACATGGCCGAGGCCGTACCGCAGGAGCAGGGCGCGTCGGAGCCCGACGAGCACCAGGCCGGCGGGCCCGTCGAGACCGGGGTGCGCGGCGACGGCCACGGGTCGTTCGACGCGCTGCGCCCGCCGTCCGACGAGCTGCTGGCCGACTGCGTCCACTGCGGCTTCTGCCTGCCGACGTGCCCGACCTACGCGCTGTGGGGCGAGGAGATGGACAGCCCGCGTGGCCGCATCTACCTGATGGAGCTCGCGTCGGCCGGTGACGTGCCGATCGACGACGTGTTCGTCACGCACATGGACCGCTGCCTGGGCTGCATGGCGTGCGTGACCGCCTGCCCCTCCGGCGTGCAGTACGACAAGCTGATCGAGGCAACCCGGCCGCAGATCGAGCGCAACCACCCGCGTGACCCCACGGACCGCTGGTTCCGGCGGCTGGTGTTCGCGCTGTTCCCGCACCCGGCGCGCCTGCGGGTCGCGGCGCTCGGCGGCATCGCGTACCAGAGGCTGCGGATCGGTGCGCTGCTGCGCCGCTCGGGCCTGTTCGCCCGCCTGCCGGCCCGGCTGCGGGCGCTGGAGGGGCTGCTGCCCGACCTCGAGCTCGCGGACCTGCGGCGGCGCCTGCCCAGCCGGGTCGCGCCCCGGCGCCTGCCCGGCGCCGCGCCCGCGTCGCTGCCGGTGCGCCGGGTGGGCCTGATCACCGGCTGCGTGCAGTCGGTCTACTTCGGCGACGTCAACGCCGCGACGGCACGCGTGCTGGCCATGGAGGGCTGCGAGGTCGTCATCCCCACCCAGCAGGGCTGCTGCGGTGCGCTGCTGGAGCACGCCGGGGAGGAGGAGCGGGCGCTGGCCTACGCGCGGCGGATGATCGCCACGATGGAGGCCGCCGACGTCGACACGGTCGCGATCAACGCGGCGGGCTGCGGGTCCACGCTCAAGGAGTACGGCCACCTGCTGCGCGACGACCCGGGCTGGGTCGAACGCGCCGAGGCGTTCTCGGCCAAGGTGCGCGACATCTCCGAGCTGCTCGACGAGCTCGAGCCGCGGGCGACCCGCCACCCGGTGCCTGCGCGCATCGCGTACCACGACGCCTGCCACCTTGCGCACGCCCAGGGTGTGCGTGCCCAGCCGCGGGCGGTGCTGCGCGGCATCCCCGATCTGCAGCTGGTCGAGCTGAGCGAGCCCGAGATCTGCTGCGGCTCGGCCGGCATCTACAACCTGCTGCAGCCCGACGCCGCGTCAGACCTGGGCGTGCGCAAGGCGGCCACCGTCGCCGCGGTCGCGCCCGATGCCGTCGTCACCGCCAACCCTGGCTGCACGCTGCAGATCTCCCGGTACCTGCAGACCGACATCCCCGTGCTGCACCCCGTGCAGGTGGTCGACGCCTCGCTGCGGGGTAGGAACCCGCTGGCGCCGTAGTCCCGCTGCGGCGCCGCGTCGACGTCGGGAGCCGCACCGCCATGCCGATCCAGCCCTTCGCCAGCGTGGGAGACGTGCCGGCCCGCCCGGTCCGGCTGCGCCGGTCTGTGCTGGTCGTGCCCGGCTCGAGCTCCGACATGCTCGCCGGAGCGGTCGACCGCGGCGCCGACGAGCTGATCTTCGACCTCGAGGACGCGGTCGCGCCCGATCGCAAGGAGGACGCGCGCCAGACGGTGGCCGGGGCGCTGCACGCCCACGACTTCGGTGACACGGTCGTGTCGGTGCGCGTCAACGACGCCACCACCCCCCACATGTACGCCGACATCGTGGTGCTGCTCGAGCGCGCCGGCGGGCGCTTCGACTGCCTGGTCGTGCCGAAGGTCGACCACCCGGGACAGCTGTGGTTCGTCGAGCACCTGTGCTCGCAGCTCGAGGCGGAGCACGGGCTGGACCGGCACGGCCTCGAGATCCAGGTCGAGTCGGGCGCGGGCTCGATCAACCTGCCCGCCTCGGTCGCGGTCACCGACCGCATCGAGGGCGTCGTGTTCGGACCGGGCGACTACGCGGCCAACATCGGCGTGCCCCAGCTCGACGTCGGCATGCCGGAGCCCGACTACCCCGGGTACCAGTGGGCGTCGGTCGTGGGACGGATCGTCGACGCCGCCCGTTCGGTCGGCGCCGACGCTGTCGACGGGCCCTACAGCGACTATGGCGATCCCGAGGGGTTCCGCCGGATGGCGACGCGGGCGCGGCTGTTGGGCATGGACGGCAAGTGGTGCATCCACCCCGCGCAGGTGGAGCTCGCCAACGAGCTCTTCACACCGACGCCGGAGCAGTTCGCGGCGGCTGCCGACCTGCTCGACGCGTACCGCCAGGCGACCGAGGACGGCCGCGGCGCGGCGAGCCACGGCGGGCGGATGATCGACGAGGCCAGCCGCAAGATGGCGGCCAAGCTGGTGGCCCGCGGGCGTGCGGCGGGGCTCGACGGCTGACCGCTGTCGATTCCGGTCGGGTGGGTCATCAGCCCATTGACCCACTGGTCAGCCATGCGTACGGTCCGTCGGAGAGGGTTCCTGATCGGAAAGGCCTGCCGTGCGCACCAGAGCCGCCGTCCTGCGTGAGCTGAACACGCCGTGGAGCGTCGAGGAGATCGAGCTCGATCCGCCGGGGGACGACGAGGTGCTCGTGAAGCTCAGCGCGTCCGGGCTGTGCCACTCCGACGAGCACGTCCTGACGGGCGACCTCGCGGGCCTGGTCGCATCGCCGCCGGCGGTCGGCGGCCATGAGGGCGCCGGGATCGTCCAGGAGGTCGGTGCGGCGGTCGACTGGCTCGGGCCCGGCGACCACGTGGTGTTCGGCTTCGTTCCCGCCTGCGGTCGTTGTGCGTCGTGCGTCGTGGGGCGGTCGAACCTCTGCGAGAAGATGGCCGCCTACCCGACAGGGCGGCAGATCAGCGACGGAACCGCGCGCCACCACACGGACGACGGGCTCGACCTGGGCCTGATGTGCCTGCTGGGCACCTTCGCCGAGCACACCGTCGTGCACGAGGCCAGTTGCATCAAGGTCGACCCCGACTGGCCGCTGGACAAGCTGTGCCTGCTGGGCTGTGGCGTCGTCACCGGCTGGGGCTCGGCGGTCTACACCGGCAGGACCCGACCGGGCGACTACGTTGCTGTTGTCGGGGTCGGCGGCATCGGCGCCAACGCGGTGCAGGGCGCTCGCATGGCCGGTGCCCGCGCGGTCGCCGCGATCGACCCGGTGGAGTTCAAGCGCGACCAGGCGAAGGTGTTCGGCGCCACCCACACCTTCGCCTCGCTCGACGAGGCCGCCGAGGCGCTCGCCGATGTGACGTGGAACCGGGGCTACGACGTGGTCGTCATGACCATGGGTGTGGGCGATGGCGAGTCGCTCGGCAAGGCGTTCGGGTTGGGTGGCCAGCGGTCGCGGATCGTCGTGACGAACCTCCACCCGACGAGCGAGGCGTCGGTGGCGATCCCGGCCATCATGCTCACCATGTCCGAGAAGCAGATCCTGGGCAGCTTGTTCGGCTCGGCGAACATCCGAAAGGACATCCCGCGCCTGTTCGAGCTGTACCTGCAGGGCCAGCTCAACCTCGACGACCTGGTCACCAGGACCTACACGCTGGACCAGATCAACGAGGGCTACGACGCGATGCGCAACGGCGAGAACATCCGCGGGATCATCCGCTTCGACGACTGAGCCCGATCTCGCCCCGACGTCGTGTCCCACGGTCTGTCGTGAGGTTGCGACGCCCGGCGGGAGCTGAGGCCCCGCGGCCTGGGCGGGTCAGCCGTGTCGGACGCCGTAGGCCGCGGCCTCGGCGCGGCTGCGCAGCCCCAGCTTGGCCAGGATGCTGCCGACGTGGTGCTCGGCCGTGCGCGGACTGATGCACAGCCGCTCGGCGATCCCGCTGTTGCTCAGCCCCTCGGTCAGCAGCCCCAGCACCTCGCGCTCGCGCGGCGTCAACGTGCCGGTCGCGCGGGGCGTGGCCCGCCCGTGGTCGCCCAGCGACCGCAGCAGCCGCGCCGCGGCGTCGGCGTCGGTCGTGGCGCCGCAGGCGTCGAGCGCGTCGAGCGCGGCGCGGGCCTCCACCCGCGCCGCGACCGGTCTGGTCGCCGCCAGCAGCCCGGCGTACCCCAGGCGTGCGCGGGCCAGGTCGTGGCCCAGGCGGGCACGCGCGAACGCCTCCAGCGCCCGCTCGAAGGCACCGATGGCGTCGCCGCCGGTCGCCACCGCGACCCTGGCCCGTGCGAGGGAGGCCAGCCCGGCGATCGCGTCCAGCGCCGCCGCGGCCGCGAGGGCCTCGAGCCGGCCCGCCGCCTCGTCCGCCGCGTCCGGTCGATCCCGGGCCAGCAGCACGTCGACCAGCAGCGCGAGTGCCGGCGCGTCGACGATGCCGCGGTCGCGGCGGCCCAGGTGGCGCTCGAGCAGCACCTCGGCGACCTCCGCCCCGCCGGTGGCCAGGTGCACGCGGGCGCGCGGCAGCACGGCCTCGTCGTGGTCCTCCAACCCCTCGAGCAGGCGCCGCGCCTCCCCGATGCGCCCCTGCCGGGCCCGCAGCTCCGCGAGGCGCAGCACGGGGCCGTGCCGCGTGCCGGTGTAGGTGCGGTCGTAGACGGCGATCGACGTGCGCAGCTCGCGCTCGGCGTCGTCCCAGCGCCCCGCCGAGGTCAGCAGGCCGCCGTAGTGCATGCGGCAGATGCCGGTGATCGGCAGCTCCCCGGTGCGCTCGACGTAGGAGTCGACCGCGGCCAGCCAGTCCTCGGCGCGCCGGACGTCGATGGCGATCTCGCACGTGTGGAACAGCGTGCACCAGATCTCGCCGGCGGCCCACGCGTCGTCGACCACCCCGCTGGAGACCGCGGCGACCGCCTCGTCGATCAGCCGCATCCCGTCGGCGACCGCGCCGAGCTCGACGTGCGCCTGACCGACGTAGGCCAGCGCGTCGAACTCGAGCTCGGGCCGTCCGTGGCGCCGGCCGAGCGCCACCGCCGTGCCGGCACGCCGCTCACGCTCCTGCGGGTCGCCGGTCACGCAGGCGAGGAACAGCTCGACCCAGCCGAGCTCGGGGCAGTCACCGCACCGCTCGACGTTGCGCTGCGCATGGGCGAGCCACCCGCTGACGGCGGCCGCGTTGCCGTAGATCAGCCCGTGCCACATGGCCAGGCGGACCGCGACCATCGCGGCGCGGCGGTGGTCGCCGTCGTGATGGAACAGCCGGTACGCACGCTCCCTGCGGGCGATCGCCTCTGGGTACTCGCCGAGCCAGTACAGGGCACGCCCCAGCCCGTCGACCACCTCGGCCGGCTCGTCGATGGCCGCCGCCCGTTCGAAGGCGTCCCGCGCCGCCGCCCAGTCACACACGGCCAGCGCGGCCCGACCCTCGCTGATCAGCCCGTCGAGGTCCGGTGCCATGCGGCGAGCATGCCACAGCCGCGACCGGCGTCGAAAGGGCCTTCTGGTGGCGCGCCGGTCCTGGCGGGGGCGGTGCCCGCGCCCGTCCGCGACCCCGACATGGGGTGCGTCGGCCTCGTCGCCACGCCCGGGAGATGGGCGGGGTTGAGCACGTCCGCGTCCAGCCGCAGGGCATCCGTAGCACAGATGGGTGGATCACCGGATGTCCGAGGTGCCGTGCGCCGCGACCATGCGACGCACGACGACCGAGGAGGGACCGGCGATGACCCACATCCAGGCGGACCCCGCCACCGCACCCGCCGGCTGGCAGCTCGACGACGCCCGCGCACGCGACTACGAGCGCTTCCTGGTGGCCGCCGTCCTCGACGGCTGGGCCGCCGACCTGATCGACGCGGTCGGGGTCACCGCTGGCGATCGTGTCCTCGACGTGGGCTGCGGCACCGGCGTCGTGGCGCGGCACGCGGCCGGACGTGTCGGCGCCCGCGGGAGCGTCACCGGCGTCGACCGCAACCGGTCGATGCTGACGCTCGCCCGCGAGCTGGGCGTCGCCCTCGATCCGCCGGTCAGGTGGCTCGAGGGCGACGCGGCCGACCTGCCGGTGGCCGCGGTGAGCGTCGACGTCGCCCTGTGCCAGCAGGCCCTGCAGTTCGTGGCCGATCCGGGCGCCGCGCTCGCCGAGCTGCACCGCGTGGTCGTGCCCGGCGGCCGGGTGGGGATCGGCACGTGCCGGTCGCTGGCCCACCAGCCCGGCTACACCGCGCTGATCGGAGCGGTCGCCCGTCACCTCGGCGACCCGGCGGCGGCGGTGCTGGCATCGGTGTACGCGCTGGGTGATCCGGGTGCGCTCGGAGACCTGGTCGCCGCGGCCGGCTTCCACGACGTGCACCGGCGCATCGAGGTGACCACGTTCCGCCTCCCCTCGGCGGAGGCGCTGCTGACGGCCGAGACGTCGAGCTCGCCGCTCGGACCGGCCGCGGACCTGCTCGACCCCGCGGACTACGAGGCGCTCGTCGCCGACGTGACGGCCGCCATGGCGCCCCACACCGACGATGACGGCGTCGTCTTCCCCTTCGAGACCCTCGTGGTGACCGCTCGGCGCTGACGCCCGCCGCCCCTTGTGCCCGGCAGCCGCCGGGCCGACGATGGGCGCACCCGGGGACAGGGGCGGCCATGTTCGAGCGGTTCACCGACGACGCGCGGCGCGCCGTCGTGCTCGCCCAGGAGGAGGCGCGGTCGCTCGGCCACGACTGGATCGGCACCGAGCACCTGCTGCTCGGGCTGCTGCACGTTGAGCACGGTCCGGCGGCCGACGCGCTCGTCGCGCTCCGTGTGACCCCGGAGGGCATCCGCGGCCGGGTCGAGGAGATCGTCGGTCGTGGTGCCGGCGCGTCGGTCGACCACATGCCCTTCACGCCCCGCGCCAAGAAGGTCCTCGAGCTGGCGCTGCGCGAGTCGCTGCAGCTGGGCGACGATCACATCGGTGCCGAGCACCTGCTGCTGGGACTGGTCCGCGAGGGCGAGGGTGTCGCGGCGCTGGCGCTGGCGCAGGAGGGCGTCGAGCCGGAGCAGCTGCGCGCCCAGGTCTCGGCGCACCTGCCGACGCACGACCCCCACGCCCGCGGCCGGCGGCTGGTGCGGCGCGAGCGGGAACGCCGGCACGGTCGGGACGTGGAGGCTCCGGTCGAGGCCCCGTCACCGCTGGAGCGCCTCGACGACACCGCCTGGGAGGCGCTGTTGGGTGCGCGGCGGTCGGCGCGGTCGCGGTCGGCCACCGCGGTCTCGATGCGCGACGTCCTGGTCGGCGTCGCCGCGGCGCCGGGACCCGGTGCCGCGGCGCTGACCGCGGCCGGGCTGGATGCGGCGACGCTGGCGGCCGCGCCGCCGCAGGGCACCGTCGACGACGGCGGGGCGGTGCCGGCCGTGCCGCCGTTCAGCGACGCGGTGCGCGAACGCCTGCGGTGGGCGGTCGACGACGCCCGGCGGCGCGGTCACCCCGCCGCCGGGGCGGGGCACGTGCTGCTCGCGGTGCTCACGGCACCCGACCCAGCGCTCGTCGAGGTGCTGCGCACCCTCGACGTCGACCAGGGGGACCTGCACGCCGGGGCGGAGCGGGTTCTGGCCGCCGATCCGGGACGGCCGGGCCCTCCGTGACCGACGGCGGCCTCGTCAGGCGAGCGTGATCTCCATGTCGGCGACCCCGCGCTGCAGGGTGTTCGACACGGCGCAGCCGTTCCTGGCGATGTCGATCAGCTTCTGCCTGCCCGCGTCGTCGGTGTCGGCCTCCAGCTCGACCGACATCGTCACGTGCTCGATGCGGTAGGGCGCGTCGGCGGTCTCGCCGGCGATCGACAGCTCGAGGCGGTGCACGGCGATGTCGCGGGCCTCGGCCGCGGCCAGCAGGGTGCTCTTGAAGCAGCCTCCCCAGCCCAGCAGCATCAGGTGGCCGCCGTTGAAGCCCAGGCCGGTCCCCCCGGTGGCCTCGGGGCGGTCCAGGGGCAGCACGTGGTCGGACTCCTGCCGCCCGACCGACACATGACCGTCGAGTGACCGTACCCACACGCGCATCGTTGCCATGGCACACCCTCTCATCCCGGCCGCCGCGCCGCCGGGGCAACCACGTGCGGCGATCCCGTGGAGCGACCATACCCGGGCGGCGGCCGCCGGATCCGGCCACGACACCGCCGCCCCCTGCCGGTACGCTGCGGTGACCGAGCCGTCGGATGGGAGGGCACCGGTCGATGCGCGTGTCGCTGTTCGTGGCGTGCTTCAACGACCTGCTGTTCCCCGAGACGGGCCAGGCGATCGTGCGGGTGCTCGAGCGCCTCGGCCACACCGTCGACTTCCCGGCGGAGCAGACGTGCTGTGGCCAGCTGCACTTCAACACCGGCTACCAGCGGGAGATCGTCCCGCTGGTCCGCCGCTTCGTCGACACGTTCGAGCATGCCGATGCGGTCGTCGCGGCCTCGGGGTCGTGCGGAGGCATGGTCCGCGAGCACTACCGGCGCATGGCCGAGGTCATCGGTGATCCAGTGCTGACGCGGCGCATCGAGGCGCTCGTGCCCCGGGTGTTCGAGTTCAGCGAGCTGCTGGTCGATCACCTCGGCACCACCGACGTCGGCGCGTACTTCCCGCACCGGGTCACCTACCACCCGACCTGCCACGCGCTGCGCATGCTCCACGTCGACGACCAGCCCCTCGCCCTGCTGCGGGCCGTCCGCGGCATCGACCTGGTGGACCTGCCGGCGCGCGAGGAGTGCTGCGGCTTCGGCGGCACCTTCGCGGTCAAGAACGCCGAGGTCTCCACGGCGATGTTGTCGGACAAGCTGCGTCACGTCCTCGACACCGACGCGGAGGTGCTGACCGCCGCCGACAACTCGTGCCTCATGCACATCGGTGGGGGGCTGCGCCGTCAGCAGATGGGGGTGCGCACCATGCACCTGGCCGAGATCCTCGCGGCCGGGGCGTGATGGTCGTGGCACCCGTGTGGGCGTCGGCCGCGTGGTCGCCGTGACGGCCGCCGGGGCGGTGCCGGCGACGATGCGGGCCGCCGTGCTCCTGGGCCACGGCGGCCCGGAGGTCCTGGCGGTGCGCGACGACGTCGCGGTGCCCGCGCCGGCCACAGGGCAGGTCCTGGTGCGCGTCGCCGTCGCGGCCGTCAACAACACCGATCTCTGGACGCGCGAGGGCGCGTACGGCACCGCGGGCGACCCGGATGCGGTCGCCGGCTGGCTCGGCGAACCGCTCGCCGTGCCACGGATCCAGGGCGCCGACATCGCCGGCACCATCGTCGCCTGTGGCGACGGTGTCGCCGACACCCGCACCGGGCAGCGCGTGGTGGTCGACCCCGCGTGCTACGGCGGTCAGGGACCGCGCGCGGCGGTCGCCGGCCTGCTGGGCTCGGAGCAGGACGGGGGCTTCGCCGCGTACGTCGTCGTCGACGACCCGCGTGTTCACGACGTGTCGGGCTCCCCGCTGTCCGACGAGCAGCTCGCCTGCCTCCCCATCGCCTACGGCACGGCGATGGGCATGCTCGAACGCGCCGACCTGCGCGCCGACGAGGTCCTGTGCGTCACGGGGGCGTCCGGTGGCGTCGGTCATGCGCTGGTCCAGCTCGCGGCGGCACGGGGCGCCCGCGTCATCGCCGTGACCAGCGCGGCCCACCGTGAGGAGGTGGCCGCCGCCGGGGCCGACGACGTGGTGGTGCGTGACGGGACCGACGTCGCCGCGGAGGTCGCCGCGCTGGTCGGACCGGGGCTCGACTGCGTCGCCGACGTCGTCGGCGGGGAGCTCCTGGGTCCGCTCCTGGACGTCCTGCGGGTCGGTGGTCGCCTCGTCACGGCCGGTGCGGTCGCCGGCCCCGTCGTGCGGCTGGACCTGCGCCGCCTGTACCTGCACCAGCGGCGCATCATCGGGTCGACCATGCACACGCCCGCGGACTTCGACCGTCTGGTGGACCTGGCCCGCACCGGTGCGGTCCGACCGGTGGTCGCCGGGCGCTACGACCTCGGCGACATCCATCAGGCCCAGGTGGACTTCGCGCGGGGCGCGTTCGTCGGCAAGCTCGTGGTGGTCCCGTGACCGCTCGGCGGGCCGGCCACGGCACCACGCCCGGCGCGGGGTGTGCCGCGCGGGTCCGCACCACGACGAGGAGGCGCCCATGAGCAGCACGTCGAGCGCGAACCCCCGCGACCTGCACATGCCGGTCATGCGGCCGCGGCCGTTCCCCGACGCCGCGCACGAGGCCCTGGCCGACACCCAGCTGCGGCGCAACCTGCGGAAGGCGACCAGCACCATCCGGACGAAGCGGGCCGCCGTCGTCGACGAGCTCGACGACTGGCAGGCCCTGCGTCGCGCCGGGCGCCAGATCAAGGACCGGGTGCTGCGCCACCTCGACGCCCACCTCGAGCAGCTGGAGGCCGCGGTCGTGGCCGCCGGTGGGCAGGTCCACTGGGCGCGCGACGGGCAGGAGGCCAACAGGATCATCGTCGACCTGGTCCGGGCGACCGGCGCCGAGGACGTCGTCAAGGTCAAGTCGCTGACCACCGACGAGATCGAGATGAACGCGGCGCTGGCCGACGCCGGCATCGCGGCATGGGAGACCGACCTGGCCGAGCTGATCGTCCAGCTCGGCGAGGACCTGCCGTCGCACATCCTGGTGCCCGCCATCCACCGCAACCGCGCCGAGATCATGGAGCTGTTCCGCCGCCGGCTGGGTGTCGCCGACCTGACCGACGAGCCGGCGGAGCTGGCCGCTGCCGCCCGGACGCACCTGCGGGAGCGGTTCCTGTCGACGCGCGTCGGCATCAGCGGGGCCAACTTCGCGGTGGCCGACACCGGCACGGTCTGCGTCGTCGAGTCGGAGGGCAACGGGCGCATGTGCCTGACGCTGCCCGAGACCCTGATCACGCTGATGGGCATCGAGAAGGTGGTGCCGACCTGGCAGGACATGGAGGTGTTCCTGCAGCTGCTGCCGCGCAGCTCCACGGGGGAGCGGATGAATCCCTACACCTCGATGTGGAGCGGCGTGACGCCCGGCGACGGCCCGCAGGCCTTCCACCTGGTGCTGCTCGACAACGGCCGCACCGACGTGCTCGCGGACGGGATCGGCCGCCAGACCCTGCGCTGCATCCGCTGCTCGGCGTGCATGAACGTCTGCCCGGTGTACGAGCGGGTCGGTGGGCACGCGTACGGGTCGGTGTACCCGGGGCCGATCGGCGCGATCCTGACCCCGCAGCTGCATGACATCGAGCAGACCGCCACGCTGCCCTACGCGTCGTCGCTGTGCGGGGCGTGCTACGAGGTGTGCCCGGTCGAGATCGACATCCCGGAGGTGCTGGTCCACCTGCGCAACCGCGTGGTCGAGCACAAGCGCACCGGGGGTGGGCTGCCGTCGCCCGAGGCGCTGTCGATGCGGGCGCTCGGCTGGATCATGGCCGACCGCGGGCGCTACGAGGCGGCGCTGCGGGCGGCGACCAGCGGCGGAGGCCTGTCGCGGTCGAAGGTGCTGCGCGGCGTGCCGGGACCGTTGCGGGGGTGGACCGCGGCCCGGGACCTCCCCGAGGTGCCACGAGAGACCTTCCGCCAGTGGTGGGCGCGGCGTGGCGCCGGCCGCGGACCCGGGGACGGGGCGACCGACGCCGCGGCCCACCCGACCGACGCCCACGCGCCGGACGCCCACGCGCCGGACGCCGTCGACGGCGACGCGCACGGGGCGGCGTCGTGAGCGGCGCGCGCGACGCGGTGCTCGCGCGGGTGCGCCATGCGCTGGCGGGGGTGCCCGACGGCGAGGGGCCGGCCGACGTCGCCGTCGACCGGGACTACCGGCACACCGCGGACGGCGAGGCCCCGTTGGACCTGCTCGAGGAGCGGATCGCCGACTACCGCGCAACCGTCCACCGGTGCGGCCCGGACGAGGTCGCCGCCACGGTCGCGTCGATCTGTGCCGGTGCGGGCGCCACCACGCTGATCGTGCCCGTCGACGTCGACCCCGCGTGGCGCCCCGACGGCGTCGACGTCATCGACGACGCGGGCCAGTCGGCAACGGAGCTCGACGGCGTCGACGGAGTGCTCACCGGCTGTGCGGTCGCGATCGCCGAGACGGGGACCATCGTGCTCGACGGCGGGGCCGCGCAGGGCCGCCGCGCGCTGACGCTGGTGCCCGACCTGCACCTCTGCGTGGTCCGCGCCGACCAGGTCGTCACGCTGGTCACCGAGGGCGTCACGCGCCTGCAGGGGGCGGTGGCCGACGGGCGGCCGCTGACCTGGATCTCCGGGCCCAGCGCGACCAGCGACATCGAGCTGTCACGCGTCGAGGGGGTCCACGGCCCGCG
>CAYVGE010000106.1:0-10555 GCA_964450395.1 uncultured Actinomycetota bacterium
GGCGTCGCGCTCCGCCTCGGGATCGCCGCCGCGGCCGGCCATCCACAGGCCCAGCTGTTCGTCGGTGGCGTCGGCCGCGTCGACCTCGCCGACCACCCGGCCGTCGTAGAGCACCATGATGCGGTCGGCCAGCTGGTGGACCTCGTCGAGCTCGAGCGAGATCAGCAGGATCGCCGCGCCGCGGGCACGCTGCTCGAGCAGCTGCGAGTGGATGAACTCGATCGCGCCGACGTCGACCCCGCGGGTCGGCTGGTTGGCGATCAGCACCGTCGGCTCGCCGGCCAGCTCGCGCGCGACGATGACCTTCTGCTGGTTGCCGCCCGACAGGCTCGACGCGCTGGTCTCGCTGTTGGGCGGTCGCACGTCGAACGCCTCGATGCGCTCCCGCGCGAACCTGCGGATCGCGCTCCGCACGAGCCACCCGGCCTTCGAGAACGGCGACCTCCGGGAGGTCTTGAGCACGAAGTTCTCCGCCAGCGTGAAGCTGCCGACCAGGCCCTTGCCGCCGCGGTCCTCGGGGATGTAGGCCACGCCCCGCTCGCGCCGCCCGGCGGCGTCGAGGTCGGTGACGTCGGCGCCCGAGAGCTCGATGCGGCCGGAGACGGGGGTCCGGACCCCGGCCAGCGCCTCGGCGAGCTCGACCTGCCCGTTGCCGTCGACCCCGGCGATGCCCAGGATCTCGCCTTCGCGGACCTGCAGGCTGACACCGTGCACCGCCCGCTGCTCGACGCCCTCGACCACGAGGTCGGTCGCGGCGAGGCGGACGTCGCCGGGCGTGCGCGCGTCCTTGGAGACCTGCAGGACGACGTCGCGGCCGACCATCAGCCGTGCCAGCTGCGCCTCGTCGGTGTCTGCCGTGGCGACCGTGTCGATGACCGCCCCGTCGCGGATGACGGTGATGCGGTCGCTGACCCCCAGCAGCTCGCCGAGCTTGTGGGTGATGAGGATCACCGACAGGCCCTCATCGACGAAGCCGCGCAGGACCCCGAACAGCTCCTCGGTCTCCTGCGGCGTCAGCACCGCCGTGGGCTCGTCGAGCACCAGGATGCGCGCGTCGCGGTACAGGACCTTGAGCACCTCGACGCGCTGCTGCACCCCGACCGACAGGTTGCCGACGGTCGCGCGCGGGTTCACCCGCAGCCCGTAGCGCTCGCTCAGCTCGTGGACCGTCCGCTCGGCGGCGGCGAGGTCCAGCGCGGGGCCATGGGTCGGTTCGGCGCCCAGCGCGACGTTCTCGGCGACGGTCAGCGTCGGCACCAGCATGAAGTGCTGGTGGACCATGCCGATGCCATGGGCGACGGCGTCGCTGGGGCCGGAGATGCCCGCCGGCTGGCCGTCGACGCGAACCTCGCCCTCGTCGGCCCGGTACAGGCCGTAGAGGATCTTCATCAGGGTGGACTTGCCGGCGCCGTTCTCGCCGAGCAGGCCCAGGATCTCGCCGCGGTACAGGTCGAGGTCGACGCCGTCGTTGGCCACGACGTCACCGAAGCGCTTGGTGACCCCGCGCATCTCGAGCACGGGCGGGGTCCCGCCGGTCGCGGCGGGACCCCCAGCCGTGGCGGTGTCGGTCACTGCAGCCCGATGCGTCCGTGGTGGCGGCCGTCCTACGCGGGGGGCTCGGTCGGCACCTCGATGGCACCGTCGATGATGTCCTGCCGCGCCTGGTCGACGGCGTCGGTGACCTCGGTGGGCACGAGATCCTCGAACTCGCCGAACGGGGCCAGGTCGACGCCATCCTCCTCGAGCCCGAAGGTCTGCACCTCGCCGCCAGGGAACTGGTCCTGCGCGTAGGCCTCGACCGTCTGGAACACGGCGTTGTCGACGCGCTTGAGCATCGAGGTCAGGATCGGCACGTCCGGGTTCAGCGCGGCCTGGTCGCTGTCGACGCCGATCGCGAAGAAGTTGCGCGACGACGCCGCCTCGAACAGCCCGGCACCGCTGGCGCCGGCGGCGTGGTAGATGATGTCGGCGCCCTGGTCGTTCTGGCGCAACGCGATCTCCTGGCCGGCGGCGGGATCGTTGAAGGCGTCCGGCGTGGTGCCGACGTACTCGACCAGGACCTCGCAGTCGGGGCAGACCGACTCGACGCCGGCGGTGTAGCCCGCCTCGAACTTCTTGATCAACGGACCCTCCAGGCCACCGAGGAAGCCGACGGTCTGGTCGTCGGGGGTCGTGTACTCGGTGTCCTCCTGGGTCATCAGACCGGCGACGACGCCGGCCAGGTAGCTACCCTGCTCCTCGCGGAAGGTCAGGCTGGCCACGTTCGGCTGCTCGACGACGGAGTCGACGATGGCGAAGCTCTGGTCGGGGAACTGCGGGGCGACCTCGTTGACCGCGTCGGTCATCAGGAACCCGACGGCGAAGATCGGTGAGAAGCTGTTCTGCGCCAGCTGCGTCAGGTTGTTGACGTAGTCGGTCGGGGCACCCGACTCGAGCACGTTGGTCTGCGCACCCATCTCGGACTCGGCCCGCTCCAGGCCCGCGTTCGCCGAGTCGTTGAAGCTCTGGTCGCCCAGGCCGCCGACGTCGGTCACCATCGCCGTCTGGACGTCGCTGGCGTCGACCGAGCTGGCCGACTCGCTGCCGCCCTCGCTCGCACCGGCCGCGTCGCTGGCCACCTCGCTCGACGCCGCGGCGGCCTCGGAGCCGCCCTCCGACGACGCCGCCGAACCACCCTCGTCACCGCCGCAGGCGGCGACGAACAGCGCCAGGGCGAAGATCGCCGCCAGCAGCTTTGCTGTACGCATCAAGGTCCCTTCCGTTGGACGCGCGGTGCCCGCGGACCGGTGGGGGACGCGGTGTGCGGCGGGCACGCGATCAGGCGTGTGGGCTCGCGGGCGGATGGGCAGACCAACCGTGACCGCGGGCAGCGATCGTACTCTAGATGTAGTAGCGAGAGCGACGCAATGCGCACCGGGCGTGCCCGACGGCACCGTCACGCGCCTTCGAGACCGGGAGGAACCGGCACATCGTGCGGAAGACCAAGATCGTCGCCACGCTCGGCCCCGCCCTGGACGACGGCGACAAGCTGCGCGCAGCGCTCGAGGCGGGCATCGACGTCGTGCGGCTCAACTTCAGCCACGGCGACCACGAGACGCACGCCCGGCGCCTGCGCAGCGTGCGGGAGCTGTCGACGCGCCTCGAGCGCAACATCGGCGTGCTCGCCGACCTGCAGGGGCCCAAGATCCGGCTCGGGGTGCTGCCCGACGACGGCATCGAGCTGACCGACGGCGAGGAGGTCGTCCTCCTGCCGGGCGTCGAGGAGCTCGACGACTACCGCAGCGAGGGCCAGACGGCGCTGCCCGTGGTCTACGAGGCCCTCGGCGAGGACTGCGAGCCCGGCGCCATGGTCCTGATCGACGACGGCTCGATCCGGCTGGTGGTGTCGCGGGCGTCGCGGGAGCAGGTGACCGCCCGGGTCGTCGCCGGGAACACCGCCAAGAGCCGCAAGGGCGTCAACCTGCCGGGCGTGAAGGTGTCGGCGCCCAGCATCACCGAGAAGGACGAGGAGGACCTCAAGGTCGCGGTCGACCTCGGCTGCGACTGGCTGGCGCTGTCGTTCGTGCGCCGGCCCGAGGACGTCCAGCACGCCCGCGAGCTGGTCACCCACCACGGTGGCGAGGCGCCGCTGGTCGCCAAGCTCGAGCGCCCGGAGGCCATCGAGAACCTCGAGGCGGTGGTGCAGGCGACCGACGCCGTGATGGTCGCGCGCGGCGACCTGGGCGTCGAGATCGGCCCCGAGCGGGTGCCGGCGATCCAGAAGCAGATCATCGCCGAGGCCAACCTGCACGCCAAGCCCGTGGTCACCGCCACCGAGATGCTCGACAGCATGATCACCTCTCCACGACCGACCCGCGCGGAGGCCAGCGACATCGCCAACGCGATCTTCGACGGGACCGACGCCGTGATGCTGTCGGGCGAGACCGCCGCCGGCAGCTACCCGGTCGAGGCGGTGCGCACGATGGCGCGGATCTGTGAGGTCGCCGAGACCTCCACGCACCTGGTCGGCCACATCGAGCACGCCCACCCCGAGCCCGACGACATCGGCAACACGGTGGCCCGCGCGGCGGTGCAGGTCGCCGCCGACGTCGAGGCCAGCGCCCTGGCGGTCTACTCGATCAGCGGCGCGTCGATCCAGCTGGTCAGCAAGTTCCGTCCGCCCACGCGGCTCGTCGGGCTCACCCCCCAGGAGAACGCACGCCGGCGCACGGCGCTCATGTGGGGCACCGAGGCGTTGCTGGTGCCGATGAAGTCCGAGACCAGCGACCTGATCAGCTCGGCCGAGCGGGTGCTCGTCGACGGCGGGATCGCCGACCACGGTGACCGCGTCGTCGTGGTGTCGGGCACCGCGGGCAGCTCGGGCGGGACCAACCGCATCTACGTGCACCGCATCGGCGCGCCGTTGGCGCCGTGAGCGCCCGACCCGGACCACCCGGCGGCGGACCGGTCGGTCGCGCTGGCGGACCCGCTGCCGTGCGGCGCCTGCGGTGAGGCTGCTCGTCATCGGCGGTGACGCCGCCGGCATGACCGCCGCGTCGCTGGTCCGCCGGCGGCGCGACGACGTCGACGTGGTCGTCGTCGAGCGCGGCTCCCACACCTCCTACTCGATGTGCGGCATCCCGTACCTCGTCGGTGGGCTGATCGACGACCCCGACGACCTGGTGTCGCGCAGCCCGGCGCAGTTCCGCGAGCGCGGCATCGCGGTGCACCTGCGCACCGAGGCCGTCGCGATCGACCCGGACGCGCGCCGCGTCACCGTCCGCGACCTCGACGGGGGCGCCGAGCGCGACGAGCCGTACGACGCCCTGCTCTACGCCACGGGGGCGCACCCCCGCGTGCCGGACCTGCCCGGCCTCGCCGAGCACGGCTACCCCGTGCACACGCTCGACGAGGGCGAGCGCCTGCGGGACGCGCTGGTCGAGCGCGACGACATCGAGCGGGTGGCGGTCGTCGGCGCCGGCTACATCGGCCTCGAGATCGCCGAGGCGCTGATCCAACGGGAAATCGGGGTGCACCTGATCGACCGCAGCCCCCATGTGATGAAGACCATCGACGACGACATGGCCGAGGTGCTCGAGCAGGCGCTGACCGACCTCGGCGTCGAGCTGTGCCTCGGGCAGAGCCTGACCGGGCTGCTCGTCGGCGACGACGGGCGCCGCGAGGTGCTGACCGACCAGGGGCGCTACCCGGCCGATGCGGTCGTGCTGGCCATGGGTGGCGCGCCCAACGTCGAGCTGGCGGTCGATGCCGGCTGCAAGGTGGGGCCGTCGGGGGCACTGGTCGTCGACGGGCGCATGCGCACGACCGTGGCCGGCATCTGGGCGGCCGGTGACGTCGTCGAGACGCGCGACCTGGTCGCCGGCCTGCGGCTGAACGTCCAGCTGGGCACCCACGCCAACAAGCAGGGCAAGGTCGCCGGCATCGACATCGCCGCGCAGCCCGGTGACGGCGACGCGACGTTCCCCGGGGTCGTCGGCACCGCCGTCACCCGGGTCTGCCACTGGGACGTGGCGCGGGTCGGCCTGACCGAGCGCCACGCCCGCGAGTTGGGCATCGACGCCGCCGCCGCGTCGTTCACCGGCACCGCCAAGGCGGGCTACATGCCCGACGCGGGCACCGTGCACGTGCGCATGCTGGCCGAGCGGGGGACCGGCCGGGTGCTCGGCGCCCAGCTGGTCGGCACCGGCAACGTCGCGAAGCGCATCGACGTCGCCGCCGTCTGGTGCCAGCTGGGGGTGCGCGTCCAGGACGCCCAGTTCTTCGATCTGTCCTACGCTCCGCCCTTCGGCGGCGTCTGGGACCTGCTGCTGGTGGCTGCCCGCAAGCTGACCCGCGAGCTCGGTCTCACGCCCCAGCTCTGACCGGTCGCGGGTGTGGCAGTGCAGGCTCCCATCTGGCGGTGTTGCCGCGGTGGGGTCAGCGATGCTGGTCGATGGGGCGGAGCACGACCTCGTTGACGTCGACGCGTGGTGGCTGGGAGATGGCGTAGGCGACCGCGGCCACGACGTCCTCCGGCTCGACGCAGTCCGGTGGCGGAGCACCCTCGAAGAAGTGCGTGGCGACCTTGCCCGGCTGGATCACGGTGACGCGGACCCCGGTGGTGTGGATCTCGGCGCGGATCGCCTGGCCCATGCCGGTCACCGCCCACTTGGTGGCCGAGTACAGCGAACCGTCGATCGTGACCTTGCCGCCCACGGAGCCCATGAGCACCAGGTGCCCGCGGGCGTCGACCAGGTGCGGCAGCGTCACGCGGGCGGTGAGCGCGACGCCGTAGACGTTGGTCAGCACCATCGCGCGCCACGCCTCCGGGTCCTCGTCGGCGCCGAGGAACCCGCGGCCGGCGCCGCCGCCGGCGTTGGCGACGGCGACGTCGAGGCGCCCGAAGACGTCGAGCGCCGCGTCGACCGCGGCCTGCTGGTCGTCGACCTCGGTGACGTCCCCCGGCACGGCGACGGCGCGATCGCCGCCGAGGTCGCCGGCGAGCGCCCGCAACGGCTCGGGGGAGCGGGCGGTCAGCACGACCCGGTGCCCCGCGTCGACGAACCAGCGTGCGAGCGCCGCGCCGATGCCGCTGGACGCACCCGTGATGAGCGCGACCTTCGACCCGTCCGCCATGCCACATCCCTCCCGGTGCGTCCGGCCGCCGGCCGGTGCCACGTCGGCGTGCTCCGCGCCGCGCGGACGCGTGTCGACCCGGCGCGACCCTAGCGGTCCGGTGCCGTGCGTTGCGGTGGCCGGACCGGACGGTCCGCAGCTCGCGCCCGGTCGGCGCTGCGCGGCCTGATCGTGCGGCTGGGGGGCGCGCGGCCGAGGTCGCGGCGCTCAGTGCCCGATGCGCTCCAGCAGATGGGCCAGGTCGGTGCGCTCGGACGGCGTCAGGTCCGCCAGCAGTGCGTCGAGGCTGGCCTCGTACGGATCGCGGTGGCGGTCGAGCAGCTCGCCGCCGTCGGCGCTGAGGGTGACCAGCACGCGACGCCCGTCGTGCTCGTGCGGCCGGCGCGTGACGAGCCCCTTGGCCTCGAGCCCGTCGATCAGCCCGCAGACCGACGGCCGACTCACCGACAGCCGTTCGGCGAGGTCGCAGGGCTGCAGGCCCTCGGCCGGCGTGGACGCCAGCTCGAGCAGGACCGCGAAGGCGCTCGGCGACAGGCCGAGGCGGCGCAGCTGCCGGCTCTGCTCGCCGGCGACCCGCCCCGCGGTGCGCAGCAGCTGGGTCAGCAGTGCAGTGGTGGTCTGCCCGGCCGCCTCCTGTGGCGGGCGGACGCCGGTCGTCAACACATGCACGGGTGGACTCCCCTCCGCCGTGACGTAGGTCGACAGTCTAGGGGGTCCGTCCGGCATCTCCGGACGAATCGCCCCGCCGCGCCGGCGGCGGGGGGACGACGCGACCCGCCAGCAGGTCGGTCTCGGTCACCTGCGTCGTCGTGCCGTCGCGCCGGGCGAGCGTCAGCGTGCCGCCGTCCCAACGCTCGAGCACACCGACCACGTCGACGGTGGAGGCCTCCGGCCCGTGGTGGCGGGCGCGCACGCTGACGCGCCTCCCGACGTCATCGGGGGTGATGCGGACGACCAGCTTCGCGCGGAGGGCAGCCATGGCCCCAGTGTCGCGCGCGCGGGGACGACCCGCGGGTGGGCCGGTGCAGCGTTCGACCGCCCAGCCGCTAGGGTAGGCATACGACATCACCGGGCGCTCGGCCCGACTGCGCGCCGAGCAAGTCCAACGGCTGAAGGAGCACCAACCCCCATGGTGTACGTGATCGCCGAACCATGCATCGACGTGAAGGACCGTGCCTGCGTCGAGGAGTGCCCCGTCGACTGCATCTACGAGGGCGAGCGGATGCTCTACATCCAGCCCGACGAGTGCATCGACTGCGCGGCGTGCGAGCCGGTCTGCCCCGTCGAGGCCATCGCCTACGAGGACGACGTGCCCGACATGTGGGCCGAGTTCACCGCCATCAACCGCGAGTTCTTCGAGGAGTCCGTGACCGGGCTCGGCGCCCCAGGCGGCGCCGCGGTGGTCGGCGTGCAGGCGACCGACCACCCCAAGGTCGCGAACTGGAGCTTCTAGGCATCCAGGGACGCCGCGTCTCCGCCATCGACCGCCACTAGGATCCCGAGACCGCCCGCAGGCCCGACGCCTGCGTGCCGGGCTCGGGGTCCTGTCGTTCCGCCCGGAGCTCCTCGAGCTTGTCGAGCGGCCGCTCGAGCTGCCGGCGACGGGTCGTGCACAGGGCGTCGTAGGTCTTCTGCGACCGTTGCAGGTGCGTGCCGAGCTTGTCGAGCTCGTCGCCGAACTTGTCCCACTGCACCCGGAAGTCCGCCAGCAGCGAGAGCATCTGGTCGGACGTGCGCTCGAGGTGGAAGTTATCGACCGACTGGCGCACCACTGCGAGCACGGCGAACAGCGTCAGCGGTGAGCACAGCACGATGCGCCGCCGCAGCGCCTCGTCGACCAGCATCCGGTCGTGCTCCTGGACGAAGCCGAACAACGCCTCGTTGGGGATGAACAGCAGCACGCAGTCGACCGATGCGTCGGGGTCGCGGTAGCCGCGGCCGGCGAGGTCGCGCACCTGGGTCCGGGCGTCGGAGAGGAAGCCCCGCCGGAAGCGCTCGCGGTCGGTGTCGTTCTCGGCGTCGAGGTAGCGCAGGTAGTTGTCGAGCGGAAACTTCACATCCATGTGGAGCTCGAGGCCGCGCGGCAGCACGAACGTGAAGTCGGGCACGCCGCCGGCCGCCTGGCGCCGCTGCTTGTGGTAGTTGACGCCCTCGAGGAAGCCGGCGAGCTGGAGCACGTCCTCGGCCATCCGCTCGCCCCATTGCCCGCGCGCCTGGCTCGACGACAGCGCCTGGCGCAGGTCGTTGGCGGTCTCGCTGAGCATCCGGGTCTGCCGCCCGGCCTCGGCCAGCTGCTCGGCGAGCGACCCGAACTGCTGGGCGCGGCTGGTCTCGAGCTGGCGCACCAGCGACGTCATCTGGTCGAGCTCCCCGCGCATCTGCTGCAGCTGCAGGCCGATGCGCGACTCGCTGCCCTCGATCCGCGCCGCGTCCTGCCCGCGGGCCGCGATGATCTGCTGCTGGGCGAGCGACACCACCGTATCGACGGTCTGGTGCAGCTGCGCGTCGCGGTCGGCCGTCAGCCGCTGCTGCAGCTCGGCCGTCGCCTCGGCCAGCTGCTCGCGCTGGCGCGCCAGCCCGAGCCAGACGACGGCGAAGGTGCCCGCGATGGCCACGAGCACCGCAACGATGGTGAGCACTCCAACCACTCCTCGCACGACGTGTGGGCGAACAAACGTACGATGCGGGGCCGCCGGGACGATGGAACCGATGTCGCCGGGCGGGTGCGACGGTCAGCGCAGGACGGCCTGGACCACGGTGTCGGAGTCGACGTGGCGGCGGACGACTTCGAACGTGCGGAACGACCCGTCCAGCAGCAGCATGGCCGCGGCGAGCAGCACGACAGGCGCGCTCCGCCGCATCGGTGTTCCGTCGTCAGGCGGGTTGCGAGCTGCGCGGGCGCACAGCTGCAGGGCTGAACAACGCCAGCACGTGCTCGGCGACCCACGCGTCGTCGACGTCCGGGTGCGCGCGCACCCAGCCGGCGTCGCGCGCGGCGGTCAGCAGCGTGGCGGCGTCGTCGCGCGATATCGGCAGCCGTTGGGTCAGCAGCTGGACGTCCACGAGCGGGCGTGCCAGCAGGACGTCGACGAGCGGCAGCAGCCGGGTGTCGGCGGCCTGCTCGCGGTAGCGCGCCCGCAGGCGGTCGAGGCGGTTGACGCGGTCGGCGCAGGCGTTGGCGGCACGCCAGACGCACCCGCACAGCAGCTCGAGCCAGGCGTCGCGCTCGCCGGGGTCGTTGAGGTCGGCGTCCAGCGCCGACGCGTACGCGTCAGCGTGGGTCGCCAGCTCGGGGCTCAGCGCCAGGACCGGACGCGCGAGCCGGGCGGCGCGCATGATGTCGACGGCGGTGACGGCGCGGGCGACCAGCTCGCTGTCGGCGTCGTCGTACGCGGCCAGCACGATGTGCTCGAGCCCGATCTCGACCAGCGGGTTGAGCGCCCTGACCGGCGCGACGGGACGCGTGGGGCCCGCGCGGCGGTCGGTGGGCCTGCCGCCCGACAGCACGGCGTTGATCTCCAGCACCGGAGGCGGCGCCGACGCGCGGCGTGCCGTGTGCTGCCACCCCGTCACGATCGCGGCTGCCGACCGCTGCACCGTCCGCACCGCTTCCGACGGGCGCCCGCCGGCGAGGTCGGCGACCAGGACGTCGTGCAGGGCGACCGTCGCGCCGTGCAGGGCCACGCTGGCGGTGGCCTCGTGGAGCCGGAACAGCTCGTCGGGCACGTTGTCGGCGGCCGATCGGGAGGCGAGCGCGAGCTGGCGCAGCCCCAGGTGGGCCCGGGCCAGCGACTCCCGGGTCTCGGTGGTGAGCTTGGCGATCGGCCGTGTCGTGTGCTCGCGTTGGCGGCGACCGCGGCGCGGCGGCACGTCCCGGGGCAGGTCGTGGTCGTCGCGGTCGCCCGCGCCGGCTGTGGCCGCCGCACCCGCGCCGGCGGCG
>CAYVGE010000106.1:10655-13363 GCA_964450395.1 uncultured Actinomycetota bacterium
CCGCGTCCGCGTCGTCCGCCGGCTCGCGCCCCTCGGCCTCGGCCGACCCGTCGCGGTCGGCCGACCACGCGACCCAGCCGGCGGCCGCCCACGCCCCTTCGGGGCCAGGCGCCTCCGGGGCGTCCGTCGGCATCGGAGTCGGCGTCGCGGCCGGTGCGGCGGCCGCGGGGCGTGGTCGCCCGCGCAGGTGGCGCACGAGCGGCCACAGGGCGACCAGGCCACCGAGCACCAGCACCGCCAGCGCGATCGGCACCAGCAGGTCGAACGAGCCCTGGTCACCGGTGTCGGTCACGGCCGCCGCCGGGGCGCCCCCGTCGTCCTCCGCGGCGGCGGCACCGTCGCCCTCGCCGGTCTGGTCCTGCTGGTCGTCGCCCTGCTGGCCGTCGTCCTGCCGGCCACCTGCATCCCCCTGCTGCTCCTCGGTGACCGGCACGGGCCGCAGCGAGCCGGTGCCCAGCTGGACCGTCTTGTCGGCGACGTCCTCACTTCCGGGGAGCGCCAACGTCAGCGATTCCGCGTCCGGGGACGGGCGGGGGACCTGCGCCACGTACAGGCTCCGCAGCTTCTCGGCGACCTGGTCGGTCGCCATCAGCAGCTGGTCGGTGCTGTCGACGCGGATGACCGTGCCGCCGGCGTCCGGTCCCAGCAGCGATGGGCCGCCACCGGCACCGCCGACGTCGATCACGTAGGCGACCCGGTCGAACGGCAGACCGTCGATCGGCTGCAGGCGCGACGCGAGGTCCATGCCGACGACGAGCAGCGTCGTGCGCTCGCGGTCCGACCGTTCCAGCGCGGTCCTGGCCTGCTGCACGGCGGTGTCCAGGTCGCCGCCCGAGTCGGGCTCCAGCAGCTGGAGCGCCGAGATCGCCGGACCCGACGCGGCGAGCGGATCCGACGCGTTGCCCTGCGCGTCGACGATGCGCATGGTCGCGCCCGGCGGGAGGCTGAGCGTCAGCTCGACGATGGCGGCCTGCTGATCCCGCAGCTGCGCCATGTCGACGGTCGTGTCCACGACCACGGCGAGCTCCTGGTCGGCCGCGCTCAGCTGGCGCAGCTGCGCCTCCCGCGCCTCGCCGTCGATGCGCGCCTCGACGTCGGCGGTGGTCAGCGTGCGGGTGAGGAACTGTGCGGGTGCGGCGAACAGCACCTGGGTCGGATCACCGTCGCGGACCGCCAGGACGTCCAGCTCGTCGAGCGGGTCGGTGTCGAGGACGACCGTCGCGGCAGCGGGCAGTGCGACCAGCAGCATGAGCACCAGGGTCGACGCGATGGCGAGCACCCGTCTTGCGGTGTCCGCAGGGCGTCGCCTGCTGATCGCCCGGTCCAACCTGCCCCTCGTCCCTGGTGGTGTGCGCCGTGCCTGGCGCTGTGGGATACCCAGCGTGACCGTGCCGCGCAAGCTGGGAACCCCCAAAGCTGATGAATTCAACCGATCACGCACGATCGACTAGTCTATTGTCGAGCGCTAGGTCATAAGTTAGATACTCAGAGTGATGTACCTGTCGTATCGGCCACGGTCGACCCGCCCCGCCTCGACGGCACCCCGGACGGCGCACCCCGGCTCGTGGGCGTGGCCGCAGTCGGCGAAGCGGCAGGCGGGCGCGAGCTCGGCGATCTCGGGGAACGCCCCGGCGAGTCCGGCGGCGGGATCCCACAGCCCCAGGGCGCGGATGCCCGGCGTGTCGATCACCGTGCCCCCGGCGGCCCGGGTCAGTGCGCGCCGGGTCGTGGTGTGCCGGCCGCGGGCGTCGGAGCTGCGGACCGCAGCGGTGCGCTGGGCCGCGACGCCGGCCAGCGCGTTGACCAGCGATGACTTGCCGGCGCCGGACCGCCCGAGGAGCGCGGCGCAGCGTCCGCCCTCCAGCCGCGCCGCGAGCGTCGCGGTGCCGCATCCATCGGCGGCGCTGGTGGCCACCACGGGCACGCCGGGGGCCAGTGCCCGCACCTGCCCGACGACGGGGTCCGGGTCGCGCGCGTCGGCCTTGGCGATGACCACGAGCGGGTCGGCGCCGCCGCCGAAGGCGACGACCAGCGCCCGGTCGAGCCAACCGGCCCGCAGCGGCTGGTCGACCGCATGCACGAGCCACACCTGGTCCATGTTGGCCGCGAGCACCTGCGGGCGTGGCTCGTCGGCCGGGTCGCGGCGCACCAGCTCGGTGCGTCGCGCCGCGCGGCCGACGACCACCGGCCGGTCACCGTCGTCGTCGCACGTCACCCAGTCGCCCGTGACCAGCGGCGGGCCGTCGAGCGGCGGGTCCACCGACACCGGCCCCTCGCGCTCGAGGATGCGCAGGCGCCCGCGGTCGACGCGCGCGATGCGGGCGGGGCGCCCCGGGAGCCGGGCCAGCGCCTCTGCCCACCCGTCGTCCCACCCGAGCGCGACCCAGTGGTCGTCGCGCGTCACGCGGTGGCGTCCTCCGCGTCGTTCGTGGACCCCACCTCGGACGACTCGTCCTCCGCGCTCGTGCCCGACCCGTCGACCGGTGCCCGCACCGCGGCCATGTCCTCGGTGCCGGGCGGTTCGTAGTCGCGCAGCTTCGGCGCGGACTCCGACCCGCCGTACGCGACGATGTCGCGCCGGAAGAACAGCGACAGCGTCCAGTCCGTCAGCACGCGGATCCGCCGCGTCAGCAGGGGCATCGCGTACACGTGGTACGTGCGGGTGATCAGCCAGCCGAGCATGCCCGAGAACCGCAGGCCGAGCACGT
>CAYVGE010000107.1:0-13344 GCA_964450395.1 uncultured Actinomycetota bacterium
CACGTCGACCTCGCCGAGCGCGATGCGTCGCGCCGCCGACGCGATGGCCTCCATGCCCGAGCCGCACAGTCGGTTGACGGTGACGCCGGGAACCTCCTCCGGGAGGCCGGCCAGCAGCCCAGCCATCCGGGCGACGTTGCGGTTGTCCTCCCCCGCCTGGTTCGCGCAGCCCAGCACCACCTCGCCGACCGCCACCGGCGCGACGCCCGCCCGCTCGACCGCCGCACCGATGACGTGCGCCGCCAGGTCGTCCGGCCGCACCCCGGCCAGCACCCCACCCATGCGCCCGATCGGCGTCCGCAGCGCGGACACGACCACCACGTCGTCCATGGGCCTCCCACCCGTCACCGGCGCCGGTGATGATGCTCGCCGCCGCCCGCCGGTAACCCCGGGGCCGGGGGCGGGGACGTGGGCAGTTCCGCGGCCGACATGGGCAGCGCCTCCCGAGGGGGCGTGGGGCCCCACGACCTACGGTGCACGCATCGTCCCGCCCGCCGCACACCAGCAGGAGCCCGACATGCGCACCCGCGTGGAGACCCTGATCATCGGCGCGGGCCAGGCCGGGCTCGCGCTGAGCCGCCACCTGACCGCGGCCGGCCGCGACCACCTGGTGCTCGACCGCGGCCGCGTCGGCGAGCGGTGGCGCAGCGAGCGGTGGGACTCGTTCTCGCTGCTGACGCCGAACTGGCTGGTCAGCCTGCCCGGCCTCGCCTACGACGGCGACGACCCGGAGGGGTTCATGGGCAAGCGCGCCGTGATCGACCTGTTCGAGCGGTACGCGCGGTCGTTCGACGCACCGGTGCGCACCGGCGTGGCGGTGCACCGCGTGCGCCGCCACGCCGGCGACCGCTGGGTCGCCGTGTCGGACGCGGACGCCTACGTCGCCGACAACGTGGTGGTGGCCACCGGCCACCACGCCGTGCCGCGCATCCCGATGGGCAGGGCCACCGCGCTGCCCAGCGGCATCCACCAGCTGCACACCAGCCACTACCGCAACCCGGCCCAGCTGCCCCACGGCGGCGTGCTGGTGGTCGGCGCGGGCCCTTCGGGCCAGCAGATCGCCGAGGAGCTCGCGCTCGCCGGACGCCGGGTCGTGATCGCGGCCGGCCGTCACCGCACGATGCCCCGGCGGTACCGGGGCCGCGACGCGGCCTGGTGGCTGCAGCAGCTCGGATCGTTCGACCGCACGATCGACACGCTCGCCGACCCGGCGGCGGTCCGCTCGGCCCCCGCGTTCGTGCAGGCCGGCGGCACCCGCGACCTGGACCTGCGCCGCCTCGTCGCGGCGGGCGTCCGCCCGGTCGGCCGGCTGGCCGGCGTGTTCGGCGGGACCGCCTGGTTCGCCGACGACCTGGCCGCCACGGTGGCCGAGGCCGACGCCAACGTGGTGGCGTTCCGTGACGCCGTCGACGAGCACGTGCGGCGCACCGGGAGCCCCGCCGCCCCGCCCGAGCCAGCTCCGCCGCCGCCTGGGGCCTGGGTCAGCGACGCACCGGGACGCATCGACCTCGACGAGGCCGGCATCACGTCGGTCATCTGGGCGACGGGCTTCCGCCGGGACTTCTCGTGGATCGACGCGCCGGTGTTCGACGCGACCGGTGAGCCGGTGCAGCGCCGCGGCGTGACCGCCGCCCCCGGTCTGTTCTTCCTGGGCCTTCGGTGGATGTACCGCCGTGGGTCCGACACGATCCACGGGGTCGGCGCCGACGCCGAGCACCTGGCCGAGGTCATCGCGCCACGCCACGCCGCCACGACCGTGCCGGCGTGAGCCGGCGCTGGACCCGGCGCCGGATCACACCTCGTCGCGCCGCTGCATGACGCCCAGCGCGACCCAGCCGGGCAGCAGCGGCAGCCAGAACGTGGCCAGGCGGAAGGTGAGCGTGGCGGACACCGCGAGCCCGTCGGCCAGCCCGAAGCCGGTGAACGACGCGATCAGCGCCGACTCGACGGCGCCGAGGCCCCCGGGCGTCGGCGCCAACGTCGCCAGGGCCATCGCGCCCAGGTAGGCGGCGCCGACCTGCGCCACCGTCAGCCCGCCGCCGAAGGCCTCGACGGCCGCCCAGGCCGCCACGATGTAGGTGAGGCTGATCGCGGCGGACCCGCCGAACAGCGCCGCCACCCGCACCGGGCTGCGGAACACCTCGGCGATCTGCCCTGCGCCGGTGCGCATCGCGCGGACCGCCGGGTCGACCACCCGCCGGCGCACCGGCGCGACGAGCACCAGCGCGCCAAGCAGGGCCAGCAGCACCGCGAGCGCCAGCAGCGCCGTGTGCGCGTCGGGCAGCGAGAAGCCGTCGAGGCCACCGGCACCCGCCCACAGCACGAACCCCACGAGCAGCACGACGTGCACCACGAGCCCCGCGGTCGCGTTCACCGCCACCGACGCGCCGGCCTCCGCGGCGCCGACGCCCACCCGCCGCAGGAACCGGCCGGTCAGCGCGAACCCGCCGGCACCGGCGGGACCGACGAGCCCGGCGAAGGAGGCGGCGACCTGTGCCCGCAGGTTGGGAACGAGTGGCAGCGGGACGGCGACCGCCCCCTGGAACGACACGGCGGCGAACACGTAGGTGCCGGCCGACGCGACGAGCGTGGCCAGCAACCACGAGGGACGGGCGTCACCGAAGGCCGCGACCGTCTCCCCGACGTTCGCCAACTGCGGCAGCAACGCGTAGAACGCCAGCGCCGACACTCCGACGATCAGCGCCGTACGGGGCCGGACACGCTCGAGCGGCTCCAGCTCGATGCCGGGTGCGCCCGTGGCCGCGGTGACGGCGGCACGCAACCGGGCGAGCAGGTCGCCCGCGGTCCGGGCCCGCCGTCTCGTAGCGGGTGGCAGGGCCAGCGGCTGGAGCATCCGCAGCGCGCCGACGACCCGCTCGGCGCCGAGTCCCCGCAGGGCGGCGCCGACCGCGTCGTCGACACCGACGACCAACGCCGTGGCGGTCAGCAGCTCGGCGACGTCCCTGGCGCGCTCACGCGCCTCCGGGGCGGTCTCGGCGCGGTCGAACCCCGTGAGCCACGGCCGGCCCTCGGCATCGACCGCGACGGCGTCCCACGTGATGGCCCGGTGCGCGAGGCCCGCGTCGTGCAGCGCGCCGACCTGCCGCCACAGGTCGTCGAGCAGCTCGGGCCGGCGCAGGTCCTCACCGGTCGCCGCCACGAGGTCGGGCCGGTCGAGCACGGCGAACGCCGATCCGCCGTCGGTCGTGCCGATCCGCACCGGCGCGGGCACACGGGCACCGGCCCGCCCCGCGAGCACCAGAGCCAGCACCTCGTGCTCGATCCGCCGCTTGGGCGTCGCGTAGGGCCGGCGCACCTCCGACGCCCGGAAGCGCACCGCGCGGTAGAGGCGCTGGACGAGCTCGGCGTCGCGCTGGTCGGGCGTGCGCAGCACCACGCCGTGCGCCACGGCACCGTTGCGGAAGGCGTACCCCAGGGCGCCCCCCTCCGCCGCCTCGACCTGCCGCAGGCCGTCCGGGACGAAGCCGCACACCCGCAGCGCCCGGTCGAGCTCGGCGGCCGACGGCGCCCGGGAGGGTGACCCGAAGACCAGGAGCACGGCCGACCCGACGGCGGTGCCGACGCCGAGCGCGAGCACCAGGTCGAGCACCGGGTGCAACGCGATCAGCCGCAGCAGCACCAGTGCGGCGACGCCACCCCACAGAGCGCGCTTCCAGGCCACGGGCAGCCACGGGACGGCGACCGTCACGACCGCCGTGGTCGCGGCGATCTCGCGGGCGCTGGGGTAGGCGGCGGTCAGCACGGGGTCCTCGACGGCGGTCAGCCGGGCGACGAAGGCCCCGAGGTCGTGGTCGAGCACCAGCGCGTCGGCCAACGCCGTCGCCACCGACGCGAGCATGCCCGCGACCAGCAGCACGAGGGCGACGCGCCACCGCCGTCGGACCAGCAGCACCGTCAGGGCGGCCAGTGGGACCAGGCTGGTCGCCACCTGCACGACCGCCAGGGTCCCGCGCTCGAGCCGGTCCGGCAGGCGGGCGACGGCGCGGAGCAGATCGCGCTCGAACCCGGTGACCGTGGCCTGGCCGACCTCGGCGATCACGATGCCGGCGACGACCACCGCGATGCTCAGCAGCAGGCGGAGCAGGTCCCCGGCCGCGAAGGGCCGGCGGGCGGGCGCGGCGCTCGTCACGGCTGCCACCGACCCGTCATCGTGGTGAGGATACCGGTGCCGGTCGTGGTCGCCGTCGGCCCGGCGACGGCCGCCCACCCACATGGGTGGCGCCGCGCGGTGATCTGGGCACCGGGCACCGATTGGCGGGTGGCGGTGGGCGGCGACAGTGACCCCCAGCAACCCGCCCACCGCTCACAGGAGCACCCCCCATGACCGATACGACCGTCACCGACACCGTCCGCAACGGCGTCGACACCGCCACCCTGTTCGCCACGCTCGACGCCGTCAACGGGCAGCGCGAGCTCGCCAAGGGCCAGTTCCGCGTCCGCAACACCTGGGTCAGCGGGACCCACAACCGGTCGACGTTCAGCGACTTCCACGTCGCCGGCGGCGAGCAGCAGCACACCCAGGAGTTCACCGTCGACGCCGACCACCCGGTCGTGCTGGTCGGCAACGACAACGGCCCCACTGGCGCCGAGTTCGTCCTCCACGCGCTGGCCGCCTGCCTGACCCACGGCATCGCCAACATCGCCGCCGTCCGCAAGGTCAACCTGACCAGCGTCACCTCGACCGTCACCGGTGACGTCGACCTGCAGGGCATCCTCGGGATGTCCGACGAGGTCCGCAACGGCTACAGCAACATCCGTGTCAGCTTCCAGATCGAGGGCGACGCGCCCGCCGAGAAGCTGCGCGAGATCGTCGAGCAGTCGCGCGCGCGCTCGGCCGTCTTCGACGTGCTCACCAACGGCGTGACCGTCGACATCGACGTCGCCACCGCGTGAGCCACGCCACGGCACCCGCACGGGTCCCGGCCGGCGGCCCGCCGGCCGGGACCGCTGCCGTCGCCCGCACCTGAACGGAGCCGCCATGACCCGCCTGTCCCCCACCGACCTGGGCACCATCCTCGGCGTCTGGGCGCACCCCGACGACGAGGCGTACCTGTCGGCCGGCCTCATGGCCCTGGCGCGTGCCGCCGGCCAGCGCGTCGTGTGCGTGACCGCCACACGTGGTGAGCGGGGCACCGACGATCCCGCCACGTGGCCGCCGCGCCGGCTGGGCCGTCTCCGGGAGGTCGAGCTGCACGCGTCGCTCGCCGCGCTCGGCGTGACCGAGCACCAGTTCCTCGACCACGTCGACGGCACCCTGCCCCGACAGGACCAGGTCACGGCCGTCGGGCAGCTGGCCGGGCTCGTGCGCGAGGTGCAGCCCGACACGATCGTGACCTTCGGCCCCGACGGACTGACCGGGCACCCCGACCACCGGCGCATCTCGTCGTGGACGACCGCGGCACGCGAGCTGGCGGCGCCGTCCGCCCGGCTGCTGTACGCCACCACGACCGCCGCCCACCACGAGCGGTGGACGTCGATCTACGAGCGGTTCGACATCTACCTCGACCCGGACGTCCCGGCGTTCACCCCGCCCGAGCGGGTCGCGCTCCAGTTGCAGCTCGACGGCCCGGTGGCCGACCGCAAGCTCGTCGCCCTGCGCGCGCAGGCCAGCCAGACCACTGGCCTGCTGGCCGCGCTCGGCGAGCAGACCTACCGCGCGTGGGTGTCGACGGAGACGTTCCGCATGGCGCCGTCGCTGGTGCCGCTGACCCCACGCCGGGCCGGCGCCGCCGCCCGCGAGGTCGTGGCGTTCAGCCGCTGACGCCGAGCTCGGGCGCCAGGGCGGCGGCCTCCTGCCGCGACCGCACGTCGAGCTTGTCGAGGATCGCCGACACGTGGTGGTCCACGGTGCGCACCGACAGGACCAGGCGGTCGGCGATCTCGGCGTTGGTCAGCCCTTCGGCGAGCAGCGCGAGGACGTCGACCTGGCGGTTGGTCAGCCCAGCCGGGTTGCCGCGCGTGCCGCGGGTCGGCCCGCGCGGGACCGACGTGACACCCCGCGCGCGCAGCAGCGCCCGGGCGACGTTGGCCGTGCCCACGGCGCCGAGGTCGTCGAGCATCCGGACCCCGTCGAGCATGCGCTCGCGGTCGTCGGACAGCACCTGCTCGACCGCCTGCTCGTGGCGGTAGCCGCGTCGCCCCCAGGCGTCGGCGGCGGTGACGTGGTCGCCCGCGAGCGCGGCGGCGTGGGCGTCGAGCAGCAGCTCCCGCCGGGGCGGCGGTGGCACCGCCAGCCCGGCGCGGTCAAGCGCCACGCGCAGGTCGCCGCTGTACCAGGGGTGCGCCGTCTCGTCGACCAGCTCGAGCGCCCTCGCGGCGACGTCCTCGAGGCCGTCCGTCCGACCCGTCAGCCACCCGACCTCGAGCAGCGCCGCAGCCGCCGCCGCCAACCGCGGCGCCTCGGCGGAACCGATCGCGAGGCCCCATGCCCGATCGGCGTAGGTCGCGGCCTCGGGATCACCGGTCCGGGCGAGCGCCTGCGCGAGCCAGCTGAGCGGCTGCACGCCGGCCACACCGGGATCAGCTTCGCCGTCGACCGCAGCGCGCAGCACCCCGAGTGCGTCGTCGAGCGCACCGTGGTTCAGCAGCAGCGACCCCAGCAGGCCGTCGAGCCGGAAGGTGCCGTAGGCCACCTGGTGGTTCGCCGCATACGTGCGGCCCTCGTGCACGACCTCCTCGGCGCGGTCGAGGTCGCCGCGGCGGAGGTGCTCGACCGCCACCTGGAAGTACCCGCGGATCACCGACTCGTGGAAGCCGTGGCGACGGGCCAGCTCGAGGCCCTCAACGACGTCCTCGAGACCTGTCGCCTCACCCAGGTTGCGGCCGGCGGCACCTCGGGTGATGCGGGCGCCCGCCTCGGCCGGCAGGTGCCCGACGCGCGTCGCGGCGTCCAGCGCACGATCGGCCCAGTCACTCGCCTCGGCGTTGCGGTTCGCCAGCAGGTGCAGCCGGGCCATGTGGGCGAACGCCATCGCCTGCACGGGTGACGGCTCGGCGTCACCGACGAGGTCGACCGCGCGCTGCGCGTGGGGCGTGGCCGCACCGGCGCCGCGGTGCCAGTAGGCCGCACGGGACAGGACCAGCAGCGCGTCGGCCAGCGCGTCGCTGTTGCCGTGGCGCTCCAGCAGCCGGACGGCCTCGGCCGCGACCTGCGAGGCTTCAGCGTGGCGGGCGGCGAGCTGCAGTTCGTAGGCGAAGTCGAGGGCGAGGCCCGCACGCTCCGCCTCGGGGAGGCGGTCGGCGAAGCGGTGGACCTGGCGGTGCGCCTCCAGCGCCTCGCGGTGGCTGCCCAGCCGCGCCGCCTCCCGCGCGGCCGCCGGCCCGTAGGCCAGCACGGTGTCGGCGTCGCCCGCCTCGACCGCGTGGTGCAGCACCCTCGTGGGGTCGGCGTCCTCGGCGACCAGCGCCGACATGACCGCCGCGTTGGCGGCGATGCGCACCCCGGTCGGCAGATCAGACTCGACCGCGCGGCGGGTGATCTCGTGTACGAAGCCGACGGTCGTGGCGTCGGCCACCACCAGGCCGCTCCGCTCGGCGGCGTCCAGCGCGCGGGCGCCGCCGTCGACCACCGCGTCGACCAGCCGGCGTGGCGCGCGGGTCGGCACGACCGCCAGCGTCTCGAGTGCCCGCTGCGTCGCCTCCGGCAGCCCCATGACCCGCGTCAGCACGGCGTCGCGCACGGTCGTGGGCACGGCGGTCCCGGGCGCGGCGGCCATCTCGAGCACGTAGAAGGGGTTGCCGCCGGTCACGCGATGGACCTCGTCGGCGTCGGCGCGGTTCGCCAGCTGGCGCACGGCGTCACGCGACAGCGGCGCCAGCGTGATCCGTTCGACGTCGGCGGCGCCCAGCGCGCCCAGCACCCTGCGCAGCGGGTGGGCGCGGTCCACCTCGTCGTCCCGGTAGGTGCCGACCAGCACCGCCGGCAGCCGCTCGATCCGACGGGCCACGACCAGCAGAGCGTCGAGCGTCGCATCGTCCGCCCACTGCAGGTCCTCGATCACGTGCACGACCGGTCGCAGCGGATCGTCGAGCTCCTCGAGGATCGCGTCGAGCACGTCGGCCGCCTCGGCGCCCGAGTGCAGCGCCCGGCCCAGGCGGCGCTGCCCCTGCGCCATGTCGCGGTAGGGCGCGAAGGCACGCGTCGTCCGTAGATCGTCGCACGCACCGACGCGCACCGTCGCGCCGGCCTCCTCGGCGACCGCCGCGAACCCCCGGACCAACGAGGTCTTGCCGATGCCGGCCGGTCCGCTGACCAGCACGACGCGGCCGTGGCGACCCTCCGCCCGCTCGAGCACGCGGGCGAGCGTCACCATCTGGCCGTCCCGCTCGAGCAACCGCATGCCGCGCAGCGTAACCGCAGGACGCCGCGGTTCGGAAGGCCGCGACCGGCGGCCGGTCAGGGCAGGCCGGCTGCGGCCAGGTGGTCCGTCCAGCGCTGGACGATCGCCGGGTCGCGGAAGGGGTGCCGCCGCGCGATGTCGTCGCGGCGCACGTCGGGGTGCCGCTCGAGCAGCGCCGCCACCGTGGCATGCGCCCGCCGGGTCAGGCCGAGGGCCTGCTGCGCTGCAGCCAGGACCAGCAGCGCCTCGACGTTGTCGGGCTGGCGGTCGACGATCCACTCGCCCGCCTGGATGGCGTCGTGGTACCGCTCGCCGACGTACCAGGCACTGGCCTGCACGGTCGCGAACCACGGCCGGCGGACGGGGCTCAGCTGCTGCGCCCGGTCGCACGCCTCGATCGCGGCACGCCAGTCACCCAGGTAGCGACGGACGCTGCCCAGCACCGCGAACGACACGTCGCAGGTCGGTCGTCGCACCAGCGACTCCTCGGCGTCGGACAGCGCGGCATGCAGGTCGTCGCCCTGCTCCAGGCGCACGGCGGCCAGCACGAGGTGGCTCAGCCCCGACGGGTCGTCGAGCGCCGCACCCTGCGCGGCGTGCTCCGCCGCAGTGCGCAGGTCGTCGGCGGGGCTGTCCGACAGCCCGGCCGCGACGCCCCACCACCGCGCGAACGCGGTGAGCCCGTGCCCGGTCACCGAGTCGGGACGTGACCGCGTGACCGACTCGAACAGCTCGACGGCGTTCCGCCACCCCGCCCACGTGCCCCGGTCCAGGTGGTGCCACCCCTGGTAGACCGCCGCCCGCTCCGTCGCGTCGAGCTCGGTGCGGTAGAGCATCGCGGGCTGACCGACGACCAGCTCGACCTCCATGGCGCGCACCGTCTCGGCGGCGATGGTGTCCTGCAGCGTGAACAGGTCCTCGGTGGTGCCCTGCCACCGTCCGCCCCAGACCAGGTTCATCGTCTCGAGCTCCACCAGCTTGGCGTAGACCCGCACCCGGACGTCCGACCGCACCAGCGCCGTATCGAGGGAGTAGCCGGCGCCCGGACCGTCCGTGCCGGCGGCGTCGTCGGCGGCGTCGATCACCCGCAACCCCGGCACGTCGCCGAGGGCACCGAGCAGGTCCGCGCGCAGGGCGTCGGCGACCCGGCGGTCCGCCGGATCGTCGCCGTGGGTCGTGCGCAGGACCGCGACGGTCGGCTCGACGATCCCCCGCGCCGGCGGCGGCCCCTCGGTCGCCCCGATCCCGGCGAGGCGGTAGACGCGAACGGGCTCGGGGATGTTCTTGAGCCGCCGCGTGCCCAGGGCGACGAGGCGCAGGGCGGGCTCGTCGAGCTCGCGGTACACGGCCTCGGTGACGTTGATGCCGCCCGTCTCGGCCAGCGCCTGGATCCGTGCCGCGATGTTGAGGGCGTCGCCGAACCACCTGCCGTCGTGCGCGGTGACGATCTCACCGGCGTCGAGCCCGAAGCGGAACCACAGCCTGCGCTCCCGCGGGAGGTCGACGTTGCGGGCCCGCACACCCCGGCAGATGTCCAGCGCCGCGGCGATGCCGGTCGCCGCGTCGTCGAACGCGGCCAGGAAGCTGTCGCCCACGAAGTTGATCAGCGTGCCACCGGCCCGGGTGACCACGTCGGCGACGAGCTGCTGGCAGGCCTGGACCGCGGCGACGGTCGCGGCCTCGTCGTCGGCCAGCAGGCGGCTGTAGTCGACGATGTCGGCGTGCAGGACGACGGCGTACCGGCGCTCCAACGCGCCGGCCCGGTCGTCGATCATCGTGCCCATCGCCCACCGTCCTGGTCCCGGCGGGCCGGTCCACCGCATGCGTCGTGGCACCGGCCTCCACGGACCCGTCGCCGTAGAGCGTAGTCCGTGGAGCGGAGCCGGCGCCACGGGTAGCGGCCGGCCAGCCTCCACGACGTGCCCGCCGGCGACCGGCGCGCGGTCCTCGGCGCGGCGCGGCCTGACGGCGACTAGCATCGTCGGCCGTCACGACGAGGGAGCGCGATGCGACCGGTGGAGCTCGGCCACGTCACCGCGGGGGACGGGCCGACCCTGGTGGCCGTCCACGGCGGTCTGCTGTCGGGCAGGCTGACGTTCGGCCCGGTGCTGCCCGACTGGGCGCAGCGCTTCCGGGTGCTCGTCCCGGACCGGCGGGGCTTCGAGCGCTCGCCCGGGCCGGGCGGCACCATCGCCGAGCAGGCCCGCGACCTCGAGGCGTTCGTCGACGCCCACGCCGGTGGGCACGCCCACGTCGTCGCCTTCTCCTTCGGCGCGCTCGTGGCGCTGACCGCGTTGCAGCTCGAGCGGCGGCTGTTCGCCAGCCTCACCGTCGTCGAGGCACCGGCCGTGACCCTTGCGGGCGGTGACCGGGAGGCGTTGGGCCTGCGGGCCTGGCTGGCCGAGCTGCACGACACCGCCGTCGGCGGGGACGGGCGCGCCGCGGCCCGCGCGTTCTTCGCGTACATGGACCACCGTGCGCTCGGCCGCATCGACGCACTGCTCGACAGCGGCGACCCGGGGATCCACGTGGCCCTCGACGAGCTGCGGGTGTGGCAGACACCACTGTCGCCGGTCGGCCTCTCCGGCCTGACCGTGCCCGTGCTGGCCGTGACCGGCGAGCGCAGCCCCGCCGTCATGCACCGCCTCGGCGACCACGTGGCGCGCGCGACCGGCGGCCGCCACGTGGTGCAGCGCGCCGCGGGCCACGCGGCGCACCTGATCGGGCGGCCGTTCCGCGACCGCCTGTGCGCGCACCTCGCCGAGGCCGAGGTGGCGCGGTCGTGGGACGACCCGGTCCGGCTGGCCCCGTGGGACCCGAGGTGGGCCGACCGGTTCACGCGGGAGCGCGCCGCCATCGCCGAGGCGCTCGGCGACGACCTGTCCGGCCTCGAGCACATCGGCAGCACGGCCGTCGCGGGCTTGGAGGCCAAGCCGATCGTCGACATCGCGGTCGGCGTGGCCGACGAGGCGGCGATCGACCCCGCCGCCGAGGGCCTGCGCGCGGCCGGCTACGCGCCGTCGCCGGACCGCGACGACGGCCACCGCTTCGCGCTGCGCCGCGGTGACGGACGCCGGCTCGCCCATGCCCACGTCGTCGTGCACGACGGGCAGTGGTGGCGCGACCACGTCGCCTTCCGCGACCGCCTCCGCACCGACGACGGGCTCCGCGACGCCTACCGCGCCCGCAAGCGCGAGCTTGCCGCCCGCCACCACGCCGACCGTGAGGTGTACACCGACGCCAAGGCGGACTTCGTGCGCGCCGCGCTGACCGGACGATGAGCCCACCGCCGCCGCCGAACGCCGACCCAGTGCCGGTCGACCACCGGCTGACGCCGTTCCAGCGGGCCGTGGCCATGGTCGTGCGTGACCTCGCACCGGGCGAGGTCGTGACCTACGGCGACGTGGCGCTGGAGGTCGGGCGACCCGGGGGTGCCCAGGCCGTCGCGAACGTGCTGCGCCGCGTGCCCGACCTGCCCTGGTGGCGGGTCGTGCCGACCAGCGGGCGGCTGTACCGCACGCACGCGCCCACGCAGGCTCCGCTGCTGGAGGCGGAGGGCGTGCGGGTCGACGCCGACCGCCGGGTCCGCGGCTGACCGCCGCCCGCTCCACGGATCAGGACGCTGGACGGCCGCCGTACCATGACCCGCATGGCGCGCCGCGCGGAGATCGTGGAGGTCGCGGACCGCGAGGTCCGCATCAGCAACCCCGACAAGGTGTGGTTCCCGCGGTCCGGGCACACCAAGCTCGACGTCGTCCGCTACTACCTGGCGGTGGCCGACGGCGCGCTGCGCGGCGCGGGCGGGCGCCCGCTGGTGCTCAAGCGCTACGTCAACGGCGTCGAGGAGCCGTTCTTCTTCCAGAAGCGCGCACCCACCGCGCGGCCCGGGTGGATCGGCACGGTGCGGCTCGACTACCCATCGGGCCGCCACGCCGACGAGGTGGTCGTGACCGACGCCGCGCAGCTGCTGTGGACGGTCAACCTCGGCTGCGTCGACCTCAACCCGCACGCGGTGCGCGCCGACGACCTCGACGACCCCGACGAGCTGCGCGTCGACCTCGACCCCGTGCCCGGAGTGGGGTGGCCGCAGATCCGCGACGTCGCGCTGGTGGTGCGGGCGGTGCTGGACGACGTCGGCCTGGTCGGGTGGCCGAAGACGTCGGGCTCGCGGGGCATCCACATCAACTGCCGGATCGCCCGGCGGTGGACGTTCGACGAGGTGCGACGCGCGGCCGAGGCGCTCGCTCGCGAGGTGGCGCGGCGCGCGCCGGAGGCCGCGACCGCGCGGTGGTGGAAGGAGGAGCGCCACGGCGTCTTCGTCGACTTCAACCAGAACGCGCGAGACCGGACCGTCGCGTCGGCGTACTCGGTACGCCCGACCGCCGACGCGCGCGTCTCGACGCCACTGCGGTGGGACGAGGTCCCGACGTGCGATCCGGCGGCGTTCACCATCGACACGGTGCCGTCGCGGTACGCCGGACTCGGCGACCTCACCGCGGGCATGGACGCCGCCATCGGGGAGCTCGACGCGCTGCTCGCGCTGGCCGACGAGCTCGACCGGGCCGACGATGCCCGTGACCGGTCGGACGGCCGCGTCGCGGCCCCCGCGCCCGGCCACGCCAGCGGCGCGTCGGGGCGGCGGCGCTCGACGATGCCGCTGATCGAGGTCGCGCGGGCGGCCACCACCGACGAGGCGATGGCGGGCCTCGACCGGTGGAAGGCGCGGCACGCCGCCGTCTGGCCCTACCTCGAGCCCGCCGACGTCCTGGTCGACGCCATGCGCGGCCGGTCCGGCATGTGGACGCGCATCCGGCTGAACCTGCGCCACGTGCCGGAGGAGCAGCGGCCGGCGCAGGAGCCGCTGGAGGTCGACTTCGACCCATGGGACGGTGTCGATCCGCCCGACCGGTGGACGCCGTAACGGTCCCGTCACCCCGACCGTGTCGGCTGTGGCGTCGGGGAGGAGCAGCCGTCATGACCGCGC
>CAYVGE010000108.1:0-4857 GCA_964450395.1 uncultured Actinomycetota bacterium
GCCTCGCGGCCCGGCGGCCGGCGCAGCAGCAGCGACAGCTGGCGGTAGGCGTCGGCCTGCTTGGACAGGTCGTCGTAGATGATCAGCGCGTGCTCGCCGTTGTACATCCAGTGCGAGCCGATGGCACACCCGGCGTACGGCGCGATGTACTGGAAGGGCGCGGCCGACGACGCCGGCGCGTTGACCACCGTCGTGTACTCCATAGCGCCGTTGGCCTCGAGGCGGGCGACGATCTCCGCGACCGTCGAGCCCTTCTGGCCGATGGCCACGTAGATGCACTTGACCTGGCGGTCGGTGCCCCACAGGCCCTTCTGGTTGATGATCGTGTCGACCGCCACGGCGGTCTTGCCGACCTGGCGGTCCCCGATGATCAGCTCACGCTGCCCGCGGCCGATCGGGATCATCGCGTCGATGGCCTTGATGCCGGTCTGCAGCGGCTCCTCGACCGGCTGGCGCTCGACGACGCTGGGCGCCTGGACCTCCAGGCCACGCCGGCCGTCGAGCTTGTCGGGGTCCAGCGGCCCCTTGCCGTCGATCGGCCGGCCCAGCGGGTCGACCACGCGGCCGAGGTAGGCGTCGCCGACCGGCACGGACAGCACGTCGCCGGTCGCCTTGACCTCCTGGCCCTCCTCGACGACGGAGCCGTCGCCGAGGATGACGACGCCGACCGACTCCGCCTCGAGGTTCAGCGCGATGCCGTACAGCGTCTGCCCCTCGGCGTCGGTCCCGAGCTCGACCAGCTCGTTGGCCATGACGTTGGGCAGGCCCGCCACGCGGGCGATGCCGTCGCCGGACTCGACCACGTGGCCGACCTGCTCGCGCTGCAGCGACGTCGAGAAGTCGCTGATCTGCGCGCGCAGGGCCTGCGTGATGTCGTCGGTGGAGATCGACAGGTCGGTCATGGGTGATCTTCCTTCGTGTTCGTCTAGGCGCCGGCCAGCTGCGCGCGCATCCGCGCCAGCTGCCGGGACACCGTGCCGTCGATCACCGTGTCGCCGACGGTCGCCAGGACGCCGCCGCCGACGGTGTCGTCGACGACCACGCGCAGCTCGACGTCGCGACCGGTCGCCTTGCCCAGCGCCTCACGGAGCCGCTCGCGCTGGTCGTCGGTCAGCTCGACCGCCGTGCGGACCTCCGCGACCTCACGGTCGCGCCGGGAGGCGGCCGCCCGCTCGAACGCGTCGATGATCTCCACCAGCATGCGGCCGTGGCCCGTCTGGACGACGTAGGCCACGGCGCCGATCGTCTGGGGGTGCGCCCTGCCCTCCAGCAGCTCGTCGACGACGGCCAGCCGCCGCTCGACCGGCAGCGTCCGGTCGCCGAGCGCCTCGCGCAGCTCGCCGTGCTGCTGGAGCGCCTGGCCGAAGCGCGTGAGCTCGTCGGTGACGCGCTCGGTCTCGCCCTCGGCCTCGGCCATCGCCAGCAGGCTTTCGGCGTACTGATCGACCAGCCCGGTCGACATCGCCATCGTTGCTCCTGTTCACCAGGTGATGCGGAGCCCGGTCCGCATCGACCCGCCATGCTGCCTGGATCAGTTCATGCTGGACAGCTGGTCGATGTACTCATCGACCAGCGAGCGGTGCTGCTCGGCGTCGAGCTCGCGGTGCACGATGGCACCGGCGAGGTCGACCGACAGCGCCGCGACCTGCGAGCGCAGCTGCTGCACCAGCCGCTGGCGCTCGGCCTCGGCGTCGTCGCGGGCCCGCTGGCGGATCCCCTGGGCCTCCTCCTCCGCCTCGGCCACCTTCTGCTCGCGGACCCGCTCGGCGTCGGAGCGCGCTTCCTCGACGATCTCGTCGGCCCTGGCGCGCGCGTCACGCAGCTGCTCCTGGTACTGGCGTCGGAGCTCTTCCGCCTCGGTGCGGATCTCCTCGGCCTCCTCCAGCTTGCCCTGGATCGCCTGCTGGCGCTCCTCGAGCATCTGGTTCAGCGCGGGCCAGACCTTCCAGGCCACGAAGGCCATCAGGATGGCGAAGCCGATCAACCCCCAGACGAGCTCGGCGGTCGCGGGCAGCACGACCTGCAGCGCACCACCACCGCCATCCTCGGCGGCCAGCACGACCACCGACGTCGTCAGCGCACTCATTCGTGACTCCTGGTTCTCAGCTCCGCGGTGGGCACCGGGTGTGCGCACCGCGCCGTGCGGGCGGGCGGAACCACTAGACGATGAAGCTCAGCACGAAGCCGAACAGGGCCAGCGCCTCGACGAACGCGATGCCCAGGAACATCGTCGTGCGCACCATGCCGGCCGCCTCGGGCTGGCGCGCCATGGCCTCGATGGCCTTGCCGATCAGGTAGCCCAGACCGATGCCCGGACCGATCGCTCCGAGCCCGAACACCAGGCCTGCACCTATGGATTCCATGTCACTCGTCTCCTTGCGGTACGCCGGCGCCTCGTGCGCCGGTGTGTCGACACTGACCTAGCCCACCACCGGCTAGTGCTCAGGGTGCAGCGATGCTCCGATGTAGACGGCGGTGAGGATGGTGAAGATGTAGGCCTGCAGCAGGCCGACGACGAACTCGAAGCCGATCATCACCGGCGACGCGGCGAGGCCCACCAGGCCGACCGGCAGGCCGGGTCCCCAGACCATGAACGCGTGCGCCGTGATGAACAGCAGCGTCAGCAGGATGTGGCCGGCCATCATGTTGGCGAACAGCCGTACCGTCAGGGTGACCGGACGGGTGATGAAGTTCGAGACGAACTCGATCGGGCCGATCAACGGCCACAGCGCCTTCGGCGCGGCCGGCGGGAAGATCGACTCCTTGAAGTAGCGGCCCGCCCCCTGCGTCTTGATGCCCAGGTAGATGTAGAGCACCCAGACCATGACCGCCAGGAACATCGGGATGGCGATCTTGGACGTCGGCGGGAAGTTGATGAACGGGATGATCTCGAACAGGTTGTTGATCCACACGAACATGAAGATCGAGAGCAGCAGCGGCACCCACCGCGCGCCGTCGGCCCCGATGACCTGGATGGCGATCTGCTCGCGGATGAACTCGACGACCGCCTCGCACGCCGCCTGGAACTTGCCGGGCACCACCTTGGGGTTGCCAAGGCCGACCCACAGGATGGCGAGCGCGATGATCGACGCCGAGAGCACGAGCAGCGCCACGCGGTTGAACGCGAAGATCGTGTCCTGGAACGCGAACGGCTCGAAGACGAACAGCTCCTCGACGGGAGGGATCTCCCAGTTCCCGCCGTATTCGACGGCAGCAAGCAGCGACATCACGCAGAAGTCCTTTCGGTGCTCCGCGGATCGGAAGGACGGTGGGGGGAGGGCTCCTGGGCGGACGTGTATACCACACGGCCCGCATCCGGTGCGGCGGAGCGGGCGTCGCCGGGGGCGATCCACAACAGCCGCGGGTCGCGCAGCACCAGGCGGCTCTGCCAGGCCAGCGCGACCACGAGCAGGATAGCGGATGTCACCGCGAACGCGATGCCATCGAGCCAGGCGACGTCGCGCAGCGCGACCATCAGCAACGCGTAGATGCCCAGCTTGAGCACGTAGCCGCCCAGCGCCGCGGCGAACAGCGCGGACGGCCCGAACGGCGCCGCGAGCGACAGCAGGCCGCCCGACAGCAGCATGGTCCCGGCGACGACCGCGACACCCAGCGCGGCGCCGTTGAGGGCCTCGCGGTCGGCCACCACCGCCGCGCCGCCGACGAACAGTCCGCCGACGGCGAGCACGAGCAGCACCCCGCGCAGCGCCATGCGCCACTCGATCGGCTCGGTCGCGGTGACGGGCCCGGGCGCCCGCCCCGCGACGACCCGGTCGTCAGCCACGGTCGGCTCCGCTCCCCGGAGGATCGGCGGGCGCCGGCGACCGGCTGGCGGGATCGCGCCGTGGGCGCGGGAACGCCGGGAACGGCTCGGGCGGCTCGTCGTACGGGTCGATGGGGGTCGGTGCCCGCGGCGCCCCATGCGGGGGACGCGCCCGCTTCTCCAGCAGCTCGGCGTGGTCCCGCGTGAACCGGTCGTGCGAGCGGACCCACAGCAGGTAGACGCCCAGCGCGTTGCCCAGCACGAACCCGATGGCCATCAGCAGCGGCCCGGTACCCAGCCAGCGGTCCAGCAGCCAGCCCACCCCGCCCCACAGGAACGTCGCCGTCAGCAGCTCGGCCGCCAGGGTCCAGCCGTCGTCGCGATCGACGTACCGCGGGGTCGACGGCACGCCCGGCGGCGTCCTGTGCTCAGCCACCGTCGGGCTCCACCGGCGCGGCGCGGCGCTGCGCGAGCGCGAGCCCGACGAACGTGCCCAGCACGATCCCCATGAACTGCACCCAGGGGCCGGTGCCCGCGACCAGGTCGATCACCAGCCCGAGCAGGCCCCACACCGCGACGGCCACCACGAGCTGGATCGCGATCGTCAGGACCGTGTCGGTTCCGTGGGGGTCCCGGGGACGCGGCACGGCATCCTCGTCAGTCGTCACGGCGGCTCGGCCTCTGATCGGTCGTGCGGCTGGCTGCGGCGCAGCCTACCACCTTGTGAAAGAATGCACAAAGTCGTTCCCCCGCCGATCGGGCGGGCATCGGTTACAGCGTCAGGCCGTAGATCGGGTGCGCGGTGGCCAGCCGCCGGACGTCGTCGCGGACCGCCGCGGGGTCGTCGCCGCGCAGCGCGCGCCCGATCAGCGCCGCGATCGTGCGCATGTCGTCGGCTCCCATCCCCTGGGTGGTCACCGAGGGGGTGCCCACACGGATCCCGCTGCCGATCATCGGCGGGTGCTCGTCGAACGGGATCGCGTTCTTGTTCAGCGCGATGCCGGCGGCCTCGCACCGGGCCTCCGCCTCGGCCCCGGTCAGGCCGAGCGGCGTGACGTCGGCCAGCAGGTAGTGGATGTCGGTGCCCCCGAAGA
>CAYVGE010000108.1:4867-8967 GCA_964450395.1 uncultured Actinomycetota bacterium
AAGACGATCCGCAGGCCCTCGTGGGCCAGCGCGTCCGACAGCACCACCGCGTTGTCGACGACCGCCCGGACGTAGTCGCGGTACTCCGGCAGCTGCGCCTCCCGGAACGCCACCGCCTTGCCCGCGATGGCGTGCATCTGCGGTCCGCCCTGCAGCATCGGGAACACCGCCTTGTCCACGGCCTTGGCCAGGTCGGCCGTGCACAGGATCGTCCCACCGCGCGGGCCGCGCATCGTCTTGTGGGTGGTGAAGGTCACGGCGTCGGCGTGCGGGACGGGCGACGGGTGCGCGCCGCCGGCGATCAGGCCGGCGACGTGGGCGGCGTCGACCATCAGCTTGGCGCCGACGTCGTCCGCGATCCCCCGGAACGCGGCGAAGTCGACGTGGCGCGGGTACGCGGTGTAGCCGGCGACGATGACCTTGGGCCGGTGCTGCTCGGCGAGCGTGCGCAGCTCGGCCATGTCGACCAGCTCGTCTTCCTTGCTGACGCCGTAGCCCACGATCTCGAACCACCGGCCGCTGAAGTTGACCGGCGAGCCGTGGGTCAGGTGGCCGCCGTGGGCCAGCGACATCGCCATCAAGGTGTCACCGTGGCGGACCCCCAGCGCGTGGTAGGCGGCCATGTTGGCCTGCGCGCCGGAGTGGGGCTGGACGTTGGCGTGGTCGGCGCCGAACAGCTCCTGCGCCCGGGCGATCGCGAGGCGCTCGGCGACGTCGACGAACTCGCAGCCCCCGTAGTAGCGCTTCCCCGGGTAGCCCTCGGCGTACTTGTCGGTCATCACGCTGCCCTGCGCGGCGAGCACCGCGGGCGACGTGAAGTTCTCGCTCGCGATCAGCTGCAGGCTCTCCTGCTTGCGCGTGATCTCGTCGCTGATCGCCTGGGCGATCTCGGGGTCGGTGGTCCGCAGAGCGTCGAAGTCCGGGCCCCACTGCTCCCGGGCGGCCGCGTCGGTCATAGTTGTGCTCGTTTCGTGGTGCCGGTTCGCCTGACGGCACGACGATAGCGGGCCCGGCCCGCGCCCGGGAGCGGTCAGGCCGTCTCGTCGGGCGTGCGCCCCCACCCCACGCGGCCCGCCGCGACCAACTCGACGTCCGCCGACGGGATCGCCCCCTCCCGCAGCACCACCGCACGGATCCGCGTCAGGTCGACGATCGTCGAGACGTCCGCCTCGCGCGGCCCGCCGTCGATGTAGAGCGCGACGCGGTCGTCGAGGCTGTCGTGCGCGTCCTCGACCGTGCGGGGCAGCCCGTCGGCCGGACGGGCCGCCGCCGTGCAGACCAGGGGGCCGATGTCGGCGATGACCTCCAGGAGCAGGTCGTCGGTCGGCATGCGCAGGGCGACGGTGGCCGGCGGCCCGACGTCCCACGTCAGCCCGTCGGTCGCCGGCAGGATCATGGTCAACGGTCCCGGCCAGTACGAGGCCATCAGCCGGTCGGCGGCCTCGGGGATGTCCGCCACCAGCCCGGCGACCTGCCGGGGGTTGCGGATCAGGACCGTCAGCGGCGCCGTGGGCGCCAGGCCCTTGGCGCCCCGCAACGCCGACGTGGCCCGCACGTCGAACGCGTCGGCGACCACGCCGTAGACGGTGTCGGTCGGCAACACGACCAGCAGCGATGCGCGCAGCGCGTCGATGACCTCGGCCGCCACGGCGTCGCGGTCGTCCAGTGTTCGCACGGTGCTCACGGTCCCAGCTTCGCACACGGGCCGTGGGTCGGGCACCACCGCCCGCCCGCGGGCCGGTGCGGTGCGCGGGCGCGCGCCCACGGTGGCGGGCCACAATGGCACGGTCCACTCCCCCACCCAGGACGTCATGCGCCTCCACGAGCTCGTCGCCACGTCCGCCGCCGTCGGCGCCACCCGGGCGCGCGGCCGCAAGACCGCGCTGCTGGCTGACCTGATCCGCGCCCTCGGGCCGCCGGAGCGGTCGTTGGCCGTCGCCTACCTGACCGGCGCGACCCCCCAGGGCCGCATCGGCATCGGGTACGCCTCGGTCGGCGGCATGGACGTCCCGCCGGCTCCGGCACCGTCGCTGACGCTGGCCGACGTCGACGCGTGCCTGACCGCGGTGGCGGCGACGACGGGCGACGGGTCGCGGCAGCGCCGGGACGCCGCGCTGCGCGACCTGTTCGCCCGCGCGACCGCCGACGAGCAGGCGTTCCTTGGGCGGCTGCTGATCGGCGAGCTGCGCCACGGCGCGCTCGACGGCGTGATGGTGACCGCGATCGCCGACGCCGCCGACGTGGCCGTCGCCGCCGTGCGTCGGGCCTACATGCTGAGCGACGACCTGGCCGCCGTGACCGACGCCGCGCTGGCCGGCGGCGAGCAGGCGCTGGCGGGGTTCCGGCTGCAGGTCATGCGCCCGGTCCAGCCGATGCTGGCGTCGACCGCAGCCGATCCCGCCACCGCGCTCGACGGGGCGGCGGGCGACGTCGTGGCCGACGCCAAGATCGACGGCGCGCGCGTGCAGGTGCACCGCGACGGCGACGCCGTGGCGGTGTTCACCCGCAGCCTGCGCGACATCACCGCCGACGTGCCCGGCATCGTCGACCTGGTCCGCGCGCTGCCGGCACGTACGGTGATCCTCGACGGCGAAGCGGTCTCGCTGCGCGACGACGGCCGGCCCGAGCCCTTCCAGGTCACCATGCAACGCCTGGGCGACGACGCCGACGGCGCCCGGGGCGGCACGGTCGTGCGCTTCTTCGACTGCCTGCACCACGACGGCGACGACCTGATCGACGCACCGCTGCGCGACCGCCTGCGCGCGCTGGACGCGGCGGTGCCCCCGATGCACCTGGTCGAGCGCGAGGTCGTGGCCGACGGCGCGGCGGCAACCGCCTTCTTCGACCGCCTCGTCGCGGCGGGCTTCGAGGGCATGGTCGTCAAGGTGCTCGACGCGCCCTACCAGGCCGGGCGCCGCGGCGCATCGTGGCGCAAGGTCAAGCCCTCGTGGACGCTGGACCTGGTGGTGCTGGCGGTCGAGTGGGGCTCCGGCCGACGCCGCGGCTGGCTGTCGAACCTGCACCTGGGCGCACGTGACCCCGATGGCGGCGGCTTCGTGATGCTGGGCAAGACGTTCAAGGGGCTCACCGACGAGGTGCTCGCCTGGCAGACGGAGCGGTTCCTCGAGCTCGAGACCGGGCGCACGCGCCACGTCGTGCACGTGACGCCGGTGCAGGTCGTCGAGGTCGCGATCGACGGTGTCCAGACCTCGACCCGCTACCCCGGTGGCGTGGCGCTGCGCTTCGCCCGCGTCCGCCGCTACCGCGACGACAAGACCGCTGACCAGGCCGACACGATCGACGCCGTGCGTGCCATCCACGCCCGCGCCTGACCGCTTTCCACAGGGGCGGGCGTCGAGGCCGGACGCAGGCCCCATACTGCGCGGTGCCCCGACCCGCGAGCACACTGGACGACCGATGCACGACTTCACGCCACACGACTCGGGCGCCCCGCGCCAGATCACGCCGACCGGGCCGTCGGACTGGTTCGAGGTCCTCACCCGCGCCGTGTTCAACGCCGGGATGTCCTGGCGGGTCGTCCAGGCGCACTGGCCGGTGACGGCCGAGGTGTTCGCCGACTTCGACCCGCGGGTGGTCGCCGGCTACGACGAGCAGGACGTCGAGCGGCTGGCCGCCGACGAGCGGCTGATCCAGAGCCGCTCCAAGCTCGCGGCCGTGCCGGTCAACGCCCGCACGTTCGTCGAGCTGGCCGACGCGCACGGTGACTTCGTGACGTGGCTGACCGGCCTGGGCGACTACGACGCGCGGGAGCGCGGCCTGCGGCGCAGCTTCGCGTACATCGGCGAGTTCGGCGCGTACTGGACCCAGTACACGTGCCGGCTCGACGTCCCCGACCACCGGGAGTGGGCCGAGGCGCGTGGACGGACGCTGCCCGCCCACCTGCGTGGCGTCGACACGTGACGGTCCGGACGGCGCTGGCCGGCGCGGGCAGCGGCGTCGCACCGGCCGCCGGTGCGCGCCCGTGACCGCGCGCCGTCGGTTCACCCGCGCCGAGCTCGAGGCGTACCGCGACGCCACGGTGCCCGACCTCGTCGGCGACGATCCCCTCCTGGTCTTCGTCGGCATCAACCCCGGGCTGT
>CAYVGE010000108.1:8977-13303 GCA_964450395.1 uncultured Actinomycetota bacterium
CGCCCACCCCGGCAACCGCTTCTACCCGGCCCTGCTGCGGGGCGGGGTCATCCACCGGCCGATCGATCCCGCGGCCGGCATGACCGCGGAGGATCGCGCACACCTGATCGACCGGGGCATCGCGATCACCAACATGGCCGCGCGGGCGACCGGGCGGGCGGCGGAGCTCGGGCGCGACGAGCTGCGGACCGGAGCCGGGGCGCTCGAGTCGCGCATCGCGGCGTGGGCCCCGCGCGTCGTGGCCGTGGCCGGCGTGACCGCCTACCGGGTGGGCTTCGACCGGCCGCGCGCCCAGCAGGGCCCGCAGCACGAACGGCTGGGCGGCGCCGAGCTGTGGATCGTGCCGAACCCCAGCGGGCTGAACGCCCACGAGACGGTGACCAGCCTGGCAGCCGCGTACCGGCGCGTCGCGCGCGCCGCCGGCATCGACGTCGACCCCACGCAGGACCTCGACCACTGACGGCGGCCGCGGCCGCCGTCCCGCCCCGACCTCAGACGATGTGCCTGGAGCGGCGCGGTGCTGTCGCGCCGCCGGCGTACGTGGTCAACCGCCGGCGGGGCGACGCGCCAGCACGAAGCGGGGACGTCCGGTCAGATCGGTCACCTCGGCGACGTCGACCAGCCCCGACGACCGGGCGCGGTCGGCCGCGGCGGCGGTGCGCCGCTCGTCGAGCTCCAGCGCGAGCCACCCGCCCGGCGCGAGCCACGACCCGGCCGCGGCGACCAGCGCGTCGGAGACCTCGTGGCCGGTCGGGCCGGCGACCAGCGCGCCGACGGGGTCCCAGCGCGCGACGTCGGCGGGCAACGACGCCAGCTCGCCCTCGGCCAGGTAGGGCGGGTTGGACACCAGCGCCGTCGTGCGTCCCCGCAGGCGCGCGGGCACCGGCGCCAACAGCTGGCCCTCCCGCACATCGACCTCGGCCCCCAGCTGGCCGGCGTTGTGGGCGGCGAGGGCGACGGCGGCGGGATCCCGGTCCGTCGCGACGACCACCGTCCCGGGTCGCTCGACCGCGACGGCACACGCCACCGCGCCGCTGCCCGTGCACGGCTCGACGACGGCGCCGCCGGCCGGCAGCCGGTCGAGCACCAGCTCGACGAGGAGCTCCGTCTCGGGTCGGGGGATGAACACGCCGGGCCGGAGGTCGAGGTGGTGGCCGCGGAACTCGGTGCCGCCCAGCACCAGCTGCAACGGCTCGTGAGCGGCCCGCCGCGCCACGAGGTGCTCGACGGCCGCGACCTCGTCGGTGGACAGCCGGCGGTTGTGACCGGTCGTCAGCTGGGCCGCCGACCACCCGAGCGCGTGACGGACGAGCCACCTGGCGTCGGCCCGCGGGCTCGGCAGCCCGGATCGCCCGAGGCGCGCCTCGACCGCGCGCAACAGGTCACCGGCGGTGGCGCGGCCGGTGCCGTCGTTCACTCGGCCAGCGCCAGCGCCTCCAACCGACGGCGCTGCTCCTCGGCGACCAGCCCACGCAGCAGCTCCTGCAACCCGCCGTCCATGACGTCGGACAGGTTGTGCACCGACAGGCCGATGCGGTGGTCGGTCACGCGGCTCTGGGGGAAGTTGTAGGTCCGGATCTTCTCGGAGCGGTCCCCGGTACCGATCTGCGACAGCCGCGCCTCGGCGCGCTCCTTCGCCGCGCGCTCCTGCTCGAGCTGCAGCAGGCGGGCGCGCAGGATGCGCAGCGCCTTCTCGCGGTTCTGCAGCTGGGACTTCTCGTCCTGGCAGGACACGACCAGACCGGTCGGCTCGTGGGTGATGCGCACCGCCGAGTCGGTCGTGTTGACCGACTGGCCGCCGGGTCCCGACGACCGGTAGACGTCGACGCGCAGGTCGTTGGGGTCGATGCGGACGTCGACCTCCTCCGCCTCGGGCATCACCGCGACCGACGCGGTCGACGTGTGGATCCGACCACCCGACTCGGTCTGGGGCACGCGCTGGACCCGGTGCACGCCCGACTCGTGCTTGAGCTGGGAGTAGGCACCGCCGCCGGAGACCTGGAACACGACCTCCTTGACGCCGCCGATGCCCTGCTCGGAGACGCTGATCTGCTCGGTCCGCCAGCCGTTGCGTTCGGCGAAGCGCGTGTACATGCGGTACAGCTCGCCCGCGAACAGGCCGGCCTCGTCGCCGCCGGCGCCGGCGCGGATCTCGACGATCACGTTGCGGTCGTCGTGGGGGTCCTTCGGCAGCAGCTGCAGCCGCAGCTGCTCGACCAGCTCGGCGGCGCGGCGCTCGAGCTGCTCGGCCTCGGCGCGGAACGCCGCGCCGTCCTCGCCACCGGACTCGCGCGCGAGCTCACGGGCGGCCTCGGCGTCGCCGGTGACCTCCTGCCACGTGTGGTAGGTCCCCACGACCTCCGACAGGTCCGACTGCCGCTTGGCGACCTCGGCGTAGCGCTGCGGGTCGGAGAAGATGTCGGGGTCGGCAAGCGAGGCGGTCAGCTCGTCGTAGTCGCGTTCGAGCTCATCGAGCCGGGCGAACAGGCGGTCGGACATGGCGATGGTGCTCCAGCGGGGGTCGGGGGACGCCAAGCCTAGGTGGGGCGGCGTCCGCTACGCACCACCCACGGGATCGGCGGCGGGGTCGGCTGTGGCCAGGTCGTCGGGTCCCCAGACCACCGGTGACGGCAGGGTCGCCGGCAGACGCCCGTCGAGCTGCCCCTCGGGCACCACGGCCTCGAAGGCCCGCACCGCGACCTCCACCATCTGGGGGTCCGAGGGCCTGGTGGTGATGTGCTGCAGCCACAGTCCCGGCTGCATGAGCGCGCGGACGAACCAGTTGTCCCGGCCCGCGCCCAGGCGCAGGCTCTCGTAGGCGAGCCCGGCCACGAGCGGCAGGAGCGCCACGCGCAGCGCGACGTGGTACACGACGCCCACGACCACGCCCTCGCCCGGCGGCGGCAGCAGCGAGCCCGCGACCGAGTAGACGACGATCGCGATCAGCATGACCATGATCAGGAAGTTCGTGCCGCACCGGACGTGCAGCGTCGAGTGCCGCCCGATCGCCTCGGGGTCCAGCTGCTCGCCGTGCTCCCACGCCGCGATCGTCTGGTGCTCAGCGCCGTGGTAGGCGAAGACCCGGCGGATGTCGCCGACCATCGCGATGGCCGTCAGGTAGCCCAGGAAGATCGCGACGCGGATGACGCCCTCGACCAGGTGGTACGCCCACCCGTCGCCGACCGCGCCGCGCAGCGGCGCCAGCCCCAGGTTGGGGAGGACGACGAAGATGCCGACGAACACCAGCAGCGCCAGCAGCAGGCCGCCGCCGAACTCGCCGGGCGACAGCTGCTCGTCGTCGTCGACCGAGGCGTTGGCCGAGATGGTCAACGCCCGGGTGCCGACCTTCAGCGCGTCGACGAGCGCGAACATGCCCCGCAGGAGCGGCTTGCGCCAGATGGGCCGCCGCCGGGGCACGTCGCTCGTCGCGTGCCGCTCCAGGTAGATCTCGCCCGACGGCCGCCGGACGGCCACCGCCCAGTGGTCGGTGCCGCGCATCATCACGCCTTCGATGACCGCCTGCCCGCCGTAGTAGGCGAGGGCTTCGTCGGTTGCCATGGGACGCGACCCCTGGATCGAGGACGTGCGGTGCTAGGCGTCCTTCGCCTGGCCGCGCTTGGCCGCCTCGGCCTGCTTGGCCTGCGACTTCGCGTACCGCTGGCGGTAGCGCTCGACGCGCCCGCCCGAGTCCACCAGCTTCTGCTTGCCGGTGTAGAAGGGGTGGCACTGGTTGCACAGCTCGACCCGGATCTCGGGCTCGGTGCTGCGCGTCGTGAACTCGTTGCCGCACGAGCAGCGCACCGTGGACAGCACGTACTGCGGGTGGATGTCAGCCTTCATGGAGATCTCCTTGACTGCGCCGATTCCCGACCGGCGCGGATGCACACCCTAGCCGCGCCGATGGCGCCTGGTGTGCACGACGCAGGGCACGTGGTGCGGGGGAGGACTCCGAGGTCGTGAGGAGCGCGGCGCAAGCCGCGGGACTCAGGTGAGCGGTCCGGAGCCGCAGCACGCCTCCGGGAACGCTACGTCTGCAGGTTCGACTTCTGGATCTGGGTCAGGAACTGGTTGTTCGACCGGGTGGCGCGCATCTTGTCGATCAGCAGCTCCAGGGCCGCCGGGCCCTCCAGGGCCGCCAGCACGCGCCGCAGCTTCCAGACGATGGCCAGCTCCTCGCGGTCGAACAGCAGCTCCTCCTTCCGGGTGCCGCTGGCGTCGATGTCGATGGCCGGGAAGATGCGCTTCTGCTCCATGCGCCGGTCGAGGCGCAGCTCCATGTTGCCGGTGCCCTTGAACTCCTCGAAGATCACCTCGTCCATCTTCGAG